>JAEUHQ010000070.1 GCA_016794565.1 Planctomycetota bacterium | reverse complement strand
TCGTGGAGCGGCCTCGCCGCGCCTGCCGGCGGTGACCTTCTCACGGCGGCGCGCCGCGGCCTGTGGGCGTTGTCGGCGGGAGTGGCAGTGGCCGTGCGCGAACGAATGCCGGTGCTCGTCGCGCCGTAGCGTGTGCGACCGCTACTTGATCGCGGCCCAGACGCGGTGCACGTCGTCGTTCTCGTCGAGGCGCTCGAGGAAGGCCTCGACCTTCGTGCGCTCCTCGCCGGCCAGCGCGACCGGGTCCTTGCCGCGATAGCCCAGTTCGGCCGTCGCGATCGTCCAGCCTGCTTTCTTCAGCGCGTCGGCGACGGTGTACATGTCCGTGCGGTCGGTGAAGAAGCGGCCGCCGCTCTTCTCCTCGTCGACGTTCTCGAGCTTCTCCACGTCCTGGGCGCCGGCTTCGATCGCCGCGCTCTCGAGATCCTGTCCTGCCTTCTCGTGCATCGCTTCGACGATGCCGACATGGTCGAACAGGAACATCACCTTGCTGCCGAACTGCCCGTCCTTGAAGAGCGAACGGATGTCCGGCGCCGTGCGGTTCCGGTTCTCGGTGAGGCACTCGACGATCACGGGCACGTTGCGCGGCGCCATGCCCTCGTACGTGACCAGTTCGTAGTTGATCGTTTCGTCACCCTGCCCCGAGCCCTTCTTGATCGCCCGGTTGATGACGTCGTTCGACACGGACTGCTTGCGCGCGGCCTCGACGGCGAGCGAGAGCCGCGGGTTCATCGCCGGATCGGGCGCGCCCATCTTCGCCGCGACCATGATTTCGCGGACGAGCTTGCTGGTGATCTGCGCCTTGCGGTTGGCGGTGACCTCTTTCTTGCTGTGCAGCCACTGGCGGCCCATCGGTGTCGTGCTCCTCGGGGTTGGGCGGGGGAGGATCGCCGCGGTGGCGCGACGAGGCAAGGGCGGGCAGGGGCCATGAGGAATGATCGTTCGGGCGCGCGCTTCGCCAGTGCCTCGCCAGAGAGTCGTGGGTAGCCTTCGCGGCCTGTTCCCCTTCGCCCGCTCTCCAGGAGTCATTGCGTGACCAACGCCGCAGCCGCCACGAACCGGGATGGCACCGTCCTGCCCGAGTTCAAGCAAGTCATGGGGCATCCGCAACCGCTGTGGATGCTCTTCATGTCCGAGTTCTGGGAACGCTTCGCGTTCTACGGCATCCGCTGGGCGCTGGTGCTGTACATCGTCGCGCAGTTCCACGGCGGAGACCCGAAGGGGCAGGCCGAGGCGGGTCTGACGTACGGGGCCTACCTGGCACTCGTCTACGCCGTCGCGATCTTCGGCGGCTACGTCGCGGACAAGGTGATCGGTTACCAGCGGTCGATCCTGACCGGTGCGGTGTTCATGGCGGTCGGGTTGTTCCTGATCGCGGTGCCCGATCCGACCATCTTCAAGATCGGCCTCGCGACCATCGTCGTGGGCAACGGGCTCTTCAAGCCGAACATCTCGACGATCGTCGGCAAGTGCTACGCAAGCGGCGACGAACGGCGCGACTCCGGATTCACGATCTTCTACATGGGGATCAACCTCGGGGCGTTCCTGTCGCCGATCCTCACGGAACGGCTGGCCAAACAGGTCTTCGGCGAGGTCATCGGCTCCGAAGTCATGCCGGCATACAAGGTCGTGTTCCTCACGGCCGGCATCGGGATGCTCATCAGCCTGGTCTGGTTCTACATCGGCCGCCGGTCACTCAAGGGCATTGGCGCGCCGCTCGCGGACCAGGTCACCACGAAGCGATTGGCGAGTGTGGTCGTCGGCGGGGTGGTCGCCGTACCCATCGTGTTCCTGCTCCTGGCGGTGGCCGGAGAGAAGTTGCAGTGGCTGCTCACGGCCATGTTCGTGGGTCTCTCGGTGATGCTGATGATCGAAGGCCGGCGGGAGGGGGCCGTCGCGCGCGACAAGACCATCGCGATGCTGTTGATCTTCGTGTTCAACATCATCTTCTGGATGTTCTTCGAGCAGGCGGGCAGCTCGTTCACCTTTCTGGCCAAGGACATCGTGAACCGCGACTTCGGCGGGTGGGGTGAGTTCCCGACCGGCTGGTTCCAGAGCGTGAACGCGCTGGCGATCATCGTCTTCGCTCCGATCGTGGCATGGGTCTGGGTCGCCTTGTCGAGGGTCCAGGCGAACCCTTCCATCCCGCGCAAGTTCGGCCTCGGCATCATCTTCAACGGGCTCGCGTTTCTGCTGCTCATGTTCGCCCTGTCGAGTCTGCTGGACCCGACCACCAACAAGATCCCGTTCTGGACCTTGTTCGCGGTGTACCTGATCCAGTCGGTGGGCGAGCTCTGCCTGTCGCCGATCGGCCTCTCGATGGTCACCAAGCTCGCGCCGGTGCGCCTCGTCGGCCTCGGCATGGGCGGCTGGTTCTTGTCGACGGGCATCGGCAACAACCTGTCCGGCATCTTCGCGAGTCACGTGAGTGGTGAGACGGGGATGACGACGGCTTCGGCTCTCGGTGGCTACACGTTCGGCTTCTGGGCCCTGACCGCCGCGGGCCTCCTGCTGCTGGTGGCAGCGCCGTGGGTGCAGAAGCTCATGCACGGTGTCAAGTAGGCGCCTTCGGTCGACCAGCGCATGTTCACCGGTCACCCGAAGGGTCTCTTCCGCCTTTTCTTCATCGAGATGTGGGAGCGCCTCGGCTTCTACACGATCGTCAACATCCTGCTGCTGTACGCGACGGACACCGAGCGAGGTGGACTCGGGTGGCCCAAGGACCTCGGCAACGAGGTCTACGGCATCTATCTCGCGTTCGTCTACTTCACGCCCTACCTGGGCGGACTCATCGCCGACCGATTCCTCGGCTACCGCAAGTCGGTGCTGATCGGCGGGCTGGTGTTCTCGAGCGGCTTCTTCCTGCTCGGCACGGGCCAGGCGTGGACGTTCCCCGTGGGCCTCGCGCTGCTTTGCATCGGCAACGGCTTCTTCAAGCCGAACATCTCCGCGATGGTCGGCAACCTGTACCAGAAGGGTGATCCGAAGCGCGACGCCGGCTTCAACATCTTCTACATGGGGATCAACATCGGCGCGTTCGCCGCGAGCTTCCTCGTCGCCTACACGCGCAACCAGTGGGCGTGGGAGGCGGCGTTCATCGCGGCTGGCATCGGGCTCCTCTTGTCGTGCGTGATCCTGCTCTGGAGCTGGAAGGTGCTCGATCGCGCCGACCGCACGCCGGGCACCAACCCGGAGGACACGCCGTTCGGCGAGATCATGGGCCGCATCCTCGGCCCGGCGTTGCTCTTCGGCGTAGCGGGCTGGGCGTTCGCCGCGTTCGTACTGCCCTCGTCGGTCACCAAGCTCGTGAAGGCGACCGACATCGGCTTCTTGATCGGATCGATCCCGATCCTGTTGTTCTTCGTCGACCTGAGCAAGCGCGCGAGCGACGAGGAGAAGCCCGGCCTGCGCGCACTGCTGCCGGTCTATCTCGCGGGTGGCACGTTCTTCATGGTGCTGCACCTGAACGGCAGCGCGATGACGACGTGGGCCGACGAGGACACCGCGCGCCACCTCGGCCAGCCCGATCCGGTCGTGCTCGTTGCCGACGCGTTCCCGGTCTTCGCCGGTTCCGCGTACCCCGGTTACTACAAGAACGCGGCGGCCGACACGCCGCGCCCGCACAAGAGCACGCTGCTGCCGATCGCGAGCGATCCCCAGGCGAAGATGTTCGGCCAGAAGCGCATGGACGAAGCCAACCTCGCGGAGCTGCGCGGCAAGCTGCCGGCGGACGTCGCGATCGAGGTCGTACCTGCGAGCGGCGCCAGCGACGAACAGGCATCGTGGAAGAAGTTCAGTGTCGAGGTGTTCCCGAAGGTCACCGTCGAGGAAGGCACGGATGCGCACGGCTTGCCCGTGACCACCGTCAAGGTCGACGGCGGCGCTGCCGCCACGCAGCGCGTCGCGTTCGTCCGGACCGCCGAGGGCGGCGCGCGTTTTCCGACCTACCTCGTGACGCCGGCGGCGTTCGACAAGCTCTATGCGGGTGACGCGCCGCAGCTCGAACCGGGCAAGTACCTGCGCACCGCGAACCCCGAGCTCTACCAGTCGTGGAACGCGTTCTTCGTCGTCGCACTGACACCGCTCGTGATGATCTTCTTCGCGCGGCTGCTGAAGCGCGGCGTCGACTTCTCCACCGCGCGCAAGATCTTCGTCGGCATGGTCATGACCGCCCTGGCCGCGCTGTTCATGGCGGTCGCGGGCTTCGTGTCGGGCAACGGCGCGATGAAGGTCAGCGGGCTGTGGCTGGCCGGCTTCTACGGCATCGCCACGCTCGCCGAACTGTGCCTGTCGCCGATGGCGCTGTCGCTCGTCACCAAGCTGAGTCCGAAACGCTTCGTCGGTCTCACGATGGGCGGCTGGTTCTTCGCGACCGCCGTCGGCAACAAGTTCTCGGGCTTCCTCGGTGTGCTGCAGGGAGCGCTGGCGCCGGCGACGTTCTTCCTGGTCATCGCCGGAGCGGTGGCGCTCGTGGCCCTGTACATCCTGTCGGTGCTGCCGAAGCTCGACGCCGCGATCAAGAAGTACGGCGCCTGATCAGAGTTCCTGCAGGAACGCCCACGCCGCGATCGCCGGCAAGCCGGACGGATCGTGCTGGAAGCGCAGGGTCGGGAGCTTCGGCTCGCCGCGGCGGAAGTGGCGGCCGAGGCCGAGCGCCGCACCGGCGCGCGCCTCTGCGGGCGCCTGGTCCTCCGCGGCGAGGTCGAGCAGCGCTTCTGCCGCGCGCGCGGCGCCGAGGCCGCCGAGCGCGAACGCAGCGGTGCGGCGCGTCACGGCATCGGCATCGACGCGCATGGCTTCGACGAGCGCATCGATCGCGTCGTTGTCGAGGCGGCCGAGAGCGCGCGCCGCCTGCTGTCGGACCCACGGGCACGCATCGTCGACCAGCACGCGCCGCAGCGGAGCGAGCGCGGCGCGGTCCTGGAGCATGCCGAGCGCCGATGCCGCGGCGCCGCGCGTGGCGGAGGCCGAGGACTGCAGCGTCGCGATCAGGAAGTCGCGCGAGCCGCGGTCGCGAAGCAGACCCAGTGCGAGCACGTAGGCGCCCTTCTGGTCCTGGTTGCGTTCGGCGGCGAGCGCCGCGGCGATCCTCGCAGCGAGCTCCGTGCGAACCGGCTCGTCGTGCGATCGGCCGAACAGCCCGAGCGCCAGCGCGGCGCTCCCGCGCAGCTGCTTCGATCCCTCCTCGAAGTGCGCGAGCAGGAAGTCCTTCGCGGCAGCGCCGCCGTGGTCGCCGATGGCGAACAGCTGCTGGGCGCGAGTGTCGGGTTCTCGTTCGGCCTCCGATGCTGTCTGCAGCGCCGGCAGCGCGAGGCGGTGCTTGCTGCGGCCGAGCGCCAGCGCCGCTGCGCGACGAACGGCGACGCTGCCGTCGTGCGCCGCGGCGGTCAGCGCGGCGACGTCAGCGGCGTCCGCGTCGACGCCCAGGGCTTCGGCCCCGGCGGCCCGCTGCGCGGGGCTCGTGCCGTTGCGGAGCGCGTCGCGTGCCGCAATCCGCATCCGTTCGTCGGCCCAGGCGCTCGCGGCGAGGGCCGCTGCCGTACCTGCGTTCGCGCGTTCGTCGGTCAGCAGCCGGATCACCGTGTCAGCGAGCAGTCGCTGCGTCGGACCTTCGCCGACGGTGGCCATCCCCGCTACCGCGACGGCGAGATCCTCGCCGCGATCGTTCTGTCGCAGGAACGAGAGCAGCGCGTGCACGTGCGGCGGGCCGCCGGCGTTGGCGAGCGCGAGCATCGCCGCCAGCGAGACGTCGCGCGACGCGTCGGTGAGGTGCGGCGTCAGCTCGGCGACGGGTGCGCCCGTGCGGCCGAGGGCCTGCACGGCGGCTGCGCGGATCGTCGCGTGCGTCGACCTCGCCATCGCGACGAGCCGCGCGTGGGCGGCGTCGCGCAGGCGAGCCGCTTCGCGGTCGTTCGCGTCCGCGGCCGACTCTTCGTCGGCGAACGGCAGCTCGAACGCGCCGCGGTTCCAGCTCCACCACGTGATCCACGGCGACGGCTGCAGCGCGTCGAGCGGGAGGCCGCGCGCACGGCCGCCGCCCGCACCCGGCATCGTCGGGCCCGACGCGGGCGGCGGCGTCTCCGCCGCCTGGCCTGGAGTGCTCGCGACGGTCGGCGTCCGCGGTGCCGCGTCGCCCTCGCTCGACGATGGACGGCGAACGGGTTCGGGCGGCGGTGCCGACTCGCGCACGGGCAGACCGTTCGGCGGGTACTGGATGCGCGCGGCCTCCTCGGGTGACAGCCCGTGGGCAGCGAGCCACGCGGTGAGGCGTTCGTCGCCGGCGAGTTCGACGACGAACGCGCGGTTGTGCTGTTGCGCGATGTCGAGAGTGAGGTCCGCGGCGCCGGTGTGGTCCAGCAGCCAGGCGACGGCGCAGCGGCGGCCGGCGGCGTCGACGAACAGGGGCACTCGTTCTCCGTCTTCGCTCCGGCGGCGGCCGAAGTCGGCGCGCTCGCGGTACTCCTGCAGCAGGTCGATCACTTCGCGGCGGCGCGACGCGATGGCGGGGTCGCCCGGTGCAACCGCCGCGCGCAGTTCCGCCTCGACCGCCGCGTAGTGCCGGATCGCGGCGGCGCGATCGAGCAGCGGGGTCTGGGCGGCCGCGACGGCGGCGAGGCTGGCGAACGAGACCAGGGTTCGATGCGACATGAAGACCTCCACGGGAGGGCCGCCGCGAGGCAACCTCCGTGCCCTCGGTTCCCGGGGGCCATCGTGTCTCGTCCACGCCGCTGGCCGTTTCGCGCCGGGAACGACATCGCGGTCCGAAGGCCGTCGTGGTGCGAGCCGCGGTGGGTGTGGTACGGTTCGGGGGCTGCGCACGACGACCCGTCGCCGGCGCAACGCTCTCCGTCCACCATGCGCGCATGCAACGCCTGAGTCTTTCCGGCCTGGTCGATCGCCTCGAGCGATTGGAACCGAAGGGCATCTCCCTGCCGACCGTGCAGGAAATCCTCGGCGAGGGCGTGCTCGACGAGGCCTCGGTGCAGCCGTTCGTCGGCGGCCGCGCGGACCGCTACGCACGCCGCCTCGTTCATCGCGGGCGCTGGTTCGACGTCATGGTGCTGACGTGGGAGCCTGGTCAGAAGACGCCGGTCCACAACCACGCCGGCAACCTCGGGTGGGTGCGGCTCGTGCGCGGGCAGATCCGCGAGGAGACCTTCCGTCTCGTGCCCGGCTCGTCGCTGGCGAACGCCGCCGTCGCCGCCGATCCCGCCGACAAGGGCGGTTGCGTCGGGCTCGAGTGCACCGGGGACGCCGTCATCGCGTCCATCGGCGCGGTCGCGACCGCGGACCGTGTCCGGGCGATCCATCGCCTCGGCAACCCGGCGGAAGCGCGCGACCGGACGGTCACTCTGCACGTCTACTCGCTGCCGCACGACTGTTGCCTCGCGTTCGACCTCGACCGCCGCACGTGCACGCGCCGCGATCTGAAGTTCGACCCGCCGGCATGAACGGAGTGCGCGCCGAAGAACGCGTCGAAGCGCTCGACGGTGTGCGCGGCATCGCGATCCTCGCCGTCGTGCTGATGCACTGTGCGATGTTCGGCATGGTGCGCCCCGACATCGCCACGCACTGGCTCACGCGCACTCTTCAGCTCGGCTGGATCGGCGTGGACCTGTTCTTCGTGCTGAGCGGCTTCCTGATCACCGGGATCCTGGTGCGCACCAAGGAGCGGCCGCACTACTTCCGCAACTTCTACGCGCGCCGCGCCCTGCGCATCTTCCCGCTCTACTACGTGGTGATCACGCTGCTGCTCTTCGTGCTGCCGCGCGCGGCGACGACGGTGGCGGAGAAGATTCCGTACTACCTCTACGTGCAGAACTTCGCGTGGCTGTGGCCGGGAGAGACGAACCACGATGTCGCGCGCACGATCACGTGGTCGCTCGCGGTGGAGGAGCAGTTCTATCTCGTGTGGCCGGCCGTCGTCTGGCTCGCGAGCCGGCGCTGGCTCGTGCGGGTGTGCGTCGCGATGGTCGTCGGCGCGATCGCGCTGCGCTTCGTTCTCCTCGGGGCTGGGGCGTCGTCGGTCTACTTCCTCACGCCGTGCCGCTTCGACGGGCTCGCCGCCGGCGCGTTGCTCGCGCTGCTGCCGTCGCCTCGACCGGCCGTCGCGCGAAGTCTCGCGGCAGCGGGCCTGGCCGGGCTCGGCGTCACCGCGTGGCTCAGCGGCTCGTCGTTGCCGGAGCACAACCTGCCGATGCAGCAGTGGGGGATCCTCGCCGCGCTGCCCCTGGCGAGCGGTCTGCTCGTGCTGGCGCGGTCGGGCGGCTGGTTCGCACGCGTCTGCGAGAATCCCGTGCTGCGCTCGTTCGGCCGCTACAGCTACTGCATCTACCTCGTGCACATCCTGCTCGTCGAGCAGGTGATCCGCGGCTGGATCGCGTTCGCGCAGGCGAACCCGGGCGCGCTCGACCATGTTTCGGCGCCGGCGATCGTGCTCTCGTTCACGGCGATGTGCGTGCCCGTCGTGTGGCTCGCGGGGTGGTTGTCGTGGCACGTCTTCGAGAAGCACGTGCTCGTCCTGAAGCGCCGCTTCGAGTCGTGAGGCGCCCGCGACCCGTCGCTACCGTTCCTTCTTCGGCGGCGCGTCGGGATCGCGGCCGAGGTGTTCGGTGAGCGCCTTCTTCAACAGCCACTCGATCTGGCCGTTGATGCTCCGCATGTCCTGCTCGGCCCATCGCCGCAGTTCCTCGAACACGCGCGGCGGCAGGCGCAGCAGGAAGCCCTTCTTCTCGTCGGCCACGAGTCTTCTCTAGCCGTAGAGCGTGCCCGTGTTGACGACCGGCTGCGTGCCGCGCTCGCTGCACAGCACGACGAGCAGGTTGCTGACCATCTGCGCCTTGCGCTCCTCGTCGAGTTCGACGACCGAGTGCGCCTTCAGCTGCTCGAGCGCCATCTGCACCATGCCGACCGCGCCGTCGACGATGCGCTTGCGCGCGTCGATGATCGCTTCGGCCTGCTGCCGCTGCAGCATGGCCCCCGCGATCTCGGGCGCGTAGGCGAGGTGGCTGAGGCGCGCCTCGAGCACCTCGATGCCCGCCATCTGCAGGCGCGTGGTCAGTTCCTTCTGCAGCTCGGCGTTCACCGCGTCGCTGGCGCCGCGCAAGGAGACCTCCGTGTCGTGCGGGCTGTCGTACGGGTGCATCGACGCGAGGTGGCGAAGCGCGGACTCGGTCTGGACCTGCACGTAGGACTCGAAGTCCTCGACGTCGAACGCTGCCTGCGCCGTGTCGCGTACACGCCACACGACAACCGCCCCGATCTCGATCGGGTTGCCGCGCAGGTCGTTCACCTTCAGCTTGTCGCTGTTGAAGTTGTGCGCGCGCAGGCTCACGACGCGGCGCGTCGCGAACGGATTGATCCGGAAGAAGCCGTCGCGCCGCAGCGTGCCGACGTAGTTGCCGAAGAGCACGATCACCTTGGACTGGTTCGGGTTCACCAGCACGAGGCCCTTCCAGAGCAGGATCGCGGCGAGGATCCCGAAGAAGCCGAGGACGATCGTCGGCACGCCGAGGGCGGGATGGCCGCGTTCGCAGAACGAGCCGCCGAACGCGATGGCGGTGATCCCGGCAGGGACGAGGGCGATGCCGGAGAGCAGCGTGACGAGGCCGGAGCCGGGATTCGGATAGGTGAGTTCGCGAGACGGTGTGTTCATGGTGGCTGCTAGCGAAGTGATATCAGACCGATAGCGCATCGTGGACCGGCGGCAGCCGAATCTGTCGCGTCGCCGGCGCCGTTCGCGCCCCCCGCGGACCTTCCGGCGCCGAAGTCCGTTGCCGTCGGTTTCACAATGGGTTGCGCCTTCGATGCCACGGCGCTGGTGCGATCCGGATGACGAGGCCATGCCGTTCCCGCGTCACCCTGTGGCTCTGCTGTATCTGGCTTCGACCGTCGTCGTCCCCGCCGCCGTTGCCTGGTTCGCCGCCGACCGCCTGTCCTCCGCCCCGGCCTTCGCCGCCGCGGTCGGCGCGCTCGCGGCGCTGGCGGCCACGGGGTGCCTGCTGCTGCGAACGTCGCCCCTCGGCGCGATCACCTGGCGCAATCGGCTCGCGGGCTGGCTGATGCCGTGGGCGAATCTGTTCGGCCCGGGTTCGCTCGGTCGACTCTGGGCGTCGTCCGTGCTCGGCAACCTGGTCGTCGCGGGAATCGTCGTGCTCTTCGTCGCTCTCGCACGGCGGGACCAGCCTGCACCGTGGTCGCTGCTCGGCGCGTGGCTGCTCGATGCCGTCGTCGTGCTCTACCTGCTCGCGACGCTGACCCGGAGCCACCTCCGGGGTTCGTCGGCCGGCCGCCGTCTGCTGCGCATGGTCGCGCTGGTCGTGCTGCAGTTCGGCGCCAGCGTCGGGCTCCACCTCGCCGGCTCGACGGCGATGGCCGTCGGTGTCGCCGCGGGGCCGCAACTCGTCGTGCTGGCGGTGTGGCTCGCCTGGGTGGTCGTGATCCTGACCGTCGGCCGCAACGCACGCTGGAACTGACGCGCCTCGCGACGGCGCAGCGAGCGCCTTCCGCCACGGTTTCGCGGCCGATGCGGGCGTCGCGGCATTGCTGCCGCCGGTCTGCCCGACGAACGGCAGGTCCTCGCCGCTCTCGTCGAACACCGGGACCCGCACGAGGTCGTGGTCGCGGGCCAGCCGCGTCGCCGCGCCTGCACGGACCCAGGATGTCGGCGTGGATCGTTGAGCCGCGAGGCGCTCGCGTGACAATCGATCGTCTCCCGTGACCGACACCGCACAGTTGCTGCACCGCTGGGCCTGCGGCGACCAGGAAGCGCTCGCGAACCTCGTCGCGCAGGACCAGCCGTGGATCGAACGCCAGGTGCGTGCCCGGCTCGGCGACCGATTGCGCAAGCGCGCCGACACGCAGGACGTCGTGCAGGAGACCCTGCTGACGATCCTGCGCACAGGGCCTCGCTTCGTGTGCAGTGACCGCGGCCACCTGCGTGCCCTGCTCGCGCGGATGGTCGAGAACACGATCCGCGCGGCCGCGGACCACCACGGTGCGAAGAAGCGCGACCTTCGTCGCGAGGTCGAGGCCGCAGCGCCGGGCACGAACGGTTCGGTGCTGTTCCTCGACCAGCGCGCGGCGTCGGTGACCGACCCGGGCGCGGCGGCGAGCAAGGCCGAGACGCGCGACTGGCTGCGCCTCGCTCTCGAACTGCTCGAGCCGGACGACCGCAACGTGATCCTGTGGCGTGAGTACGAAGAACTTCCGTTCGGCGAGATCGCGGACCGGCTCGGCATGGCGGAGGACGCGGCGCGCATGCGGTTCGCACGGGCGCTGCCGAAGCTCGCGAAGAAGCTCCAGGCGCTCCGGGCAGGCCAGCTCGATTCGCTGTTGGGCCGACCGGAGAATTAGGCGAACTGCCCAAAGCCCGGCCGCCGGTGTTCGCTCGGCCGCGCTTCTCCTCCTTGTCCTGCCGATGCGTCCCGACTCCCGACTCGAACGCGCGATGGACGTGTTCCTGCGCAGCCAGGCGGATGGAGTGCCGCAGGCGGAGGCGATCGCGCAGCATCCCGATCTCGCGGAGCTGCTCACGATGCTGTGGGCCGACGGGCCGCCGGCCGAGGGCGCCGAGGGTGACGTCGTCGGGCCGTTCCGCCTCGTGCGCGAACTCGGCCGCGGTGGGATGGGGGTCGTCCACGAAGCGCACCAGACGTCGCTCGGGCGCCGGGTCGCGTTGAAGGTGCTCGGCACGGGTGCGACGCTGACCGCAGCGCAGGTTGCGCGCTTCCGCCGCGAAGCTCTCGTGCTCGCACGGCTCGACCATTCGCACGTCGTGCGGGTCGTCGACGTCGGTGAGAACGACGGTCGGCACTGGCTGGCGATGGAACTCGTCGACGGCTGTTCCCTCGCCGAGCATCTCGATCGTCTGCGCACGGACCGCGCGGCGCACCGCGGCGAGTTGCGTTCGCTCGTGCAGGGCGTCGCGCAGATCGCCGAGGCGCTGCAGCACGTTCACGACGCCGGCATCCTGCATCGCGACGTCAAGCCGTCGAACCTGCTGCTGCACCGCGACGGGCGCTGGCTGCTCTCCGACTTCGGCCTCGCGCGCGACGACAGCGCTCCGACGGTCACGCGCGTCGGTGCGACGGTCGGCACCCCGAACTACATGTCGCCCGAACAGGTCGTTGCCGCGACGACGACACTGACTCCAGGGAGCGACGTGTTCTCGCTGGGCGCGACTCTGTACGAGTGCATCACGTTGCAGCGGCCGTTCGACGGCCCGTCCACCGACGTCGTGCTGCGCCAGATCCTCGCACACGACCCGATCGACCCGAGGCGGCTGTTGCCCGGCCTGCCCGCGGACCTGGCCGCCATCGTCGGCAAGGCGCTCGAGAAGGACGTCGCGCGTCGCTACGCCTCGGCGGGGGCGATGGCGAACGACCTGCGCGCCTTCCTCGAACTGCAACCGGTGTATGCGCGCCTGCCCTCGCTGCCGCGGCGCGTGCACCGATGGGTGCGGCAGCGCCCGCTGCGCGCCGTCGTCGCGGCGATGCTGTTCGTCTGCGCGGGATTCGGGGTGCTGGCGCTCGCGAAGCTGCAGGACCTGCGAGCCGCGGAGTCAGCGCGTGTGCAGCGCGAGTTCGAGTCGCGGCTGTCGACCGGCATGTCGCTCAGCACGAGCCGCCGCGGGCTGGCCGCCATCACGGAGCTGCGTCGTGCACTGGAGCTGGATCCCACGGATGCGACCGCGATCGCCGGGCTGTGCCTCGCGATCCAACGGAGCGGCGACCTGCGCGCGGCGGAGGCGGAGTTCGAGCGACGGGCGCCGTTCGCCGACGACCAGGACACGATGCGCCGGCTGCGCACGATGCAGCTGCAGAACGCCGGGCGGCGCGAAGAAGCGGAGTCGCTGCGCGCGTCGCTGCCGCCGCCGCGTTCACCTTCGGCGTTCTGGCTCCTCGGGTCGGCGCTGCTGCTGGGGGCTTCGCACGATCAGGCGGCAGCGAACATGGCGCTCGAAAACCTGTCGCTCGCGATGCGGCTCGCGCCGGCGCCGCGCATCGTGTGGGCCGTGCAGTGGGCGGTCGCCGCGAACATGGTGAAGGACGCCGCCGCGATGCGCGAATGCCGCGAGACCCTGCTGCGGCACTGGCCCGACGACGCACTCGCGTTGCACTACGCGGCCCTCGTGTCGCACGCGAGCGACCCTGCCGGCGCGCTCGATCTGTGCCTGCGCGCCCGCGAGAAGGGCATGGACCCGCAGGAGAGTGCCTGGCTCGAAGTGACGCTTCGGGACGTCCTGCCCGACGACGCCGCGATGCTGGTCGCGGTGCGGCGATGCCTCGCGTTCCCGCAGGACGACGTGCGCAAACAGGCACTGCTCGAAGCGCTCGCGAGGCGGGGCGACCCGGAGGGTGAAGCGCGCGAGGCCGAGGCGTGGCTGCGCAGCGAGCCGGCGAACCTCGAAGCGAAGACGCGCATGGCGATCGTCCTCGACAAGCGCGAGCAGCACGAACCGGCGATCGCGCTGTTCGCGGAGGTTGCGGCGGCCCGCCCGAACGACCCGGATTCCTGGTATCGCCTCGCGGTCGCCCAGCACGTCGGAAACCAGGACGAGGCGGCGCATGGGACGCTGGCTCGTGTTCTCGAGATGGCGCCCGATCACGAACGCGCCCACACGCGGCTGCTCGACGTGCTCGCGGATCTTGAGGACGTGGACGCCATTCTGCGGGAGCGGCGCCGGTGGGCAAACGTGCGGTCGCGCGACGCCGCCGCGCACCTCGAACTCGCGAAGGCCTTGCTCGATGCCGAGCCGCCGGACCCGGACGGCGCGCTCGCGGCGGCAACCGCCGCCGACGTCCTGGCGGGCGGGCAGGACGTGGTGACCGTCGAGATGCTCACCCGCATCCACGAGGGGCTGGGTGACCGGGCTGCAGCGGCCAACTGCCGCGCCCGGGCGACGGTGCTGCGGGGCGCCGCATCGGCGAACGGTCGCGTCGGTCGGTGACACAGAGTCGCCGGAAAACGCGCGAGCGTCGTTCGGTTCGCGTCGCGACTCCTCCTTGACCTGTCGCCGCCCGCCGGCGGCAAGACCCAAGGAGTTCCCGATGCTGCGTTCCCGCTCGTGCCGGCCGTTGACGCCGGACGTCACCGTTCTTCTCGTTCCTTCGTTCCTGACTGCCCTGCTGTCGGCACAAGCTGCGCCCTCGCCGTTGCCGCAGGCGGCGCCGGCGACGAACCGAGTGTTCGTGGAGGCGGCGGTCGACGGCACCGCGTGGGTGCGCGGCTCCGACTGGAAGGCGGCGTTCACGGCGCGCGGCATCGAGTTCGTCCCGTTCCTCGGCGCCGACGCGCCCCGCAATTTCCCGGTTCGGCTCGAAGTGGAGGGGTCGCGCGATTCGGACGCGCCGCGGATCGTCGGCGAACGGCGCATCGAGATCACTCGTCGCGAGTGCATCGAGCGCTACGACCTCGCCCCGGCCCACGTCGAACAGTCGTTCGTGTTCGCGCAACGCCCTGCCGGCGACTCCCTCGTGGTCCGGATGCGCGTGCAGTCCGAGTTGGCGTTCACTGTGAACGACAACGGATCCCTCGCCTTCGCGAACGAACGCGGCGGTGTTCGCTACGGCCGCGCGATCGTGTTCGATGCGACGGGGCGCCGGAGCGATGTCGGGTCCGTCTTCGACGGTGCGACCCTGACCCTCACGGTGCCGGTCGACTTCACGCGTGCGGCGACCTTCCCCCTCACGATCGACCCGATCATCCAGACGTTCACCACGTCGCCCGGCATCGGCAGCGGCTTCAGCCTTCTCGACGCCGATTGCGCGTACCTCGGCACGTGGAACGGCCTCTACGCCGCTGTGCACGAAGAGGCGTTCAGCGCGACGGACCACGACGTCTACGTCACGACGTGGGATCGCGACGGCAACGTCGGGCCCGCGACGTACGTCGACTACACGACTTCGTACTGGGCTGCACCGCGCATCGCGAGCCATCGTGGCGCGTCGCAGTTCCTCGTCGTGGCGGCGAAGGGGATGCCGGCGCTCAACACGCGCACGATCGACGGTCGCACGCTCACGTGGGACGGCGCGGGCACTCTGACCACGAGCCCGCAGTTCTCGATCAGCAACCTCGGCACCGGCAGGAGCCCCGACGTCGGTGGCGATCCGAACCCCAGCCCGCCGGCGCCCGGCAACTACTGCGTCACGTGGGAAGCGCCGAACGGTGCGGGCTACTGGTACAACATCGTGCACACGGATGGCTCTCTCCTCGCGGCGAACGGCGTCTGGCAGAACCCGGCGCCGTTCCAGAGCGTGAGCAGCGTGCGCGTCGGCAAGTCGTGCGGGGTCGGAGCCTACACGACCCGCGAGTGGGTGGTGGTGATGCAGAAGCAGAGCCTCGCCGCCAACACGGACATTCTCGGGGCCCGCCTCGGCATCGACGGCAACGTCATCACGACGTCGTTCCCGATCGACAGTTCGCCGGCGAAGGAGACGAACCCCGAAGTCAGTTCGATCACCGATCCGATCGAGGGCAACGAGTGCTTCGTCGTCGTCTACCAGCGCACGATCCCGGGCAGCATCGCGGCGCCGCAGAACGAGGACGTCATCGCGCAGGTCTTCACCGGCACGACGTCGCTCTCCGGCCCCGTGAACATGAGCGACCTGCTTCTCACGGACCCGATCGGCGACCAGTACGACCCGTGCGTCGACACCGATGGCTACCGCTTCACCATCGGCTTCACCGAGGATCCGGCGATTCTGGGCACGGACACCGTGGCGAACCTGGCGACGGTGCACGTGCACGCTGGCGCCTTCAACTACACCGAACTGCCGGCCGCGCTGAGTTCGTACTCCGGACCCGACGGCCACGTTCGCGTCACGTCGGAGCGCAGCGGCGGCACGTTCACGCCGCGCTACATGGCGACGTGGGACCAGACGTCGAACGCGACCGGACTCTCTTCGGTGCACGGCGCCTTCTGGGCCGGACATCTCGCCGCGGGGCGGACGTCGTACTTCGCGCTGCAGTCGTTCGGCTGCGGTTCGCTGACGATCACTCCGTCCGGGCTCCCGGCGCTCGGCAGCGTGTTCCAGATCGACGTCGGCAACGCATCCGGCATCCCCGTCGTGATGTTCGGCGACGACCTCGCGGCGCCAGCGGCGCTCTGCGGCACCTGCGTGCTCGGTGTGGATCCGAACGCGTTCATCTTCCTGACGATCGCGACCCTGTCCGTCTACGTGCCGCAGGACACGACTCTGATCGGCACGTCGTGGGGCGCGCAGGGCATGGACGTCTTCGCGCCGAACGGCTGTGCTGTGCCGTTCGACTTCACGCTCAGCGACATGATCCTGGTCACTCTGCTGTGAAGTCCTCGCGTCCGACGTCCTCACGAGAGAACGGCAGCGCGCCGAGGAATCGGCGCCCGTAGGCCTTCGTCCGCACTCGCGGATCCATCACGACGACCTTGCCGCGGTCCTGGCTGCTGCGGATCAGACGGCCGAACCCTTGGCGGAACTTGAGGATCGCCTCGGGGAGCGAGTGGTCGGCGAACGGATCGCGGCCCTGTGCGCGCAGTGCCTGCATGCGCGCCTGGACGAGCGGGTGGCCTGGACTGGCGAACGGCAGCTTCGTCACGATCACGAGCGTGAGTGCGTCGCCGCGGACGTCGATGCCTTCCCACAGGCTGTCGGTGCCGAGCAGCACCGACGTCGCCTGCTCACGCTTCTGCGCGAGCAGGCGGGCGAGGGGCGCTTCGCCCTGCACGAGCAGGTCGATGTCGTGCTCGGCGAGGGGGGCTCGCAGTGCGGCGGCGAGCGACCGCACGAGATCCCACGACGTGCACAGCACGAGGCCGCGGCCGCCGTTCGCGACCAGGTGACGCAGGGCGCGCTCCGCGACCTCGTTGCGGAACGCGGTCGCCTGCTGCGACGGGTCGGGCATCGCCTCCTCGATCACGAGGTCGACCGCGCGGTCGTAGTCGAACGGCGAACCGAGCCGGAGCGTGTCCGCCTCGTCGATGCCGAGCTGGCGTCGCAACCAACCGAACGACGGGTCGTCGCCGGTGCCGACCGTCGCGCTCGTCAGGACGGTGGTCGGCCCGTTCGTGAACAGGTGCTGGCGCAGCGCCTGGCTGACGTCGAGCGGCGCGCCGCAGAGCTGGGCGCCGTGACGCGTGGGCTCGACCCAGCGCACGAGCGGCGTGCCGGCCTCCGGATTGTGCACGCAGAGCGAACGCAGCATCGCACAGAGCGCGTCGAGTCCGTTGGCGCGGGCCTGCAGTTCCATCCGCGCGTCCATCTCCTCCGTGCGCACGGCGGAGGTCGCGACTTCGGTCGACAGAGCGCGCAGCACCGGCGTGAGGGGCTCTTCGATCGACTCGTCGCGCAGGGGCACTCCCTCGCGGCCGTCGGTGCGCGTCAGGCGCTCGGCGAGCTGAGCGAAGAATGCTTCGTTGTGGTGGTGCGCCTCTTCCCACAGCACGCGCGCCGCCGGAGTGCCGTGTCGCGACAGGAGGCTGCGTTCGCTGCGGCGCCCGTGCAGACGGCGCAGATGCCAGCCGATGGTCCGAGGTCCGACGCGCAGACCGAGACTCTCCGTCGCGGTGCGTTCGAGGTGGTGCGCTTCGTCGAAGATCACGACGCGGTGCGGCGGCAGGTACGACGCGCCGGCGATGCGCAGCGCGAGATCCGCGAAGTAGAGCGCGTGGTTCACGACGAGGACCTGCGCGCTCTGCATGCGGCGCCGCGCCCTCTGCCAGTGGCAGTGGTCGAAGTGTTTGCACGCTCGCTGGAGGCAGTTGCCGTGTTCGGCCTGCACCTCCTCCCAGACTTCGGGCAGCGGGGGGAAGTCGAGGCCGAGTCGCGTCCCGTCGTTCGTGCGCAGGGACCAGTCGACGATGCGGCGCAGCTGGTCGTGTCGCTCGGGATCCTCGAAGAGGTGCTGCTCGCGCTCCGCGAGGTGCATGCGGCGCAGGCAGAGGTAGTTGTTGCGTCCGATCGCCGTGACCGACGACCACTCGAACGGGAGCACCGCGTGCAGGAACGGAAGGTCCTTCTGTTCGAGCTGTTCCTGCAGCGCGATCGTGCGCGTCGAGACGACGACCGGCCCCTCGCCCTGATGGCGGTCGGCGTGGAGTGCGGCCGGCAGCAGGTACGCGAACGACTTCCCCGTTCCGGTGCCGGCTTCCGCGATCAAGTGGCGGCGTTCGGCGAACGCGCGCTCGATCGCGATCGCCATCTGAACCTGTTGTGGCCGCGGCTCGAAGTCGGGCAGGCGCCGCGCGATCGGGCCCTCTGGTCCGAGCAGATCGCGCACGGTCGCTCCGGTGTCTTCGGTCATGCGGTGCCGCGCGCGGATTCGGCGCCGCGCCGCAGGTTGCCGAGCGACGCCGGCTGCGTCAACGCGTCACTGCCACGTTCGTGGGGCACGATCACGCGTTGCCGTTCGCGGGCACGGTCGGCGCCGCGGCGTTCGGCAGGAAGTCCTGCGGCAGGATGAGGCGGTTCCACTGCGGCAGGCGGCGGTCGTGCAGCACCGGCATCGCCTCGAAACGGCCGCTGCGCATCTGGCGCGCCAGCCGGTCGCCGAGGTCGCCGTGGAGCCGCACCCAGTGCGAGCCGGCGCGCACGACGGCGCGGTGGTCGCGGAACTCGTAGCGCACGCGCAGCATCTCGGGCAGCACGAAGCGGACGGTCGAAATCGCAGTGACGCGTCCGACCGCCGCGTCGCCGTGCACGAGCACTTGTCGGAGCTGGAACGAGCCCGCGAGCCAGCCGAGCAGGAGCAGGGCGCCGGGCACCGCCAGGATGCCGAGCCAGAAGCGGGGCCGAAGCCAGCCACGATCGACGAAGATCACGGTGCCCTTCGCCGCGTTGATGCCGGGCTGCTCCTCGAGCACGACGACTTCGATGTCGTCACCGGCGGCGATCGTGCCGGCGGGCGCGGACGACGAGCCGTCGTGTCGCACGCCGTCCCAGTCGAAGTGGTAGCGCACCTGCTGCCGCACGTGGCCATCGATCTTCTCGACGGCGACGACGTGCCCGGCGACCGTGCGCGTCGGGCCGCGTTCGAGCCGGTCTTGATCGCTCGGCTTGCCGCCCGATTGCAGGAACATCAGCCATGCGAGCAAGCACCCGGAGACGATCGCCATCGCGCCGATCGCCAGCAGCGGCCAGCGATGCGCGAACACCGGGCGCATCCGGATGCGTCGCGGCGCCGGCGGGATGCTGCGAACCTCGTGCATCATGGCCGGAGGATGAGAACACGGTCGTGAAGCTCCGTCGAGGCACGTCGGTAGAGTTCCGGCCGTGTCCACGTGCCTCGAAGGTGTTTCGCGCTCGTTCCGGTCCCTCGCGGCAGCGCTGCTCGTCGGCGCGTGCGCGGTGACTGCGCTCGACGCCCAGACGATCGACGAGTTGCGCGAGCGGGTGCGCGAGGCCGCCGGGGCCGCGCACCTCACGACGCTCGTCGCCGGACTCGTCGATCTCAGCGAGAACGACGACGTCTCCGCCGGCCGCCTCACGATCACCCCTGGTCCCGATCTCGACGTCGACACCTGGAAGCTGCCGTGGCGGCGCAACGTGCCGCTCGGCGACGGACGGTCCGAGCTGCATCTCGAAGCGGGGATCGGCTACTTCGTCTCGCGTTCCGCGACGGACGACGTCTGGGGCGGCGGGCTGCCGGGGCTGGAGGCGGGCCTTCGCACTCGGTGGGAGGGCGTGTCGGGGTTCGTCGGGGCCGGCCCTCGCTTCGACTTCGGCTCCGGTTTCCACGCCGGGCCGGTCGTCGACGTGTCGTTGTCCTACGTCGAGAACGACGCGCTGTGGTCCGGGCCGGGCGCTGCGCAGACGGAGGCGCTGCTCGACGGCGTGTTGTTCGACTGGCACGCGACGACGCTCGCGTACGGGGTCGCCGGGCGTCTCGAACACGAACTGCGCATCGCGGAGCTGCGGTCGTTGACGTCGCTCGTTCGTTACGACGTTCGGCGATTCGACGGAATCGACAGCACCGACGCAGCGCAGGACTTCGAAGACACCATCCAGCGCCTCGTGGTGAGTTCGGCCTATGAAGCGCCGACCGGCCTCTCGTTCTCCGGCGGGCCGGTCCTCTGGGAGCTGCGCGTCGCCTACACGCGGTATCTCGGCAACGACGAGGACGTGCTCGGCTTCACCGACTACTACGAAGTCGGCTGCGCGCTCGAGTCGCCATCGCCGATCCTGCAGACGATGCGCCTCTCGGGCGCGCTGCTGTTCGGCGAAGACGTGCGCGGCTGGAGCCTCGGTTTCTCACTGACGTTCTGATCCGGGTGGCGCCGCCTGCGTCAGGTCGTGGCCGCTGGGTCGCGGCCGTGTGCGCGCAGGATCCAGTCGCGGAACGCACGCAGCGCCGGCAGGTCGCGCCGGCCCTCCGGGTAGACGAGCCAATAGCCCTTGCCCGTGCGGACCCGCGTGTCGGCGAACGCTTCGACCACGGTGCCCGACGCCAGTTCGTCTTCGACGGCGAAAGCCGGGAGCACGGCGACGCCGAGGCCGGCGATCGCCGCCTGCAGGACCATCGCGTGGTGTTCGAACCGGGGGCCGCGGCGCCCGTCGATGCCCGTCACTCCCCTTGCCGCGAACCACTCGTCGAACGCTCCGGGCCGCGTCGACATCTGCAGCAGCGTCGCGGCGCGCAGTTTCGCCGGCGTCGAGAGGTCGTGCGCGTCGCGATACGCGGGACTGCAGACGAGCAGCACTTCTTCGTCCATGAGCGCTTCGAGTGCGGCTCCGGGCCAGCTGTTCTCGCCGTAGTGGATCGCGGCGTCGATGTCCTCCGCGGCGAAGTCGAACATCTGCAGCTTCGTGGTGAAGTGCACCTGGATCTCGGGGTGCGCCGCCGCGAACGAGGGGAATCGCGGGATCAGCCACTTCGTGCCGTACGTCGGCAGGATCGCGAGCTGCAGCACGCCGCCGCCGCGCTGCAGCGTGCGCAGTTCGAGGGCCGCGGCTTCGAGCCGATCGAACGCGGCGCGCACGTGGACCAGGTAGCGCTCGCCCGCCGCCGACAGGCGGATCCGCTGGCGTTCGCGCACGAACAGGTCGACGCCGAGGTGCTCCTCCAGATTCTGGATCTGGCGGCTGATCGCCCCCTGGGTCAGGTGCAGTTCGGCGGCGGCGCGGGTGATGCTCAGGTGGAAGGCCGCCGACTCGAACGCCTGCAGGGCGCCAGTTGCAGGGAGGGTCCGTGCCACATCATGAACATACCGCATGAAGTCATGAGGAGAAGTCGTGCCGGCGCGAACTCCTCCCGAGCGATGAGATCGTTAGATTGCTGGCCATTCGACCTAGCCAAGTGGGCATTGCCTGCCTCTGCTGCTGGCCGATCCGAAGCCGACAAATCCCGACAGCCATGCAGAATCTTCATGAAACGAACCTCTGGGCCCTGCTCGAACGGACCGTCGGCACGGTGCGGACCGTGCGTCTGTTCGAGGCGATGGACGTGCACCCGAGCCTGCTGCTGGCGCACGCCAGCCTCGTGAGTCGGGCGGAGCTGGCGCAGGCGCTGAACATGCTGCTCTTCGAGGACGTCACCCGCCGGGTGCCCATGGCGGCGGCGTACGTGACGGAGTCCGTGCGGCGCGGCAAGAGGCTCGTGTTCGATCACGGTGCCCTCCGCACGGTGGCGGCGCCCTGCGGAGCGCTGCCGGCCGGTGAGCTCGCGTTCCGCCGGCTCCTCGAGCCGCTCGGTTTCGAGTGCCGCGGCGTCTACCCGCTCGATCGCCTCGGCATGACTGGCCGCGCCTACACGCACAAGGACCTGCCCGAGACGATCGCGCAGTTCTTCGTCAGCGAACTCCACCCCGAGCGCTTCTCGGTCGAGTTCCAGCACGCCGTGCAGCGCGTGGTCGGCGGTTCGCGCGATCCGCTGCCGAAGTGGACCGAGCCGATGCTTGCTGCGCTGTCCTGCGACGGCAGCCTGGGCTTCGCCGATGCCGTGCGGCTCCTGCCGAACCTCGTCGCGTGCTTCGACCGCCAGCACGGCGAGCCGCGCTGGTCCGACTACGAGATCCTGCTGCGCGAATCGAAGGAGATGGCGTGGATCGCGACGGAAGGCAACGCCTTCAACCACGCGACCGACCGCGTCGAGGACGTCGACGCCGTTGCTGCCGAACAGCGCCGCGCCGGTCGACCGGTGAAGCCCGAGGTCGAGGTGTCGAAGAGTGGCCGCGTCCGCCAGACCGCCTTCCGGGCGACGATGGTCGAGCGCTTCTTCGTCGCCGACGACGGCTCGCTGAAGACCGAGCTCGTGCCGGGCTCGTTCCACGAGTTCATCACGCGTCACGAGGAAGCGCCGGGTGTGCTCGACCTCCGCTTCGACAGCGGCAACGCGACGGCGATCTTCAAGATGACGTCGAAGGCGTGAGGCGGTCGAGCGCGCGACGTCACGCGGAAGAAGTTCACGAGTGCGACGCCGCGGTCCTGGCGTCGCCGCAGTGGACAGCCGTAGATTCGCCGCAATGACGGATGCCCTGGTGCAGGCGCTGCGCGGCGCCCTTGGTGATCGCGGTGTGCTCGAGAATCCCGAGGACCGCGCCCGTTTCGAGACGGGCTGGCGCTACGGCAAGGGCACCGCGCGCTGCATCGCTCGCCCCGATTCGACCGCGCTGGTCGCCGAGACGTTGCGCCTGTGCGCGCGGCACGGTGCGCGGGTCGTCGCGCAGGGCGCGAACTCCGGCCTCGTCGCGTCGTCGACACCGGATGCGAGCGGAGCGATGGTGGTGCTGAGCCTCGAGCGCCTGAACCGCACGATCGACGTCGACGCCGAAGGGCGGACCGTCGTGGTCGACGGCGGCGTTCTGTTGAGCCAGTTGAACGAAGCGCTCCTGCCGCACGGGTTCTGGTTCCCCGTCGATCTCGGCGCCGATCCGCAGATCGGCGCCATGGTCGCGACGAACACCGGCGGGACGCGGCTCCTCAAGTACGGCGACGTGCGGCACAATCTGCTCGGCGTCGAGGTAGTGCTCGGGGACGGCCGTGTGCTGTCGCTTCTGAACAAGCTGCGCAAGAACAACACCGGCTTCGACGCGAAGCAGGCGTTCGTCGCGACGACGGGCGTGTTCGGCATCGTCACG
This sequence comes from Planctomycetota bacterium, assembly GCA_016794565.1. Classification (GTDB taxonomy): domain Bacteria; phylum Planctomycetota; class UBA1135; order UBA1135; family UBA2386; genus JAEUHQ01. The sequence goes on along the minus strand of JAEUHQ010000070.1, from coordinate 28,920 downwards.
CGCGCGGTGCTGCAGGTGGCGCCCGTGCCGAGGCAGCGGGCGACGGCGCTCGTTGCGTGCTCCGGCGGCGCGCCGGTGCTCGAGCTCCTGCGCGCACTCGAAGCCGAACTCGGCGACGTGCTCAGCGCGTTCGAAGTCATGAGTGCCAACGCCCTCGGGCCGGTCTTCACGCACCAGCCGAACCTGCGGCGGCCGTTCGCGCAGCTGCCGCCCTACTCGGTGCTGGTGGAGCTGTCGTCGACGCTCCCCGCCGACGCTCTTCACCTCGAGAACGTGCTCGAGGCCTGCCTCGGCGCCTTCCTCGAACGAGCAGGCGACGCCGTGCCCGACGTTCTCGTGGGCAAGGGCGACGAGTTCTGGCAGATGCGGCACCACATCAGCGAGAGCCTGCGCGGCGAGGGCAGGATGCTCGCATTCGACGTCAGTGTGCCGCGCTCACGCCTGCCGGCGTTCACTGCCGACGTGCTGCAACTGCTCGCGGAAAAGCACTCGCGGGTGCGCCTGTGCGACTACGGCCACTGGGGGGACGGTGGCACCCATCTGAACCTGCTGTGGCAGGAGAAGGACGTCGCCGACGGAAGAGCGCTCGTCGTCGCGCTGCAGGAGGCGATCTACGACCTCGCGGTGAACGGCTACCAGGGCAGCTACTCGGCCGAGCACGGCGTGGGCCCTCACAACCAGCGCTTCTACGACCGCTACACCGATCCCCTGGTCAGGTCGCTGTGCCGAGTGCTCGGCGACTTCTGCGACCCGGGCGATCTGCTGGGCACCGTGCGCCTCGAATGAGCACCGCTCGCGTGCTGGACTGGACGCTCGCGGCCGTCGCGGTCTGGCTCGCGTGGTCGGCCGCGATGGAGCTGTGCATCGCGTGGTATTCGGGGGGCGAGGGCGACGTTCCGCCGACGCGGTGGTGGCTCGGCGTGGCGCGCGTCGTCGTCTTCCTGCTCGCGGCTGCTGTCGTGGTCGCGACCGAAGTCGTCTCGCGCGACGGCTGATCAGTTCGCGAACAGATCCGCCAACGACGCCGCGTCGAGGATGCCGTCGGTCCATCGATCGAGCCGATCGAGATCCGCTCGACGAACGCGCTCCGTCACTTCGGCGGGGACGCTGCCGAACCGGCGCTCGAGCAGTCGGAGCAGGGCTTCGCTCCGCCCTTGTGCACGTCCTTCGTTCCAACCGAGGGCCCGGCCCTCTCGATGCAGTCGTTCGGCTGTGCTCATGATCGAGTCCTCGTGTCGGTGCGCCTCGCGCCACAGTTCGCCGGCCCCGGTCGCCGATAGGCGCTGTCGAGGATCGAAACACATGCCGGCCACCTGCACGCTCGTCGTCGACGAACACGCCTACAAGCTCTACTCGGAGTACACGGGCATCCCCGAAGAGGTGATCGCGCAGGCGGCGAAGAACTTCGGCAGCTTCAACCTCGTCACGTGGAACGAGTGCCCGGGCGCAGACTGGACCGAGAAGGCGAGGGTCTACTACGAGACGAACCCCGAGTACCTGTTCGACCTTCTGTACGGCAGCCAGACGAAGGCCCGGCGCCGCGCGATCTACCAGCAGTACGGCCACTGGCCGTGGATGGTCGGCAACGGCGACGATGTCCTGGAATTCGGCGGCGGCCTCGGCTTCTGCTGCTCGATGCTGCGCGACGAGGGCAAGCGCGTCACGTACGTCGATGTCGACGGTCCGGCGGCGAAGTTCGCGAAGTGGTACTTCGCGCGTTGTGGTCAGCCCGACATCGAGCAGATCCTGACGCCGTCGGAGCGCCTCGTGCTGCCGGAGGGGCGGTCCTGGGACCTGGTGTTCTCCGACTCGGTCATCGAGCACGTCCCGGATCCTGCCGGCACCGTCGAGACGCTCGCCCGCGCCGTGAGGCCGGGCGGACTGCTCTACCTGATCATCGACGCGCACGAAGTGAGCGCGGCGTTCCCGATGCACCGGCACGTGCACCTGTCGGAGATCCTCGCTGGTGCGCCGACGCTGCGACGCATGCAGCACGTGCTGCACCAGGGCGACGGCCTGAACGCCTTCCGCGCTCCCGTCGACTTCTGAACGACGGCGCGCCTCACCACGGCGCCGGCGGTTCGCCGCGGCGGCAGGAGTCGAGGCGGCGCCGCAGCAGGCGGTTCTCGGGCTCGGAGCACGGCTGTTCGAGCGCGTCGGCGAAGTGCGTCTCGGCAGCGGCGCGATCGCCGTTCGCCCAGTGCAGATGGCCGAGCGTCGTCGGCAGCAGGAAGTAGTCGGCGAGGGCCTTCTCGGCGCGCAGTGCCTGCAGTTCGGCGATGCCGGCCGGCAAGCCGTGCACCTTGCCGACGGCGACGGCGCGGTTCAACCGCACGACGGGCGACGGCGCGATCGAGAACAGCCGGTCGTACTCGCGCAGGATGCGCGGCCAATCCGTCGCGTCGTAGGTCGCCGCGGCGGCGTGCACCGACGCGATCGCCGCTTCGCAGTGGAACGGCGTCATCACGTCGCCGCCGATCGACTCGCGCAGATGGTGGAACCCCGCCGCGAGCCAGCGCCGGTCCCACAGCGAACGGTCCTGCTCCGCGAGCGTCAGCAGGTCGCCGTACGGATCGGTGCGTGCGGGACAGCGTGCGCCGAGGAGCAGCATCAGCGACAACAGGGCGTGCACCTCCTTCGTCGTCGTCTCGGGCAGGTCGAGCAGCAGCGAGCCGAGGCGAACCGCTTCGCCGACGAGATCGGAGCGAACGAGGTGTTCGCCCACGTGCGCCGTGTAGCCCTCGTTGAACGTCAGATAGACGACGGCGAGCACCAGCTCGAGCCGTTCGCGGAGCTGGTGCACGGCTGGAACCTCGAACGCGACGTCGCCGCCCTGCAGCTTCGCCTTCGCGCGCACGAGCCGCTGCGCGATCGTCGCGTCCTTCTGCAGGAGGGCCCGCGCGATCGCCGGCACGCCGAAGCCGCACACCGTCTTCAACATCAGCGCGATGCGCGCGTCGGGCGGCACCGCCGGGTGCGCACAGAGGAAGAGCAGTCGCAGCGTGTCGTCGGCGACCGCGGGCGCCTCGTCCGCGTCGTCGTCGCGCCGATCGGCCCAGCGCTGCAGTTCGTCCTCGATGCGATCCGCGGTCTTGCGGCGGCGGAGTGCGTCGACCGCGAGGTTGCGCGCGGTGCGGAGGACCCAGGCTTCGGGATTCTCGGGGACGCCGGCTGCGGGCCACACCCGCAGCGCGCGCATCAGCGCTTCCTGGACGACGTCCTCGACGAGGTCGAGGCGACCTGGCCCCAGCACGCGGCACAGTCCCGCCACCATGCGGCCGTAGCGGTGGCGGAACAGCTCGTCGACGATGCCGGGAAGGGGCGCGGTCACTCGCGGCTGGTCCTCTCAGTCCTCGGGTTGGCCCATCATGTCGACCTCGCGGATCTCGATGCTCCCGAAGCGGAAGTTCGGGTGGCCCTCGCAGAGCCTGACCGCGTGGTCGTAGTTGTCCGCCTTGACGAGGTAGATGCCGCCGACGACTTCCTTCGTCTCGATGTACGGACCGTCCTTCACGGTGACCTTGCCGCCCTTCGGCATCATCACCTTGCCGCCCTGGTCCTGCAGCTTGTGACCGCCGCCGTCGAGGCGGCCCTGCTTCGTGAGTTTCTCGCCCCACGCTTCGTACTCGCCGAGGATCTTGGCGAAGTCGTCGGGGGTGAACTGGCTGTAGTCGGCGGTTGCGTCGCCGCGGAGGATGAGGAGGTACTTCGGCATGTCTCGTCTGGGTCGGGGATGCGCCGGGGTTCGCCGGCTGGAATGGCGAGCAGACGAACGGCCCGCAGCGCCTGCGACAGGGACCCGGAAAAAACTTTCCCGGGTCGGGCGACCGCCCGGTCTGCCGGCCGGCGCTCCTGCGGCGGGCCGGGTGCCGGGTATCCTCCGGCGCCCGCCGGACCGCCCGTCCCGGCGTCGCGAATGCAGCACCTCCCGTCCCCGTCGGCCGAATCCCTGCTGGAGCGCTGCATTCTCCTGCTCGAGGCAGGCGACCGGGCCGCCGTCGACACCCTGCTGGCCGCGCACCCGGACCTCGAGCCGTCGTTGCGCGAACGTCTCGCGCAGCTCGCGGCGCTGGGCATCCTGCAGCCGCCGCGCGAACCGCCGCCGATGCCCGAGCGGCTCGGCGAGTTCCGGCTGCTTCGCCAGATCGGCCGCGGCGGGATGGGTGTCGTCTATCTGGCCGAGCAGACCTCGCTCCAGCGCGAGGTCGCGCTCAAGCTCGTGCATCCCGAGCAGCTCTTCTTCGGTGGCGCTCGCGAGCGCTTCCGCCGCGAAGTGCTCGCAGTCGCGCGGCTGTCGCATCCCGGCATCGTGCCGATCCTCCTGTGCGGCGAAGCGGAGGGGATCCCGTTCTACGCGATGGACCGCGTGGTGGGCGCGAGCCTGGCGGAGGTCCTCGCGCAGCTCGCCGGCACCGCCCCTGCCGCGCTCGACGGTCCGAGCCTGCGCGCCGCGCTGCAGCGCGCGATGAGCGACAAGGGCGAGCTCGACGCGGTCGACGACGCTCCGTGTTTCCACGGTTCGTGGACATCCGTGTGTTGCCGGCTCCTGCTCGATGCCGCGGTCGCGTTGCAGCACGCGCACTCCAACGGAGTGCTGCATCGCGACGTGAAGCCGAGCAACCTGCTGCTGACGGCGTCGGGACGCGTGCGTGTGATCGACTTCGGGCTCGCGTCGGCAGAAGGCGAGCAGCGCATCACGCGATCCGGAGCGACGATGGGTTCCCTGCCGTACATGGCGCCCGAGCAGGTGCGCGGCGACACGTCGGCCATCGACGAACGCACCGACGTCTACGCGTTGGGCGTCACGCTGTACGAACTGCTGACCCTCACCCTGCCGCACGGCGGCGGCGATTCGGGCACGCGCGAACGGATCCTCGCCGGACGCGTCGAGTCACCGTCGAGGCGCAATGCGACGGTGCACCCGGACGCCGAGGCCGTGTGTCTCGTCGCGATGGACCCCGACCCGGCGCGTCGCTACGGCTCGGCCGCGCTGCTGGTCGAAGACCTGCGCGCGTTCCTCGAACAGCGAACGGTGCGAGCGCGGCGCCCCGGTCCCGCACTGCGTGCGCGCCGGTGGATCCTGCGGAACCCTTGGCGCGCAGCGGCCGCCGCGGTCGCGTTCGTCGTGCTGGTGCCCGGCCCGCTCGTCTTCGCGTGGCTGCAGAACGAGGCGGCGGGTCGCATCCAGCGTGCCCTCGACGACACACGAGCCGAGCAGCAGCGCGCCGAGTTCATGTCGCAGCAGGCCCTCGAAGCGGTCGACCAGATGCTGCTTCGGACCGCGGAGGCGCGGCTGGCCGACGTGCCGCGCACGGCGAAGTTGCGGCAGCGGCTGCTCCAGGACGCCGTGGCGTTCCATCAGCGCCTGCTCGCCGCCGCGACCGAGGCGAGCGGCAATCGCGTTCGTGCCGACCGGGCGCGCGCCCAGATGCGCCGCGGGGCGTTGCAGGCCGAGCTCGGGGACCTCGCGAGCGCGGTGCCGGTCCTGAGGAGCGCGGTGGCGACGCTCGACGAACTCGTGGCGCAGGCGCCGGGTGATCGTGCGCTCCTGCGACTCCTCGCGAGCGCGCACGATGGTCTGGCGGACACGCTCGTGCCGCTCGGTGACAAGGAGCAGGCTGCGACCGCACGGCGTCGTGCGATGGATCTGTCCGAGCGAGTGGCGCGGGAGACCGGTGCCGAGGCCGACGTCGCGAGCGCCGTGGAGGCCCGCCTCGCGCTCGCGGTCGACCTCGGCGAGCGCGAGGACAAGACCGAGGCGCACGGACTGCTCGAGGACCTCGATCGCCGCCTCGCCGACCCGGCGGACGCGGTGGGTCGCCTTCCTGCCTCGCTGCGACAGGTCTTCCGGACGAGGTTGAACACGAACAGGGGCATCGTGTTCGCGAATGCGGGGGACACGGCGAAGGCCCTCTCGTACTTCGAGCGGGCCGTGGTCGAGAGCGAGACGCGGATCGAGGGTGTCACCCCGCATCCGCACTTGGCGGAGGATCACCGCGACGCGCTCGAGCGTCTCGCCCTCGTCGCGCACCAGCGGCGGCAGTGGGAGAAGGCGGAGCCGTGGCTCGACCGCATCTGCGCCGAGTACGAGCGCATGACCGCCGCCGACCCGGACTTCGTGTCGTGCAGCGTGCGCCTGGCGCGCGTGCTCGGTACGCGAGCGACCAACCGTCGCATCCTGGGCAATGCCGCCGGCGCCGGAGCGGACCTCGATCGCAGCGTCGAACTCATGGCTCGCGCCGTGCAGCTGGCGCCGGAGTCCGCTGAGTTCGCCGGCCAGCTCGCGGTCACCATCGCCGAACGCGCGGGCCATCGTTTCGGTGCCGGGGACGTCGCGGGTGCGCTCGCGGACCACGAACGGGCCGACCAGGTGTTCGCCCAGGCACTCGCGATCGCGCCGGGCGACGCGCAGACCAGGAGCAACCGCGCCGTGGCGATGGCCACCCACGCGAACGCCCTCGCCGGAGCCGGCGACTACACGAGCGCTCGTACGCTGTGTGATCGCGCGATCGCGTCGATCGAGGCTCTCGACAGTCCGGTCGCTGCCGGCAATCGCATCGACATCCTGATGCAGAGCGCGGACTTCGTGTTGCGCGACGGTGACCCCGCCGAGGCGATGCGCCGCGTCGATCGCGCGGCGGCGATGGCGAAGACGCTCCTCGAGGCGAAGCCCGACGACCTGCCGCGGCTGTTCACGGCGGCGCAGACTGCGGCGAATCGCGGAACGACCTACCTCTCCTGCCGAGGGAGCGAGGAGGCGATCGCGATCTGGGAGGAGGCGTTGCCGGTCTGCCGGGCCGTGGCTGCGGCCACGCCTTCGGGCCGGCAGGTGCTGGCGATCGTGCTTCTCCGCCTGGCCGACGTGTGCCTCCGCGACGAGGACGTGGCCGGTGCGCGCGGATGGTTCGAGCAGGCGGTTCACGAGACGAAGGCGACGGCCGCGATGGTGGAGTCGATTCCGCCGCTGCCCTCGTTGTTCCGCAATGCCGCCCTGCAGGACCTGCTGCCCGCCGATCATCCGGATCGGTGAGTGCGCCGTTCCCGGTGCGTGCGTTCGTGAGCCGACGCGTCGTGGCACCGCTCCGGAGGCCTCGCTAGCATCGCGCGCGTCCCTCGCTGCCCGCTGCAAGGCTCCTCGGCATGAATGGTGAAAGCCCGTCCTCTCCTCTCGATCTGCTGGTTGTGGGCGCCGGACCCGCGGGAACGGCCGCGGCGTGGCGCGCGACCGAACTCGGGATGTCGGTCCTCGTGATCGACCGTGAGTCCGTGCTCAGCATCCTGCGCGACTGGGCCGAACACTCGCCGCCGAAGAAGGTCGACTCGGACTACGGCGAATGCGCCGATCTGCCATGGCCGCCGGGCGGCAAGCTCGTCTCGCAGTTCGCGTTCCAGGACCAGACATCGGCGGACCAGCTCTACGCGAAGTGGCTCGCGGTCTACGACGACAACAAGGTCGCCTACCGCAACGGCGTCGAGATCGGCGGCTGCGAGAAGCTGCCGAACGGAGTGCTCGTGGCCGAGTGCATCGAGCTGCAGAACCAGCAGAAGTCGAAGGTGCACACGAAGTCGATCCTGCTCGCGCTCGGCAGCGGATCGGCCGCGAAGGTGCGCCTCATGGGTGACGGGCGCGGCATCCGCTACAAACTCGGCAACAGCGCCGAATACGTCGGTGCGCCGGCATGCGTGATCGGCGGTGGCATGTCCGCGGCGGAAGCAGTCGTCACGATCGCCGCGGCGAAGATCGAGGCGAAGGACGCGTCCGACGTCTTCTGGTGCTACCGCGGCCGAAGCATGCCGAAGGTCGCGCAAGGCAAGGCGCTCGCGTCCCGCTTCTACGAGTCGTGGATGCAGGGCAACATCCGCTACTTGCCGCTCAGCGAGCCGCTCGCGGTGTTCCGCGACGAGCGCGGCAAGGAGTTCGTCGCGGTGAAGACGCGGCGTGTCGAGCAGCAGAACCAGCCACCCGAGCTCGTCTGCTACGAGTTCGAGAAGAACAAGGTGCTCGCGTTCATCGGCTCGGAGCGCCCGGTGGAGCTGCTGTCGTCGATGGGCATCAAGGAATTCGCGGCTGCCGACGCGCCGGCGAAGAAACGACTCGCCGTGTCGGCTCTGCGCGAGACGCAGGTGCCGGGCATCTTCCTCGGCGGCAGCGTGCTCGACCCGGCGTTCATCGAGACGAACGACTTCCGTCCCGAAGCCCTGCAGTCGACGGTCAAGGAGCACCCGGGCTGCTTCAAGACCGCCATCGTCGACGGCGTTCGTGCCGCGGAGACGATCCATCAGCGCCTGACGCGCGGCGCGTCCGACGAAGCCATTCGCGAACAGATCGTCGCGAAGGACCAGAAGCTCGCGGCGACCAGTCGCACGGGCACCCACGTTCGCGTCGAACGCGCCGAGCCGGAGCCCGTGCTCGAGCCGACGATGGGCGCAGCGTTCGTGCACATCGGCCCCGGCGAAGGTGCGGCGAAGACCGAGCATCTGTTCCCCGTCGGCGACTCCGTGGTCGGCCGCACGACGGGTCGCGTGGTGATCGGCAACGACGCGCTGCTGCTCGAGCAGCACGCCGCGTTCCGCGTCGATGGGGAAGAGTGCTACGTCACGAACGTGCCGTACGGCGGCGACTGCTACGTGCGCTTCAACTCGGAACGCACGGTGCAACCCGGTGCGATCGTCGTCGCCGGTCGCCAGCGTCTGCGCGTCGACCTGGTCGACGGCAAGGTCACGCTGTCGCGCCTCGACGGCAAGGGCAACGTCGCGAAGTCGGTGCCGGTGGCGCGCGAAGAGCGCACGCTGGGTCGCGACGATCTCGATCCACGCGACTTCGCGTTGTCGCGCTCGCACTTCTCGGTCAGCGATGCCGGCGGCGTCGTGCGTCTGCGCGACCAGAGCCGCAATGGGACGTTCCTCGAGCTGCGTGGTTCGATGCGCCTCAACGAAGGCGACGAGGTGTGGATGGGCGAGCAGCGCTTCCGCTTCGTCGACATGAAGAGCGACGTCGCGATGCCCGTCGGCGGGGGCACGGCCACGGTACAGAAGCCACCGGCGGCGGCCGAGCAGACCATGGTCGCGCAGAAGCGCCCCACGGCGCCCGTCGCCGCCGCGGCGGCGCCCGCGGCCCAGCCCGCGCCGGCAGCGGCGCCCACCGGCGAGCCGGTCATCGTGCTGGCGGACGGCACGCGCGTTCCGGCAGGCCCGGACAAGCCGATGCTCAGCTGGCTCGCCGAGGCGGGGGCAGCGACCGACGACTCGGGCAGCATCGGCGGCAAGACCCAGACGCTGTGGGAATGCTGGGATCAGAACGATCCGTGCGACACCGGCGGCAGCTGCGGCAAGTGCGTCGTGACGGTCCTCGAAGGCATGGCCAACATCGAAGAGGCCACCTCGAAGGAGAAGAACACGATCAAGAAGTCGAACAAGAAGCTCGGCGGTCGCCTCGACGAGTCGAAGTGCCGCCTCGCCTGCCAGTCGCGCGTGAAGGGGCCGGTGAAGATCCAGCCGAGCGGCAAGACCGACGGCTGACGCCGAATATCCGCGGGGTGAGGCCGCTCGGCAGGCCGCCACGCATGTCGAAGAAGGCGGTTCTGCCGAGACCGCAGGGTCCGCGCGTGACGAGGGAAGGCCGGCCGTCGCCGGTGACGTCCCCGATCCGGACTCCAGGTCCAGGGACGAACGCACCGGTGACCATCGTTTGACCGGCGAGGAGCGAACCGACGCACCCCATGGCGAGGCAGCCCTTCCCGACGCGTGCATGGCGCATGGCCCGAGCTTCCCGCTGCGTCGGCGGACCCGTCAACCCGCGCCGGCGAGTCAGGACATCGAACCGATGGCGGCGACGAGCGCGAACGCGAGCAACAGCGACACGACTCCCGTGCCGAGCGCCAGCGCGGCGCTCGCCGGGCGCCGCGGCTGCCAGCGGTAGTGGGCGACCACGACCAGCGTGGGGCCGAACAGCGCGAGAGCGAGCATCAGCACGATCCCTGCTGACCTCCCCGCGGGCACCGAACGGAGCCACATCGCAAGGCACCAGAGAACGAAGAACGCAGTGCTCGTAGCGGCGACGAGTGCCGCGCAGCGCGGCGCCGAGACCGGGATCCCCGGAATGTCGAGACCATCCAGAACCGTGCTGTCTCCGTCACCCGAGCGGTCGTCGCTGCTCATTCCCTTCTTCCTCGCGGACCTTCTTCCGCGCTGGCGGCAGCGTGATGCACGCCGCGCCGCGGTCGGGAGGGTAGCGGGCCGTGCCTCGTGCGACAACTGCCGGCCCGGCGCGCGGGCTCAGCGCCAGTGGAACTGTCGCTGCACGTGGCACGCGCGGCACATGCCGCGGCCTTCGTCCGGCACCGGGGTGTCGGCGAGGGTCTTCGCCGCGGCGGTTGCAGCTTCGTCGTGGCAGACGGTGCAGGTGATCGTCTTGCCCTCGAGGTCGGTGCCGGTGTGGCCGGGCGACGCGTGCGAGAAGCCGTTCGAAGCGGGCCACGAACGCGTTGGCAGGGCCGCTTCGGCGACCCTGGCCGCGAGCGCGAACGAGTCTGCGACTCCGGGCGCCTTCGGGTGGCACTGCTGGCAGCTGCCGCCGCCGACGTTGTCGTGGCCGGCGTGGCACTGGGTGCAGTCCGCCGCGCGTTCCTTCACGCGCGGCACGGCGTGTACGAGCGTGTCGCCGCTGGGTGTCGCGAACTCGTGGCACGAGAAGCAGCCCTCCGCGAGCGCGGTGCCCGGTGCGCCGAACTTCGAGCTGCCGACGTGGGCGTCGTGCGGGAACGCGATTGCGCGGCGGCGGCGTTCGGCGGGCACGGAGTGATCGGTCGCGCGCATCGCGTTGCCCTTGCCGCCGTCGTGGTGGCACTCCTTGCAGGCCGTCTGCGCGGCTTCGTCGGCGCCCCACGCGAACGCACCTTCCGCGGCGGAACGCAGCGCCTTCGCCTGCTTCCGGTCGTGGTGGCACGAGACGCAGCCGGCCTTCGCATCGCGGCTCACGGCGCCCCCGTTGCCAGCGGGCGGCACGAGCGACGTGCCGGCGAGGTGCAGAGCGTGCCAGAACGTTGCCGCGCGAGGAGCGGCGCCGGGGGCGAGCGAGCCGCGCACGTGGCACTCGACGCACTGCTTGCCGGCGGCGTGCGCGTGGAACTCGTCGTCGTGCATGCGCCGGCCCGCGACGTACGTCGCGCGCTGCGCGGCGTACTCGTCGACGGTGTCGCTCGGCCGTTCGACGGTCAGCAGATCCGGGCCGAAGACCCGGGCTCCGGCGCGCTCGGTGGGTGCGTGGCAGAGCGCGCAGCCCTTGCCGTCTTCGTCGGTGCCGTGCCAGCGAACGGACCACTGCGCGTCCTTCGTCTTCCGGCGCCACTCCGCCTGTTCGTCCGCGGTGATGCCGGCTGCCGGGGCGCTGCCTTCGACGTGGCACGTCGCGCACACCGTGAACGGCACCTCGGCGAAGTCGTTGCGGTCCGGGTCGTCGGTCGCGCCGCGCGCTCGCGCTGCGAGAAGTTCCGCATCCGGCCGATGGCAGACGTCGCATCGCATGCCGTTCGTGTGGCGATCGTGCGGGAACCGGATCGACGAATGAGGTCGCGTGCGCGGCGCAGGGCTCGCCAGCGGCGCCTTGCCGATCAGCGCGTTGCGATCGACGTCGCCGTGGCATGCCTCGCACTTGCCGACGAGGGCGGCGCTCTCGGCTTTCAGGAACGACGAACCCTCGTGGTCGCGGTGGCAGATGCTGCAGAAGCCGGCTCCGGTGTCCACACCGGGCAGCGCGCCGAGCGTGCCGTCACCGAGGAACGGGTGGCGTCGCGTCGGCTCGATCTGCAGATCGTCGTGGCACTGCATGCACCTCTGCATCGGTGTGCCGTTGCCGCGTTCGTGGCATGCCGCGCAACCCTGCTCCTTCGCGATCTGCGCGCACTTCGCGACGCGCGCGTGGACCCCGGTCGTGTTCGCGGCGAGATCGCGCACGTACCGGTGGGGCGGCGCGAGCGGGCCGGCTTCGACGAGTGGTTCGAACACGCTGGCGAACAGAACCGCGGCGACGAGCAGTACGAGCGCCGCGACGGCGGCCGTGCGGTTCAGGAGGTGCAGCAGCGGGTAGCGACCGAACCCGACCTCGGAGCGCACCATGGCGTCCGGGTCGTTGTCGAACACGCCCTTGCCGGGCTTCGTCCACCAGAACGCGCCGCGTTGCAGTTCCAGGGTGAGTGACGCGACGCCGCCCTGCTGCGCGATCTTCGCCACGAGGCGGCAGGTGCCGATCACGATCTCGCAGCCGTCGGTGAGTTCGGCGAAGGCCGGGGCGCGGCGGCCGTTCAGCCACGTGCCGGTCACCGAGCCGAGGTCGCGCAGATGGAACGTGCCGTCGAACTGGATGCGGCAGTGGCGGTCCGCCATCACTGCGTCCTCGACGACGATGTCGCAGCCGGTGCGCGTGCCGATCGTCAGTTCCTGTTCGGCCGTGCACACCACGGTGCCGTTGCTCTCCACGACGATGCGGCTCTTCGCGGTCATTGCGAGCCTCCGCGTGCGTCGAACAGGCTCTGCGGCTGCTTGCGCAGGATCGCGGTCGTGGGGCAGTTGTAGACGCAGGCCTCGAAGGGCAGGCCGGCGCAGAGGTCGCACTTGATGGTCTTGCCGGCGACCGGCGTCATCTTCCCGCCCGCGCCCGCCGTGCGCGCCTTCTCGCCTTCGGGCAGCGCCGGCGCTGCGGGCGGTGCGGTCGGCGCGCCGAACAACCTGCCGACCCACGGGAGGCTCTGGAGGAACGAAGCCGGCGGCGCTGGCGGGGGCGCGGGTTCGACCAGGCGGATCACGCCGTAGGGACAGCCGTCGATGCAGCCGGCACAGCCGACGCAGTTGTCGTACTCGAAGCGGATGCGGCCCTGCGGGTCGCGACGGATCGCCGCGTAGTCGCATGACAGCATGCACTGCGGCACTTCGCAGTGGTAGCACGCGGTGACGAGCACCTGGTCCGCCGCGACCTTCGGCCCGACCTTGCTGAGGCGCGGCACGTGGTCGTCGTGCACCGCGACGCACGACTCGACGCACATGTTGCAGCGCACGCACTTCGTCTTGTCGATCACGAGCGCCCGGCCGCCCTTGACCGACTCGCGCTCGACCATCACGAACAGTTCGTCGAGCAGGTTCTTGCCGACGTCCGCCGGCGCTCCGTGCAGCGCGGCGTCGACGTCGGCGGCGGAGACCAGGCGGTTCGCGGCGCGCCGGAGGTCCTGCTGCGCGCCGGGCAGCAGTCTGGCCCACTGCTTCTGTGAGATCGCGACGAGCGCGGTGCGCGTCAGCGCCTTGTAGGTCGCCGGCCACTTCGCGCCGTCCGCGACGATCGCGTGTTCGCCGAACGTCGCGTTGCCTTTGTAGAACGCCAGCACGCGTTCGCCTGGTGCGCTGGCCGGTCCGGCGTGCGCCGCGACGGCGCCGGCGCGAACCAGGAACACCGTGTCGGCCGGATCGCCCTTCGCTGCGACGACATCTCCTTCGTCGACGGTGCGCAGTTCGGCGCCCTTCTGCAGCGTCTCGATCGCCACGTCGTCGAGGTCGCGGCAAAGGCTCGAGGCCCGCAGATGCAGGCCGAGATTGTCGCGGTATCCGGCGTCGATGCGGTTCTTCCACTCCTCGTCCTCGGCGTAGAGCCGCGCGAACAGGCGCGCCTCGATGGCGACGGCGACGACGGGTTCGAGCGCGCGGTACGTGCACAGCGCCGGGTGGTTCGAATGCGCGCTCACTTCGCCGAACCACTCGCCCTTGCCGTACGTGCGATGCGTGAACGGCGGGCGGCCGCCGCGCGCCTGCACCGCTTCGACGCGCCCCGACAGCACGACGATCAGTTCCGTCGTGAGATCGCCCTGGCCGACGAGAGCGCTGCCGGCTTCGGCTTCGACGATGCGCACGAACCCCGTCCGCCGCGCGGCTCCGGCCGGCCATTCGAACGTGCCGGCCGTCATCGCGGCTTCCTTGCGCACGCCTTCGAGCAGCTTCTTGTCGACGTCCGCGAAGAGGGGCGTGGCGAGCAGGTCGTCGACGGGATCGGTGCGGAGGCTCATCGCGGATCAGTACCGGGTGACACCGAGGACGTGCACGATCACCAGCGCGAGCAGCAGCACCGAGCAGGGGACGTGCAGGATGCGCCAGAAGCGCAGCATCTCGCGGTACACCGAGAGACGGCGCAGTTCTCGCTGCACCAGCTCGCGCTGCCCCGTGAGCACGAAGAGATCGGCGCGCAGCGTCGATGCCGCGGAGGTCGCGGTGGCCGTGCGCAGTTCGGCCGCCACCGCGGCCACCTTGCGGTCGTAGTGCTCGCGGAGCGCGAACGCCTTCTCGATCGACAGCTCGCGCTCGGCGCGCGTGAGCCACGTCGGTGCGAAGGTCCACAGCAGCGCGCCGAGCACGCCGCTGCCGATCACCGCGAACGACAGCGCGTTCAGCAGGAGGCCCATGGTCGAACCGGTCCGCAGCCCGCCGTGGCAGATCACGAGGAGCGCCGCGACGAGGCCGAGCCAGACGTGGCCCTGCAGCCAGAGCGCCAGGCGGCCGAGCGGCTCCTTCGGCGCCGTGCGCACCCGGACGAGCCCGAGCGCCGCCGGATCGGGTTCGACGACGACGGACAACACTCGGTGCACGTCGGCGCGTCGCAGGATGCGGTCCGCTTCCTTGCGTGCGGCGGCGGCGCCTGTGACTTCACGGCGCTGCACGCGGTTGTGCAGCTCCATCAGCTCCGACTGCGCGCGCTCGAGGTTCGGCAGCTTCGCCTTCCAGGCGAACTCGGGGCTGAGGCGCAGCCGGTGCGCCGCGCGGCGGATCGCGTACGCGGCGAGCAGCACGAACGCGATCGCCGCCAGCCAGCCGGTCGACAGCAGGAACAAGGTGTTGCCGGTGTCGCGGCTGCCGAACGTGTGGCCGGAAGCGGCGTGCCAGCCCAGCACGACCACCGCGATGCCGGCCGCGCCGACGGCGAAGCGCGACCGCCAGATGCCGGTGTTCATGGCTTCTTCGGCGCCGCGCGACGGTTGCGGCGGAAGCGCTCGAGCATCGGCCGGATCACGTCGAGGAAGCTGCGCTGCGTGCGCGCGGTGTGGACCGCGGTGGCCCACTCCGCCGGCGACAGCGGCGTGTCCATCAGCAGCAGTTCGGCGATCGACTGCCCTTCGTCGGCGCGTGCGACGCGGATCGCTTCACGGGCGGCGTCCGCCTGCAGGCGCCCGGCCTGCACCAGCAGCCTCATCGCGCGTTCCTCGAGGCGACGCTGGCCGCCTCGATCGCGGCGGTCGTTGAACAGGAAGATCGCGCGTACGTTGCCGAGGCCGATCAGGGAGTGGCGCACGAGTTCCTGCGATCCGCCGCGCAGGTGCGTGTTGTCCACGAAGCTGCCGTTCGTGCTCCCGCGGTCGCGCAGCGTCCAGGTCGAGCCGTCGAACAGGATCTCGGCGTGCTGCTCGGACACGGACTCGTTCGGCAGGCACACGTCGACCGCTTCGGCGCGACCGAGCATGTTGCGCGCCTTCATCAGCCGCACGCGCCGCTTCATTCCCTCGCACTTCACGAACAGTCGCGGCGTCGATTCGTGCAGCCGCGCTTCGACGTCGACCGCTCGCGCACCTTCGGCGGCGTCCGCTTTGCCGATCTCCGCCGCGACGTCGACCGGCATCACGGCGATCGTGGTCGGACGAACGGGCGGCGCGGATTGCGGGGGCTGCGCCTTCGCCGCGGGCGACACCCCGGGGGCGGTGGTTTCCGGTCCCGGCGGCTTCTTCGCCGGCATCGCCTGGGTGCGCGGCGGGGCGGGTGGCGCGGCAGGGGGGGGCGGCGGGGTCGGGCGGCCGGGGCCTGGGCGCGGTGCGGCGATCGTGCGCTCGGGCGCCGACGTGTCGTTCGGTGGCGGTGGCGGCGCCGGCGTTGGCGGCATCGCCTGGCCGGGCCGGTAGCCGCCGCGCATCTGGATCGTCTGCTCGGGCTCGGCGCTGGGCGCGGGTGGCGGCGTCTTCGCGGGCATCGGCGTCGGGTCGGGCTGCCGTGATCCGGGTCGCACCCCCTGCATCGTGCGCATCGGCTCGCTCGTGTCGCTGCTGTCGGGCGGCGCGGGAGGCGGCGGAGGTGGCGTGCGAGGACCGGACGGCCGGGGCGCGACGAGCGTGGCGTCCTGGAAATCGCCGCCGGGGCGCGACGGCTCGGTTCGCTGCGCGGTGCGCAGCGTGAACGTCGTGCGACCGACACGGATCTGCGTGCCGGCGAACAACGGGCGCTTCGAGCCGGCCGGCAGCACGGTGCCGTCGACGAGCGTCTGGTTGGTCGTGCCGAGCGCTTCGAGGAACGGTTCGTCGCCGTCGAACCCGATGCGGAACTGTTCGCGCCCGAGCTCGTCGTCGTCGACGGTCAGGTCGACGCGCCTCGAGCGTCCGACCACCATTGCCTTCGCGAGGGGGACGACCTGGGGTTCCTTGCCGAGTTGTTGGACGATCAGCTCGAGGCTCGTCATCGTGGCTCCAGGGCGCCGGATGCTAGGAGGAAGCCGGACCGGATGCGACAGCCCGGCGAGGGAAAGGTCGGGCCCGAACGGCTCACGCCGACGCGTGTTGCGATCCGATGCGGAGCCCATGGCAACGCTGCTGCGCCGGTGCATGGCCGCCCTCCGGGCGCCTGGGAACGAGCTCGCGTTCGCAGTGCGCAGCGGCCTCGGCTGGCAGCGCGGACCGGCCGATCTCGTGAACGAGGAGAAGGCCGGACTGTTCGCACCGGGAGCCTCGACGCGTGTGCGGAGGCTCGTCGCTCGCTTCGATCTCGGCGACCTCGAGCGCCGTTCGACCATCGCGGCGTGGGCCGGGAACCTCGCGTTGCTGGAGAACCTCGAGGCGCTGACGCGTGGCATCGCGATTCCGCGCACGGCGAGCGGTGCCGTCCGTGCGATCGACGTGGGCAGCGGCGACTTCCACTACGCGACGGCCCTGCAGCGCTGGCTGTCGCGGCACGGCGAGCCCGCCGAGCCGCGGGCGGTGGTGCTGCGCGGATTCGAGATCGACGGCCACGGGATCTACCGCGACGGCCATTCGCGCGCCGACCACGCCCGTTCCCACGCGGCGCTCGCGGCGCGCCCGGGCGACGTCGTCCGGTACGAAGTGGCCGACGCGGCGTCGGTGCGGCTCCCCGAGCAGGATGTCGTGACGATGCTCTTCCCGTTCCTCACCGCGTACCCGGCTCTGCGATGGGGCATGCCGCTGTCGCGCTGGCGGCCGCGGCGCCTCGTCCGTCGCGTCGTGCGTTCGCTGCGGCCGGGCGGCCTGCTGGTCGTCGTCAACCAGACCGCGGACGAGTTGGAACGGCTCCGACGCCTGCTTGCCGACGAACCGCTGGAATGGCTCGCCACCGCGTCCTTCGCGACCGACCTGGGGCCGTCCGCGGAGCGAACCGCCGACCGTGTGGGGTCCGTGTGGTGCCGGCTGGAACCGCGAACGGCGCCTCCCGGCCGCGCGGCGCGCGGGTAGGATCCGCGCCCTCCGAATCGGCGCTTGCAGGCCCCGCTGCGCCCCGTTCGACTCGCCAATGCCGACACCCTCCACCGAACTTCGCACGCCGTCTTCCAGCGAGGGCCGTGTCCGCCCGAAGCCGAAGAAGAACTTCCTGCCGATCGTCGTCGGCGCGCTGGCGGTCGGTCTCCTCGGTTTCGTCGTCGCGACGAGCGGCGGCGATTCGGCGCAGGCCGAGCTCGCGATCGTGCAGCGCGCACGCAAGGACGGTCAGCTCGAACGCGCGGCCGCCGAGATCGCCAAGCTGCGGCAGGCGTGGGGCGACGCGCAGGACGATCGGCTCCAGCGCCTCGAAGCCGAGCAGCGGGAACTCGACACGATCCACGGCGAGATCGAGCGCCTGACGGCGCAGGTCCTCGACCCGGCGATCAGCCGCACCCACGCGCAGTGGATCCTCGAGTTGCGAGGCCTCGAAGGAGGCGAAAACCCGGCGGTCGCGATCGCGGCGCGCCGTGTGCGGGGCTCGTTGACGGAGACGCTGCTGCGCCGGCCGGTGACGCGGGTCGCCGCCGAGAGTGCGCCGGACGCGCCGGAGGCGAAGGCCGCGGCGCTCGCCGAGGCTCCGGCGGCCGCTGCCGCCGCGCCGAACGAAGCCGCGCCGGCCCGCATCGACCCGCCCGCCGTCGCCCGGCCGGACGCGGTGGCCGCGGCCCGCAAGGAAGCGACGCGTCTCCTCGATCAAGGGCTCTTCGCGCAGGCGATCGCGATCCTGCAGGAAGGTCTCGCGAACGGCGACGCCGCCGCGGCGGACGGCCTCTCGGCCCTGCAGCAGCACCTCGACTTCGCGCGCGGCACGGCGCGCGCGGCGATGAACGCGCTCGTCGCGGAGGCGAACCGTGTGTCCGCGACGAACCCGGCGGACGCGGCCCGGTTGCTGGTGGTGGCGCGCCACCGGTTCCCCGCGACGCCCGAGTTCGCGCCGCTGGCCGAAGCGTTGCAGAAGGCGGAGCAGGCGGTGCGCGAGGCCAAGGCCGCCGCGGCTGAGCAAGCTGCGCCGCTCGTGAAGCCCGCCGTCGACGACGCCGCGCGCATCGCGACCGTCGCCGGTCTGCGCTCCCAGCTCGATGCCGCGAGGTCGGCCGAGGAGCGCGGCGACTTCGGCGCAGCGGCGGTCGTGTTGCGCGAAGCCGCAGCAGCCGCGCGCGACCGCGACCCGGACTTCGCCGGCCGACTCGAAGGCCGCGCCGTCGACGCCGAACTGATCGCCGCCTGGCATCAGGCGATCGCGAACGTGCTGCAGGGTGGGCGCACGCTGAAGTGCACGACGGCCGCGGGTCGCGCCGTCACGCTCCAGAGCACGCAGGGTTCCGAACTCGTCGGCACCTCCGCGGACGGAACCGTGCACATCACCTGGGTCGAAGTGTCCGCACTCGGCATCGCGATGCTCGGCGACCAGGCCCAGGTGCGCGGCGAGGCTGCACTCGGCGCGGCGACGCTGCTCTACAAGAACACCGACCGCGAGCGCGCGGAGGCGCTGCTGGCGAAGACACTGCAGGCCGACGCCGCGTTGAAGGCAATCATCGATGGCGTGCTCTCGCGGGGACGAGGCGAGCCGGTCGACTCTCGCGGCTACACGCTCGGCAAGGAAGGCTTCGTGTCGGCGCGTTCGGTCGAACTGCAGAAGGAAGGGCAGAAACTCGCCGCGCGCCTCGACACCGCGCTCGCGGACCGCGACCCGGCCGCGCGGGACAAGGTGCTCGCCGAGGTGGCGGCATCCGGCCCCGACGCGGTCGCCGTTCTCACGACCGCGCTGAAGAAGCAGTTCGACCAGCGCATCGCGAAGGTCGACGGCAGCGGCCTGAAGAAGCAGCTCGATCGTCTCGCCGAACAGCGCCGGCTGCTCGACGCGGCTCGCCAGGAAGCGAAGGCGCTCATCTACGACGAGGTGAAGTACTTCTATCCCTACCGGCCGCCCGCGGTGTCGGCCGACAAGTTCGCCGAGTACAATCGTGTGCAGGCGGAGGTGAATCGCCTCGTCACGGCCGTGCGCGTGATCTGGAAGGACGAGCGCATCAAGGTGCGTGTGCCGGCGTCGATGCACGGGGACCTCGACCGCATCGACTGGCTCGCCAGGAACCTCTCCAGCCTCGGCGCGCTCGATCCGGCGGCGATGGCGAAGATCGGTTGGGCGCGCGCACTGCCCGCCGGCGACGCCGTTTCGATCCGCGACTACTGCGTCGACGCATCCGAACGCGCCGAGATCGAGGAGTGGCGGCGGGTCGAGGCGTTCAATGCGATCGCGGGCAAGCAGGTCGGTTCGTCCGCTCGCGAGCTGCTCGCGATCACGAACGAGTACCGCGCGATGTTCCGCCACCGGCCGCTCGCCGTCGTGAGGGTCGTCTGCAACGCCGCGCAGGGACACGCCGAGGAGATGACGAAGCTCGGCTACTTCTCGCACATGTCGCCGACCCCGGGGCGCACGACGCCCTACGACCGCATGCGGCTGGCGGGCTACAACGCGGGAGTCAGCGAGAACATCGCCCTGCACGACGGTGCGCTCGGCGCTCACAATGCCTGGTGCACGTCTTCGGGCCACCACCGCAACCTGCTCGACCCGAGCCACACCGAGATGGGGATCGGCTGCGACGGCCGCAATTGGGTCGAGAACTTCGGTGCGGGCAGCGTGTATCGTGACGACCCGGCGTGGGCCGCGGCCGGGGAGGCCGCGTCGCGCTGACAGGAGAGCCACGAGTGCCGCACCAGATCGAGATCACGAGACCGGGCGGCGCGAAGAACCTGCTGCCGATGGCCGGCGAGACCCTGGTCGTCGGCAGCGGCGCCGGCGCCGACGTGATGCTGCACGCTGCCGGACTCGAGCCGCAGCACCTTCGCTTCGTCCGCACGGAGGCCGGTGTCCGTGTCGAACCCTGCCGCCCGGGCGCCTCGGTCGTCGTGAACGGCGAGGAGCTGTTCTGCAAGGACCTCGCGGCGAACGACGTCGTCGAGATCGTCGGCCTCCGCCTGCGGTGGCTGCCCGAGACGAAGGCGCCGGCGAAGGCAGCACCCGTGCGACCCGCGGTCGTGCCGTCGACTGCTCCAGCGGCAGAGCCGCAGCGCCCCGAACCCCTGCGTGCCCCGGCGTCGTCGCCGCGACCCGTCCGCGTGGTCGCGCGCGGCCGAGACGCGGCGGAGGACTCGGAGCGGGGTGACCGCGTCCGGCGGCGCACGAAGTCGGTCGGGTGGGGCCCGTTTCTCGCCGTGTTCGGTCTCGTGCTCGGCGGTGCCGTCGTCGCGGTGAAGGTGCTCTCCCGATCGACGTGGCCGAGTTCGCCGTCGGACTACGTGGAGCTGGCGCGTGAGCAGATGAAGAACAACCAGCGCGAGCGCGCCCTCGAGACGCTGGCGTTCGCCCTGAAGGACGCGACCGGTCCGGTGCGCGAAGAGGCTCTCGCGCTCTACGCCTCCGTGGAGAAGCTGCAGGGCGAGTTCGCGATCGCGCCGAAGGTCGACATCGCGCGGCAGGAACTCGGCCTCGTGACCAGATTCGCGGAGCGCAACCTGCGCGACAAGCCGACGCGACCGGCGGCGCGCGAGTTCGTGCGATCCTGCGACCGCTGGCTGCAGCGTCACCGCGACGTGTGCTCGGCGTCGGAGGACGGCAAGGGCCTGCTGCGCTCGCTCGAAGAGCAGCGAGGACGCTTCGTGGCGATCGCTGCGATGGACGAGCCCGACACGGCGGAGGACGTGCTGTTCGGTGCTCGCGCGAAGATGTTGCTGCAGTGGCGCGAGTACAAGGCGGCGATGCGACAGCTCGACGACTACCTGGTCGCGCATCCCGGCGACGCGGCGGTGACGAGCGAACGCGAGACGATGCTGCGCGAAGGCGAAGAATGGCTGCAGGGCCGGCTGCGGCTCGTCGACCAGCTGGTGAACCGCGGCGACACGGGCGGTGCGCTGCGCGACTTGCGCAACCTCGAAGAGTGGTCGGTGCTCCCACAGTGGGAACCCCTCGTGAAGGCGTACCGCGCGAAGCTGCCTGCCGGCCGCTGACGGTCAGTGGCCGGCCGCGAAGGCGACCGCGGGAGTCGCGAGCGGGACCGCGGCGTGCCGCCCGTCCTGCAGCAGGAGCTGCCAGAAGCCGACGTCGTGCCACGCGTCGAACTTGCGGCCCGCTCGCGCGACCGTTCCGCAGTGCACGAACCCGAGCGCTTCGTGCAGGCGCACCGACGCGTCGTTGGGCAGCGCGATGCCGCCGATCGCGGCGTGGAACCCCTGCGCGCGCAGCACGCGGCACAGGCGGTCGTACAGCGGGCGGCCGAGGCCGCGGCCGCAGTGTCGCGGCGCCAGGTAGATGCCCGTCTCGGTGATCCACCGGTACGCGGAGCGGGTGCGCCAGGCGCCGGACTTCGCGTAGCCGACGACTTCGCCCGCACTTTCGGCGGTGAGCCACGGGTAGGTTTCGTGGTGTTCGTGCCACGCCGATCGCAGTTCGTCCGCCGTCACGTCCTCGTAGCCGAAGTGGATCGCCGTCGTGCGGATGTAGTGGTTAGTGATCGCCGCGAACGTCGCGAAGTCCTCCGTGCGCGCGAGCCGGATCGTCGCGCCGGTCATCGGCGCCCCTTCACGAGCTCGCGGGCCGCGGTCGTCGCCAGGACCTCGCCGCGTGCGACGCGTTGCCGCGCTGCCGCCATCGCCGCCGCCGTGGCGGGATCGGCGAGGAACGCGGTCAGGAGGCGCTCGCGAACGGCAGAGTCGAGCCACTCGTCGGCCTGCCGCCCACGGCGCGCCGCGAACGTTCCGTCCGCGCGCCGCGCCGCGGCGACACGCTCGATCGTGCGCCACAGTTCGTCCAGTCCGGCGCCGGTGAGCGACGAGCCGACCACGACCGCGGGCGGTTCCGCGCCGTCGGGATGCAGCACGTGCATCGCGATGCGGCACTGCTGCGCCGCACGCTCCGCGGCGGCTGCGAGATCGCCGTCCGCCTTGTGTACCAGCACTCCGTCGGCGAGCTCCATCACGCCGCGCTTGATCCCCTGAAGTTCGTCGCCGGCTGCCGGCGAGAGAAGCAGGAGGAAGAAGTCGACCATGCCGTGCACCGCGACTTCGCTCTGGCCGGTTCCGATGGTCTCGACCAGGACGACGTCGAAGCCGCCTGCTTCGCACAGCAGCATCGCTTCGCGTGTGCGGGCCGCGACGCCGCCGAGCGTCTCGCCGCCCGGCGACGGTCGGATGAACGCGTTCGCCTGCCGGCTCAGCTCCGTCATGCGCGTCTTGTCGCCGAGGATGCTGCCTCCGGTCACCGCCGAACTCGGATCCACGGCGAGCACCGCGACGCGGTGGCCGGCGCCGCAGAGCTGCATGCCGAGCGCCTCGATCAGCGTGCTCTTCCCCACACCCGGCGCTCCCGTGATGCCCACACGCAGGGAGGAGCCGGCGTGGGGCAGCAGAGTCTGCAGCAGCGCGTCGGCAGAGCCGGCGTCGGCGTCGCGGCGGCTCTCGACGAGCGTGATGCCGCGCGCGAGGGCTCCGCGGTCGCCCTTCCGGATCGCTGCGGCGAGGTCGGGAATCGACGTCACGCGGACAACGCTACGCGGCGGCCACCCGTCTTGCCACGCGCGGGCCGCTGACCCGCGGCGTCAGCGGTCGAACGTGACCGACAGGCCGGCGGTGTTCGTGGTGTTCGTCGTCGGACCGTCCAGGACGAACCACTGGAAGTAGCAGAGGAACGGCGGCAACGATTCGTCGATCGGGATCCCGACCTCCGCGAAGCCGCTCACCGAAGTTATCGCCGCGAATGCAGTGATGTAGTTCGGTGCCAGCAGGTCGACGAGCAGAGTGCAGCTGCCGTAGCCCAGCGCCGCGAGCGGAGCGTTCGCCGGCGCGAGGGACGCCAGCGCGAGTGCGATGCGTCCCGGTGCCGCGCCGGTCAGGATCAGCGCGCCGTGTTCGTGACCGATCCGGTGGTAGCTGCTCCAGGCGATCGAGCCGCCACTGCAGCCCGCTGCGCCGTAGGTCGTGGGGGCCGGTGTCGCGACGTAGGTGACGAGATTGCCGTAGACGGGCTGTTGCGCGCCGTCTTCGACTCCGAACACGAACGCGAAGCGGTCCGCGTCGTCGTCGAAGCAGGCGCCGCCGCCGATGCCGACGTGTCCCGCCGTGGAGTACGCGGTGAACGCTTCGACGATGCGGTTGTGGAACCCGACCTTCGTGGCGTGCACGGAGTGGGGAAGGATGTCGTGGTGCACGACGACAGCGTGGGATCGGGTCAGCGTGTCGTACGCGAGGCCGGTGACGACGAGCGACTTCACGAAACCAGTGTTCGCGACGACCTGAGGAGCGCCGATCGCCGGCGCGGCGAAGTCGTAGCTCTCGATCGCGACGCGGCTCCCCTCGATCGCCAGCGTCTTGAACGGAATCGCGGTGTTGTCCGCGAGCGTGTAGGAGACGACGTACTCGTCGTTCCAGCCGTCGACGATCGGTCCGAGCTTGTGGTCGTTGTTCGGGAAGTTGGACGACGCGACCCACACACCCGGGAGGAAGGCCCCGGTGCCGTCGATGCGGCGCCCTTCGACGTCCCAGTCGTCGACGCCGCCCGGCGCCGTGTTCCAGTAGGTCTGGAACGCGATCAGGAAGTCCGAGGTCGTGGTCCCCGAGGACTCCTTGTTCATCGTGGGTCGTTCGCGGTCGCACTGCCCGGCGGGGTCGGTGCCCGTGATCTCCACGGCGGGCGCTGCCGCACCCGGACCGCCGCCGCCCGCTGTCCCGGTCACGTCGATGCGAGTGAGCCAGATCTGGCTGTTCGGATCGTTCGTGTGCGTGCCGCCGGCCCCGAGGTTCAGGTCGCGTTGCCACGCGAGGACCGCCCACGGCTCGGCGGTGAACGCGGCGTATCCGCCGACGGCCGGGCGCAGGTCGCTCGATCCGGCCGCCGGAGTCAAGAATCCGATCGTCGTGTCGAGTGCTGTGCTTGCTGCGATGTGCGGGTGCCAGCGAACGGCCTTCGTGCCCGTCGAGTCGAAGGCGCGCGTGAACGCGGCGACCCAGCGATCCGCGCCGCCGACGAACGTCACCTTGGCGTCCGTGGAGTCCCACGTCGTGTCCGTGTCGGCGAACACGAGGCCGAGGCTGCCGGCGAATCCGTCCGTGTGCAGTCGGAGGAACAAATCCTCGTCGGTCGCCGACGCGTGGCGCTGGATCGCGATCATCAGCTGGTTGTTCTCGTCGTCGCGTGCGACGTCGGTCACCCGGGGCTGACCGAGCGGAAGGGTCGCGCTCGTGGAAAGCAGTACGTTGGTCAGCAGAGGATCGACGACCAGCGGCCAGGCCGCGGCCGCGACATCGGCTGCACCCAGCACGAGCTCGATCGAGTTTCCTGCGACCAGC
This sequence comes from Planctomycetota bacterium, assembly GCA_016794565.1. GTDB lineage: Bacteria > Planctomycetota > UBA1135 > UBA1135 > UBA2386 > JAEUHQ01. The sequence goes on along the minus strand of JAEUHQ010000070.1, from coordinate 4,078 downwards.
GTGCGCATCGGAAAGCGCCGGCCGGCCGCATCCTCGGCAGTGCACGCGCCGAAGCCCACGATCGCGGCGCCTTCGCGGTCGAAGAACGAGACGTTCGCGTGGCCGCGGTCGCCGTCCGTTGCAACGAGCTGTGTGCCGACGATGCCACGGATGCGCAGGTCGCCTTCACCCGGCCGCGCGGCGAAGGTGAAGGTCTGTTCGAGCCCTTCGAGCCGGACTTCGTACGTCTCGAGACAGGCGCCGAGGTCGTAGCGAAACCGCGTCGCGGACTCGACCGTGCCTTGGGCCCCGTGGAGCGGCAGCATCGCGTCGCCGATCGTGATCCGCGTCGTGCGCCACGCGAACGGCTGGTTGTGCGGGTACGACGCGCCGAGGTACGGCGTGAACTCCATCGTCTCGCCGAAGCGCACCTTGTAGTCGGCACCGGCGGCGAACGTGCCGCCACCGCCGCCGATGGGGTCTGCGGGAACCGTGTGGATCGGCAGGATCACGTCCGGTGCGAGGGTCGGTGATGGCAGGGACTGCGCCGCCAGGGGCAGCGCAAACACGACGAGGAGCGGTGCGCGCATGGAGGGCGCGACGATACGCTCCCGACCCCATGCGCTTCGAGAACCAGCGCGGCAGCTCCAACGTCGAGGATCGCCGCGGCGACGGTGCCCCGCGCGCGGGCGGCAACCCGTTCGGCGGCGGCATGCGCATCCCCGTGGGTCGCGGCGGGCTCGGCATCGGCGGGCTGCTCGTGCTGCTCGCCTTGGCCTGGTTCGCCGGTCTGGATCCGCTCGCGCTGCTCGCCGGCAACGGCGCGGTGCCGCGCAGCAGTGGCGCGGTCGCGACGACACGCCCAGAAGAGGATCTGAAGGACTTCGTCGGCAAGGTGCTCGCGACGACCGAGACGTGCTGGAGCGAGCTGCTGCCAGCGAAGTTCCAGCGCGACTACGAACTGCCGAAGCTCGTCCTGTTCCGCGATGGCGCGCGGTCGGCGTGCGGCTTCGCCGAGTCGGCGGTCGGCCCCTTCTACTGCCCGGGCGACAGCAAGGTGTACATCGACCTGTCGTTCCTCGACGAGATGGCTCGCACTCTCGGCGCGGCAGGCGACTTCGCGCAGGCCTACGTCGTCGCGCACGAAGTGGGGCACCACGTGCAGAACCTGCTCGGCACGAACCGGCGGGTCGCCGCGCTGCGCGCTCGCGGCGAGAGCGAGGCCGAACAGAATCGTGCGTCGGTGCAACTCGAACTGCAGGCCGACTACTTCGCCGGTGTGTGGGCGCACTTCGTCGAGCACCGCATGCGAGCGACGGTCCGGCTCGACCCCGGCGACTACGAAGAGGCGATCGCCGCCGCGCAGGCGGTCGGCGACGACACGTTGCAGCGGCGCGCGACCGGGCGCGTCGTGCCCGAGAAGTTCACGCACGGCACTGCCGCGCAGCGGGCGAAGTGGTTCCGCCTCGGGTTCGAGACCGGTGACCCGCTGGCCCACGACCCGTTCCGCGAAGAGAAGTAGCCTTGCGACGCCGCGTGTTCCTCCTGCTCCTCGTCGCTGCCGTCGGGTACTCGCTGCTGCTGCTGGCCGTGTACCTGCAGCAGGACCTGCTCGTGTTCCCCGGTGCCGGGCGCGGCATCCGCCCGCTCGACGTGACCGGAGTCACGACGCGCGAACTGCCCGGCCTGCGCAACGAGCCGTTCCGCATCGTCGAGTGCGTGCCCGACAAGCCCGCCGCGGTGGTGGTGCACTTCGTCGGCAACGGCGAGGATCTCTGCAGTGCCGCGCGCCACGCGGTTTCGCTCGCGGGGTACGGCGTGGCGGTCGTCTCGCCCGAGTATCCGGGCTACGGCGGCAGCAGGGGTCGCCCGTCGGTGCCGTCGGTGCTGCGCGCGGCGGAGCTCACGACGGAGCACGCGGCGGCGCTCGCGCAGCGGCTCGGTGTGCCGCTGTTCGCGTCCGGCAGTTCGCTCGGCACGTTCAGCGCGGTCCATGTCGCGTCGCAGGGCAAGGTCACGAAGTGCCTGCTGCGCGCGCCGGCGACGTCGATCGCCGCGGTCGCCGCGGGGCGCTTCTGGTGGCTGCCCGTGCGCGCGTTGCTGCGGCACGCGTTCGACAACCGGGAAGCGGCGAAACGCGTCACGTGTCCCGTGCTCATCGTGCACGGCGACGCGGACGAGGTGATCCCGGTCGACCAGGGCAAGGCGCTGCGCGCGATGTTCGCCGGGCCCGCCGAGATCGTGATCGTGCCGGGTGCGGGCCACAACGACCTGTCGGTCGGGCCCGAGGGCCCCGTCGCTGCGCAGGTGCGCGCGTTCCTCGCCGCGAAGTGAAGTGCGCGGCGCAGCAGAGCGCGCGTCATTCGCCGATCGTGAACTTCAACGCGCGTGAGAACGCGAAGTCCGGCAGCAGCGGGCAGCCGCCCGGTGCGAGCAGGGCCCACTGCGCCCACACGTCGACGTCGATCAGGGTGGTGTCGCACGGCAGCGGAAGCGGGTTCGGCGAGTTGCCGGGGAGCAGGATGTCGAGCGCCGGCACGATCGTGCAAGGACCGCACGCAGCCGAGATGTTCGACAGACCGAGGACGAGCGCGATCGCGACTACAGGCGGCCCAGTACGAACTCGAGGCCGTTGCTCGAACTCGCGGCGCCGCCGACCTCGAACGTCACGACCTGCAGGCGGATGAGGTTGCCGGCCCACGACGGTGTGTTCGGCAGGGCGAAGGCGACGTCCGCGATCCCGCCCGATGCGACGTGCGCGGTGAGCACGTCCGGGAACGACAGGAGCAGGCAGCCGGGCAGCGCCTGGCCGAGCACGAGCGACAGCGGCACGTTCGTCGCCGACAGGCCCCAGACGCCGAGCGAGATCGACACCGTCGGCAGGCCGCTGCACACGGCCGACATCGAGGTGCCGAGCCATGGCTGGGCCTTCGCGGTGAGCACGTTCGGGCCACCGCTGCCCGCGCAGTTCGTTCCGTAGGCGGCGTTCGCGGGCGGGCATCCGGCCGTGATCGCGAGCACCGAGCGCGGCGAACCACCGAACAACGCGGGCGCCTGGCACAGGAGGATCCGGCCGTCGGGGAGCACTTCGCAAGCGCCGACGAGCCCGGCGAGCCCGAGCGGCGTCAGCGCGGTCGCGCTGCCGATGTCGCTCCACGCGAGGGTGAGCGGATCGAGGCGCGCGACGCCGCGGACCGATGTCGCCGTGCCCGCGGTCACGGTGCTGAACGCACCGACGACGATCGCGCTGCCGTCCGGGTGGCGCGCCATGTCGTACGCGGTGGTCAGGTTGCCGCCGGTCAGCGTGCCGGCGACCGACCACGCGGCGCCGTTCCACCGTTGCACGGTCTGGAAGCCGCCCGCGATCAGGTCGCCGTTGCCGAGTTCGGCGAAGGCGTTCGGCACCATCGACGCGAGGTTGCCGACGGAGGACCACGCGCCGCCGTTCCACCGCGCGACGAAGCCGGTGACGCCGCTGACGGAGCCGCCGACGACGAGGTCGCCGCTGGCGAGCAGTCGCATTCCGCCGGGCGAGGTCACGCCCGGGCCGAGAGCCGACCACGCCGCACCGTTCCAGCGCGCGATGTTGCTGGCCGCCACACCGCCCGCGCTCGAGAAGTTGCCGAGCACGACGAGGTCGCCGTTCGGCATCTCGACGGCGTCCTTGACGAGGAAGCCGCCGATGCCGCTGCCGAGGGCGGACCACGACGCACCGTTCCACACCGCGATGTTGTTCGCGGGCACGCCGCCCGCGTTGGTGAACGTGCCGCCGACGACGAGAAGCCCCGAGGACGTGCGCAGCAGGGCGTTGACGGATGCGACGGTGCCGCTGACGCCGCCCGCGAGTGCCGACCACGACGTGCCGTTCCATCGTGCGATGCGTGCCGCCGCGACGCCGCCGATCGTGGTGAACGTGCCACCGGCGAAGAGCCCGCCGCTACCGTCGGGGATCGCGACGGTCACCGCTTCGGTGCTGCTCGTGAGCGCGGACCATGCCGGCGGATCGACGCACTGCGCCGTCAGCACGCCGGCGGCGGCCGCGAACGAGGCGGAGAGAAGGAAGGCGCGGGCGAGCATGGGAACCCCTTGGCGCGGAATC
>JAEUHQ010000058.1 GCA_016794565.1 Planctomycetota bacterium | reverse complement strand
GTGAAGTGCGTGAGCGCGGTCTTGCCGGGCACGTACTGCTCGAGGTGGTTCCACTCGGTCGGAACACGATCGCCGATCTCGTCGGGGCGTACGAGACACATCTCGAACAGGAGCTGCTCGTAGCGGTAACGCTCTTCGTCGAGCCCGCGGATCACGTCCTCGACCTTCCAGGGCAGGCGGTCGCAGTCGAGCAGCATCACGCTGAACTGGCGCCCCGGATGGAACCAGGAGTAGTCCTTCCATGCCGGCGGCGGGTCCTTCTGGAACGTGCAGAGGATCTTCTGCTCGCCGAACGGGATGCGCCACAGCTCGGCGAGGTCGCGGAACACGAGCATGTCCGAGTCGACGTAGAGCGCGCGACCCCGCCAGTTGCACAGCTCGGGGATGCGGAAGCGGTAGAACGAGAACTTCGTGCGCGACCGGTTGTGCCGGTGCTTCGGCACCGGGATCACGTAGTCGCGCATGATCGTGACCTCGACGGGCCCGCTCGCGTGCTTGCGGATCGAGTGCTCGAGCACCCGCGCCGCGACATCCTCCGTCTCGTCGCCGCCGACGAAGACGCGCATCGGCGGGATCAGCGTTTCGTAGTCGATCCGCTCTTCCGCGACGATCCTGGCGATCTCGCGGAACTGCAGGTCGAACGACGGCTGCTGGTTCGCGAGCAGCGTCGACTGCTGCACGTCGGCGAACGACTTGCTGTAGGAACGGCCGCCGTCGACGCCGAGCGAACGGATCGTCTTCGCCCCGAGCTGCGCGAGGATCCGCAGCGCCGCCTCGGAACTGAAGAAACGCACCTTGATCGGGGGCTCGGATCCCTTCGGCGCACACGTCTTGCTGCGCAGGTCGTACCACACGAGGCGACCCTTGTCGTCGAGCTGCTTCAGCACCGGATGGCTCGCGAAGAACGACTCCAGCGGCCGCGCCGGATCGGGCTTGCACTGCACGTGCGGGTGCCGCGGCATCACGACCCACTTCGCATTCTCGAGCAGCCGGTCGCCGCACGCTTCGACCACGTCCATGTCGATGACGTGCGCGACGTCGACGGGCATCTCGCGGACGACGTGGTTCAGGCCGAGCTTCAGGAAGCCCGAGATGTCGAACTCGGCGCGCCGCGCGAACGTCGGCCCTTTGCCGAGCAGCAGCCAGGGCTGGTCCGCGAACGGGGTGCCTGCGATCCACTTCGCCAGTTCGATCATCCGACGGAGCGTAGCCGCGCCTTCCCCGCCGAGGAACCTCGGCGAACTGCGTAGGCGCCGACTGGCGACAGCGGGCGCGACCCCCTTGAATGCCGCGCCGATGAACCTGGTCGACCTGTGGAAGCGCAAGGACCGCGCGCTGCGCGACGCGCCGGCCGACGTCGAGGCGGTCGCCCACCGGGTCGGCGACCAGTCGATGCACTCGCTGCGGATCCCGGCCGGCCGCACGCTGCGCATCGCCGAGCTGCCGGCGTTCCCCGAGATGTTCGTTCCGCCGCGCTGGCCCGGCTGGGCCGCGTCGATCGCTTCGGGAAAGGGCACCGCCGTGCTCCGCATCGCCGTCGACATCGGCCCCGGCCTCCGAACCGAAGAGGTCGCGACGCTCCGCCTCGACGCCGCGAACGCGAACCTCTGGGCGCCGATCCGCTGCAACTGGCCACTGCTCGGCGACGTCGCGGACGCGCATCTTCTGATCGAAACGAAGGGCGACGCGGATGCCGCGATCGCACTCGGCATCGGCGACGTCGTCGACCTTCGCGCCGCGATCTTCGCGCGGGCGAAGGGCCAGGGCATCGAGATCGGGCCGGGCATGAACCCGCAGATCCGGCCGGCGCCCGGCGTCGAGGTGCGCTATCTCGAGAAACACTCCGTCGAGGAGTGGGCGCGCATCTACCCGAAGCAGGAACTCGACGCGGTCCCGCCGCAGGTGCGCGCGCTGTGGAAGGACTACGTCACGGGCAACGCGCAGCGACTCGAGACCATCGACGACGCGAGCCTCGACTTCGTCTTCAGCAGCCACGTGTTCGAGCACCTCGTGAATCCGCTCGGCACGCTGGCGGCGTGGCGAACGAAGCTGCGCGCCGGCGGCCGCGTGCTGGGCGTGACGCCGGACGCGGCGAACTGCTTCGACCTGCGGCAGCCGCTGTCGCGTCCCGACGACTGGCTCGCCGAGTTCGCGGCGGGCAGCTTCGAAGTCGAGGACCGCCATTACGAACGCTGGGTCCGCTTCACCGAGCCGCGCACGACGCCGCAGAGCCTGAAGCAGCGCGACTACTCGGTGCATGTGCACTTCTACACCCCGGTCACCTTTGGCCAGCTGCTGACGCTCGCCGTGCAGCGCATCGGGTTCCGTGGCTTCGACGTCCGCAGCACGCCGAACAACAAGGACTTCGCCTGGGCGCTGCACCTCTGAGTCCCGCCCCCTCCGGCGCGCGGCCGCCGCTCGTCGCGGCGATCGTGCTGAACTGGAACGGCCTCGCCGACACCCGCGCCGCGGTGACGAGCCTGCTCACGCAGACGTGGCAAGGGCTCGAGGTACACGTCGTCGACAACGCTTCGTCGGGCGGCGACGCCGACGCGCTGGCACGCGAGTTCGGCGACCGCATCGTGCTGCGGCGGCACGACCGCAACCTCGGCTTCACCGGCGGCCACAACGGACTCCTGCGCGAACTGATCGCGCGCGGCGACGTCGACCACGTCGCGCTGCTGAACAACGACGCCGTCGCCGCACCCGACTGGATCGAGCGGCTCGTCGCCGCGATCGAAGCGAACGCGACGATCGGCGCGTGTGCGAGCCTCATGGTCTTCCGTGAGAACCCGGGCACGGTGGAGAACGCCGGCATCGTGATGCTGCGCACCGGCGAAGCGATCCCGCGCGGGCGCGGCCGGCCCGCGCGCGAGTTCGCGTCGGCCGCGGACGTGGCGGGAGTGTGCGGCGGAGCCATGATCGTGCGCTCCGCGGCGCTGCGGCAGGTCGGCGTCTTCCGCGACGAGTTCTTCCTCAACTTCGAGGACGTCGACCTGTCGCTCCGCCTCGTCGCGACGGGCTGGCGATGCCGCTACGTGCCGACGGCGATGGTGCGGCACGGCCTGAACCAGAGCATCGACAAGGTGCGCGACGACGCGTTCCGGATCCGCTCGATCCGCAACATGAGCGTCGCGTACTTCGTGAACATGCCGTGGCAGGTGCTCGTGCTCACGCTGCCCTGGCAATTCGTGAGCTGGATCGTGGCACCCGTCGCCGCCGCGCTCGTCGGGAGGCCGTCGTTCGCGAAGGTGCTGCTGCTCGGGCGGCTCCGCGCACTGCGCGAATGGCGCGGCCTGCTCCGCGACCGCCTCGCGCTGCGGCCGCTGCGGCGCGCGGCGTGGTGGCGCCTCTTCCTGATGCACGGCTCTTCGTTCGCCGCCTACGCTCGCTTCCTGCGCGACGTCGTGCTGCTCCGCAGGCGCGAGCCCATGAAGTAGGCGAGTTCCGCGCGCCACACGACGAGGCGCAGCGCCCCCGCCAGTGCGAGCCGGCCGGGCAAACCGGCCCGGGCCGCCGCAGCGACGATCCGGGCAACCCCGTCCCACGCCAGTTCGGGGTGCTCGTCGCGCGCGAACGCGAGCCGCAGAGCCGCGCTCTCGTACTGCCGGCCGCGCAGATCCACGAACACGTCGTAGAGCAGGTTGTTGCGCAGTGCGCGACTCGGCGGCGCGTCGGCGGCGAGCCAACCGCGCGCCCTTCCTTCGGTGTCCATCCACGACAGCAGCGCCGCCTCCTCGCGGTAGCGTTCTAGCGTGCGCACGTTCGCGGCGGTGACGCTCTGGAGGTGCCGGCGGTAGCCGAGCAACGCATCCGGCACCGCGGCGATCGTGTGTCCGGCGAGAGCAGTGCGCACGTTGCGTTCCCAGTCGAGCGTCGCGCGCAGCTTCGGGTCGAACGGACCGACGGCGCGGAAGCGGTCCGTGCGATAGACGGCCGAAGGGCACATGACGAAGTTGCCCCGCCGCAGCAGGAGGAACTGCACCCGCGGGTCCGGATCGAGGCACTCGCTCCAGAAGCCGTCCTTGAACCGTTCGACCGGCGAATCGATCACGCGGCCGCTCTCGTCGAGTGCGTGCGCGCGGCAGTGCGCGAAGGCCGCCGTCGGTGCCGCCTCGAGGGCGCGCAGCATGCCCTCGAGGAACGCGTCTTGGTACACGTCGTCGACGTGCGCGAGACAGAAGAAGGGCGTCTCGACGAGTTCCGCGGCGCGGTTCCAGTTGCCGCCGAGACCGAGCGGCACCGGATTCTCCACGACACGGAGGCGTGGCCCGCACACCGCGCGGGCCTTCACCACCGAGTCGTCGGTCGACGCATCGTCGACGAGCACGACGTCGAAGTCCTGGCGCGTCTGCCGCAGCAGCGACGACAGGAGCGGCTCGAGATACGGCCCCGCGTTCCGGCACGGGATCGCGAAGGTCACGGACGCGCGCGACATTCGCGGCCAGTGTGCCCGCGAACGCCGCGGTTTCCACCGACGACGCCGCGTGGACGCGATCGCGCCGTCGGGTAGCCTCTGCCGCCCGTGACTTCCGCCACCCCACGCACCTGCTTCTTCGGCCTGCCACGGATGGGCAGCTGGAAGATCCGCGCCGGCCAGATCGCGGCGGCGCGGCCTTCGTGGCGCAGCGCGGAGAAGCTGACGCCCGAGACGATCCTCGACAACGACGTCTTCTGCGCGATCAAGCGGCCGTTCCGTTCGCGCATGCGGCTGCTGCAGGGCCTCGGCAAGGTCGTGTTGTACGACGTGCTCGACTGCTGGCAGCAGCCCGAAGACGGCCTCGCCTGCACCGACATGGACAAGGTGCTGCGCTGGTTCGAGGAGTGGTTCGCCGACATGGCGGTCGACGGTGTGATCTTCCCGAATCGGACGATGATGGAAGACCTCGGCCATCTCGTGCCGAACCCGGTATGCCTCTACCACCACTTCTGGCCCGGCATGGAGCCGATCGAGATCCGTCGGGAGGCGAGGGTCGTCGGCTACCAGGGCGAAGCGGAGTACCTCGGCCCGTGGCGCCGCGTGCTCGAGCGCGCGTGCAGGCGGTTCGGGCTCGAGTTCGTCGCGAACCCTGGCGACCTGCGCTCGCTCGACATCGGGATCGCGGCGCGCGGCGGCGAACACGCGTGCCTGATGTCGCACCGCTACAAGTCGAACGTCAAGCTCGCCAACTTCTACGGCGCGGCGATCCCGTGCGTGGTCAACACCGCGGAGGAGTCGTACCGCGAGACCGACAACGGCGAAGTGCGCTTCTTCACGACGCCCGAAGAGCTCGAGGCGAGGATCGAGGAGCTGCTGCCGTACGACACACGCGTGCACGTGCACCGCTCGTTCCTGGTCGCGCGCAAGGACTACACGCTCGAAGCGATCGCCGATCGCTACGAGCACTACATCCGCGGCGTGGTGGCACAGCGCGCGGCGGCGATCCCGACGAATCGCTGACCCGCCGACGGCACGTCAGCGCGGGGACGGACCGCGCAGCCAGCGGAACGTCGCGTAGTAGCGCACGCGGTTCACGACGTGCAGCACACCGGCCGTGATGCGATAGGTGCGCGACGTGCGCACCGCGTCGACCTTGCGGATGAAGTCGGACGCGATGGTGCGCTGGTCCAGGTCGTCGAGCGCACACCACGAGCCGAGCCGTTCGGCGAGCTCGCGCCGCCGTTCGTCGACGTCGCGCTGCACGAACTCGACCTGACGCACGAGCTCCTGCTTCTTGCGGAGCAGGTCGTCGCGGATGCGCTCGAGTTCGCGGAGACGCCCCCGGGCCGCATCCACTTCGCAGCGCACGTAGCCCACGCGCTCGTGGAGCTCGCGCTCGGCTGCATGGTCGGTTTGCGAGGAGCGAGGATCCTGCATCACCGGGTCAACGTGGCGAACCGGCGGACTGGTGTCAACGCCCGAGCCCGCCGTTCGCGGGAAACAGCGATCCTCGACGCCCCGTCCCGCGTTGCATGGCTCTGCGGCCACAGCCAGAATCCCACGCATGCCGGGCAGCCGCGTCCTCGTCGTCGTGTCGTACTACGACGCGCGGCCCATCGACGACCTCGAGCGCCTGCTGGTCGCACTGCGCACGACGCCCGCGGGCTGGCCGTTCGACCTGCGCGTCGTCGTGAACCGCGACCGCGATCGCCCGCTGGCACTCGCGGAGCGCCATCCGGCCGTCGAGTTCCTCGAGCGACCGAACGAGGGCTACAACATCGGCGCGTGGGAACACGGGTGGCGCTCGGCCGGTACCTACGACGGCTACCTGTTCCTGCAGCACGAGTGCACGCTCGAAGGCGAAGGATGGCTCGCGCCCTTCGTGCAACGGGCGGCCGAGCCCGGCGTCGGGCTCGTCGGCGAACGGCTGAACCCGGCGTGGGACGCACCGTGGGCCGAGATCGAGAAGCGCTTCGCCGGTCACTCGCTCCCCGGGCACCAGATCGACGGGCGACCCGCCGAACGGCTGCCGACGTACGCGCACTTCTTCGCGCGGCAGGGCATCGACCGCGGCGCGCGCGGCGACCACCTGCAGACGCTCGTGCTGTTCGCCACGCGCGCGACGCTCGAGGCGATCGGCGGCTTCCCCGTCGGCCGCGACTACGGCGAAGCGATCGCGGCCGAGATCGCGATCTCGAAGCGGGTGCAGGCACACGGACTGCGGATCTGCGAAGTCGGCGACCGGCCGTTCCGCCACGTCTCCCATCCGCAGTGGAAGAACCACCCGCGGCGCACGAAGCGGCGCGAGCCGTCGCTGGGACTAGAGCGCTTCGTGAACGACTGCGCGGCCGAGCTCCGGTTCCGCGATCGCCCCTGGCTGATGCTCGGCAAGGGACCGTCGTTCGCGCACCTCACGGCCGGGCATCGCGAGCAGTTCCACACGTTCGGCCTCAACCACGTCGTCCGCGAGGTGCCGCTCACGATCGCGCACGCAATCGACGTCGACGTGGCCGCTCGGTGCGCCGACGCGCTGCGCACGAACTGCCGCTGGCTCCTGATGCCGCGCGTGCCGCACGCGCACTCGGCGGCCGGAGACCGACTGCTCGAGGACTGGTTCGGCGACATACCCGTGCTCGACGAGCTGGATCGTGAGGGCCGGCTCGTCTGGTACAACCTCTCGACGGGCAGAGCGCGTCCCGGCAGTCCGTCGATCGAGGTGCGCCACTTCAGTTCGGAGGCCGCGATGCAGATCCTCGGACTCCTCGGCGCGCGCACCGTGCGTTCCCTCGGCATCGACGGCGGCCGCAGCTACAGCGGGCGCTTCGCGGACCTCGCAGCGAGCACGCTGCTCGCGAACGGCAAGCCGCTGTTCGACCGCCAGTTCGAACACCTGCGCGAGATCGTCGCGAAGCACCGCATCGACTGGTCGCCGCTCGTCGCGCCGCTCGTCGTACACGCGGCCGGCGACGCCGCGCTCGAACTGCCGGCGCGCGTGCTCGAGTACTCGATCCAGAAGCACGCGTCGGTGCCCGTCGAAGTGGTGTTCGGCCTCGTGCCGCCGCCGTCGCCCGCGATCCGGATCGGCGCCGCGAGCTTCGTCGACGGCGACGTCGCCACCCTGCGCGATCGCAGCGGTCCGCAACCGGACTGGGTGGTCGACGTCGGCACGGCACGCCCTTGGCACACGGTGCAGGGCCCGCTCGCGGAACGGTGGCTCGATCTGTTCGCGGAAGCGGTGCACGCGGGCGTCGTGCCCACGGCGCTCGTTCGCCGCGCGGTGCGTCGCGGCGAAGCGTCACCGGCCCTGCTGCGGCTGCCGCCGCCGGTGCCGGCACCCGGCGCCGAAGCGAGGGCGACCGAAGCCCGCATGCTCGCGCGCGAACTCGCGAACCTCGAGCTGTCCGCGTCATTCCGCGTCGGCCAGATGCTCATCGCCCCGGTGCGAGCCGCGATGCGGCTGTGGAGCTGACGTGCTGGAGCGCCTGTTCCGCCGCCGTGCCCGCGTGCCCGCCGACGTGCGCGCGCGCGTCGAACGCCTGCCGCGGACCCCGACGTTCGCATTCGTCACGAACGATCGTGCGGCCGTGCGCGACGTCGCGTATCCGGCGATGGAGGTGGTCGAGGACCTCGCACACGCGACCGCCGAGTTCGTGGTGTTCGTGACGCCCGGCGAGATGGTGGCTGCCGACGCACTCGTCGCGTTCGCGGAGCGGATCGCGACCGCACCGGACGTCGACGTCGTCTACTCGGACGAGGTCGGCAGCGACGGCGATCGCTTCCACAAGCCGGACTGGTCGCCCGAACTGCTGCTTGCGCAGCCGTACGCGCTCCGCCTCACGGCGATGCGCCGCGAACTCGTCACCGCGGCTGGCGGACTGCGCGCCGCGGCCGGACGGGCGCAGGAGTGGGACCTCCTGTTGCGTGTGACCGAGCGAGCGCGACGCGTCGAGCACGTGGCCGAACTGCTGTGCCGCGGCGTGAGAGCGCGCGAACTCGACGAAGACGCGCGGCGCGTCGTCGGCGAGGCCGCCGCGCGGCGCGGCGTGCGCGCCACGGTGGCTCGGTGCCCGCACGCGCCGGTGTTCGCGCTGTCCGTCGAGCCGCACGAACGCCCCCCGGTGACGATCGTCGTGCCGACGCGCGACCGGCTCGACCTCGTGCGCCGCTGCGTCGACAGCGTGCTCGCGCGGACGGAGTATCCGTGCTTCGTCGTGCAGGTCGTCGACAACGGCAGCGTCGAGCCGGCGACGCTCGCACAGTTCGATGCGTGGCGCCGCGATCCGCGCGTCGTGATCCGCCGCGACGACCGACCGTTCGACTACGCCGCGTTGATGAACGATGCGGTCGCAGCCGCGACGACACCTCTCGTTCTGTTCCTCAACAACGACACCGAGGTGATCGGCGAACGGTGGCTCGACGAGATGGTCGGGTGGATCGGGCTCCCCGGCATCGGCGCAGTCGGGGCCAAGCTCTACTACGAGAACGACACGGTGCAGCACGCCGGGGTCGTGCTCGGCATCGGCGGAGTCGCGACCCACGGCCACAAGGGTGCTCCCCGCAACGCGCCCGGCTACCACGGCATCCTGCACTGCGTGCGTGACGTGAGTGCCGCGACCGGCGCGTGCCTGCTCACACGGCGCGACCTGTTCACGCGGCTCGGCGGTTTCGACCGCGACCTGCGGGTGGCGTACAACGACGTCGACTACTGCCTGCGGGTCCGCCGCGACGGCGAGCGCGTGCTCGTGACGCCGTTCGCCGAGCTGTACCACTTCGAAGGGAAGAGCCGCGGCGACGACTCGCGCGGCCAGCGCCGCTTCGACCGCGAGATCGCCCTGATGCAGCAGCGCTGGGGGCCTTTGTTGCAGAACGATCCGTTCTACAACCCGCATCTGTCGCTGCGCGCGACCGACTATCGGCTTCGCTGAGCTGCGCCGCGCCCGGGCGTCGCCTGGATTGGGCGCCGCGGGTCCGTATCCTCCTTGCCCCCTACCATGACCTACGATGTCCTCGTGATCGGTGCCGGCCCTGCTGGCTACGTCTGTGCGATCCGCTGCGCCCAGCTCGGCCTCAAGACGGCGGTCGTCGAGAAGGAGAACCTCGGCGGCGTCTGCCTCAACGTCGGCTGCATCCCGAGCAAGGCGCTGATCGCCGCGAGCAAGCTGGTCGACAAGATCCAGCACGCGGACCTCATGGGCATCAAGGCGAAGTTCGAAGGACTCGACGTCGCCGCCCTCGTCGCGTGGAAGGCGGGCATCGTCAACAAGCTCACGTCCGGCGTCGGCGGCCTGCTGAAGAACCACAAGATCGACGTGTTCATGGGCGACGCGAAGGTCGTGTCGAAGAACAAGGTCGACGTGAAGGCGAAGGACGGCACCAAATCGGTCGAGGCGAAGAACCTCGTCATCGCGGTCGGCAGCACGCCGATCGAAGTGCCCGGCTTCGCGTTCGACGGCGAGTCCGTGTGGTCGTCGACGCACGCGCTGGCGCCGAAGAAGCTGCCGAAGCGCATGGTCGTCATCGGCGGCGGCTACATCGGCCTCGAACTCGGCCTCGTCTACCACAAGCTCGGCACGCAGGTCACGGTGCTCGAGTTCATGGACCGCGTTCTCCCCGGCATGGAGGAAGAGCTGTCCAAGGAGATGGGGCGCTCGCTCAAGAAGAAGAAGATCGAGGTCTTCCTGAAGACGAAGGCCACCGGCTTCAAGAAGGGCAAGAACGGCCTCGAGGTCACGGCGGAGGTCGAGGGCAAGCCGCAGACGTTCGAGTGCGACGTCGCGCTGTCGTGCGTCGGCCGCCGTCCGAACGGCAAGAACCTCGGCCTCGAAGCCATCGGCGTGAAGGTCGACGAACGCGGCTTCGTGCCGGTCGACCATCGCCGCATGACCAACGTGCCCGGCGTCTACGCGATCGGCGACGTCGCCGGCCAGCCGATGCTCGCGCACAAGGGTTCGCACGAAGGCCTCGTCGCCGCTGCGGCGATCGCGGGCGACAAGGGTGCTGCGTACGACCCGGCGTGCATCCCGGCGGTCATCTTCACGGACCCCGAGATCGCTTCGGTCGGCCTCACGGCCGACGAGGCGAAGAAGGCCGGCTTCGAGCCGGTCGAAGGCCGCTTCCCGTTCGGGGCGTCCGGTCGCGCGATGTCGCTCAACGAAACCGAAGGCTGGGTCAAGGTGATCGGCGACAAGAAGACCGACAAGCTGCTCGGTGTGCACATGGTCGGCCCGGAGGTGACGGAACTCGTCGCCGAGGCGGCGCTCGCCATCGAGATGGGCGCCACGGTGTCGGACATCGCGAACACGATCCACGCGCACCCGACGCTGCCCGAGGCGATCATGGAGGCTGCCGAGAGCGTGCACAGCATGGCCGTGCACATCTTCCAGGCCCCGAAAAAGCCCCACTGAGAGCTGATGCTTCGAGTGGATCAGCCAAGCCGGCATCCCGAAGCGCCGGCTTCCCCGGTCAGCAGTCGTCGCACCAGATCAAGACGTTCGTAGGGTCAAGGGTCGCGAAGGCCGTACTCGCCGAGCGGACCGGAGCAGACCGGTGTCGGCGAGAACCTGCCAGGCGACGGACATCTCCTCCTGCCGCTTCGGAGGGAGAGCGGCAAAGGACAATGTGTCGTGACGGGGGCCGCGGTTGCGGCGATTCCGGCACCGATCCACTCAGTGCATCAGTCCCGTCAGGTGATCCGGACGTTCTCGAGGATCGCCTTCATGGCGGCGACCACACCCTTCGTCTCCGGGTGGTGCACGACGATCCAGCCGTCGCCCTCGTAGTGCGCCGAACGCGGCTGGCCGGGTTGCGGCAGCTTCTCCGCGACGATCAGGTTGCCGACGAGCTGCCGCATGTGCGCGACGCCCTGCACGGAGCGGATCTCCGGCGCGCCGCCCATCGATCGCAGGAAGACACAGCCGGCCGCGAACTTGCGCGGCGGCAGGTCCCACTTCTTCTGCACGACGAGCTTCGCCCACGCCGCCCACGGATCGGCGCC
Source organism: Planctomycetota bacterium (assembly GCA_016794565.1). Taxonomy (GTDB): domain Bacteria; phylum Planctomycetota; class UBA1135; order UBA1135; family UBA2386; genus JAEUHQ01. The sequence goes on along the minus strand of JAEUHQ010000058.1, from coordinate 9,098 downwards.
GTGCGCCGCCGACAGGAGCGGCATGATGTTGGCACCCGGCGGCCGCGCACCGACCTCCGAGACGACGGGCGAACCGTCCGCACGCAGGAACCATTCCATGTGCGAGATGCCGTCGCGAAGGCCGAGCGCCTGCAGCGCCTTCGCATTGATCGCCTGGAACGCCTTCACGTGCGGCGCGTCGGTCTCGCGCGGCATCACGAGGCAGTACTGCATCCACGCGTTCTCGAGCACCTGCAACGGACTCGGCAGGTACTGCACCGACGACCACCAGACGGGCTGACCGTCGATCATCACGGTCTCGAACGTGTGCTCTTCGCCGCGCACGAACTCCTCGGCCTGGACCGGATTGTCCGCCGAAGGCAGCAGTGCGTTCAACGCGGTCGACAAGGACACGTCGTCGGACGCCCGCTGTGTGTTGCGCGCACCGAAGCCGGCGATCGGCTTCAGCACGATCGGGTAGCCGACCTCGGCGACGAAGCGGCGCGCATCGTCCGCGCACTTCACCAGGGCCTGCCGCGCGACCGGGATGCCGGCCTTGCGCAGCACGTCCTTCATGCGGTTCTTGTCGCGGAAGTTGCGGGCGACTTCCGCACCGATCCCGGGCAGACGAAGTTCGTCACGCGCTTCGGCGAGCGGGACCTGCAGCAGCTCGAGGTACGACTCGATGCGGTCGATGCGCCCCCACTGCTTCTCGATGCCGCGCGCGCCTTCGACGATCTGGCGCGGGTCCTCGGCGTTCTGGATGCGGTAGTGACCGGTGATGCGGTCGCGCAGTTGCGGCGGGATGCGATCCGCGGGCTCCTGCGTCACGACGCCGAGCTTCACGTCCGGCAGTTCGGAGAAGCACCACAGGCAGTGCCGCATGTTCTCGCCGAAGTACGGCGCGAGGAAGACGACGTGATGCATGGGAGGGCGCATCGATCCTACCGCGTGCGCCGAGCCTGCCATCCGCCCTACTTCGGTTCCGCCGGCACCATGCGGACGACGCGCCCCTTCTGTCCGGTCCAGACCATCAGCAGCAGTTCGCCGTCGGGCTCCTCGGCGAAGCTGGCGATCTGGCCCGGCGCGCGTTCGAGGCGGACGACCTCGTGCGCGCCCTTCTCGCGGTCCTCGCGCACCGCCCACATCCGCATCGTGAGGAAGTCGCCGTAGACGAAGAACCCCGCGAGCGGCGCGATGCGGGCGCCGCGGTAGACGTGCCCCCCGGTGACCGACAGACCGTCGCGGTGCGGGTACTCGGCGATCGGCGCGACCAGCGTGTCCGGCAGCTTCTCGCCGTCACGTCGCTTGCGGAACACCTCGCTCGCCTCCATCAGGTTCCAGCCGTAGTTGCCGCCCTTCACGAGCCGGTCCACCTCTTCGATGCGGTCCTGCCCGACGTCGCCGCACCACAAGGCGCCCGTCGCCCGATCGAACGAGATCCGCCACGGATTGCGCAAGCCGTGGCACCAGATCTCGCCGCGCGCGCCTTCCTCGGCGGCGAACGGATTGTCCGGGGGGATCGCGTACGGCTTCTCCTTGCTCGCGCCGTGCACGTCGATGCGCAGCACCTTGCCGAGCAGGTTCGCCTTCGACTGGGCGTTCGTGAACGGATCGTTCGCGGCGCCGCCGTCGCCGAGCGCGACATACAGCATGCCGTCGGGGCCGAAGAGGATGGTGCCGCCGTTGTGGTTCGGGAACGGCTGGAAGACCTCGAGCAGGCGCAGTTCGGTCGAGGGATCGACGACACGCGCGCCATCCACGACCTTCGTCCCGAATCGAGCGACGACCGACTGGCGGTTGCTCTTCACCTTGCGGCCGTTCGCCATCGCCTGCTGGCGGATCTCGGTCTTCTCCGACCAGTACGCGTAGACGAAGCCGTTGTCGCCGTAGCCCGGATCGAACGCGAACCCGAGCAGCCCTTCCTCCATGTGTTCGAGCAGCACCGCGTCGGACAGGTCGAGGAACAGGCGCCGCGCGCCGTTGCCGCCTTCGCGCGCGACGACGAGCACCTCACCGGGCTGGCACACGACGTACGCGTGCGCCGGATCCGCCGCCGTGAACGCGACGAACAAGGGCCGATCGAATTCGGCCTGCGCGGCGAACGCCGGTGCCCACGCGATCGCGGGCCCCGCAGGCAGCGGGCGGGCGTCGCCGGCATCCTGTGCGGTGACGGCGACGGTGAAGGCGAGAGCGACGAACACGGCGAGGCGCGGCATGGGGCCGGCATTACGACGCACGGCGACTCGCCGCACAAGACGACGCGCACCGTTCGCCCGCGACACCTCACGCTGGCCGCGACCCGGACGGCGTGACAAGATGCGGCGATGCTGCGCCTCCAAGGACTGCGCAAGACCTACGGTGACCTGGTCGCGCTGCGCGGGCTGGACCTCGCGATCGCACGCGGCGAGATCCTGGCGCTGCTCGGACCCAACGGTGCCGGCAAGTCGACGACGGTGAAGTGCATCACCGGGCTGATGCGCCCGGACGCCGGCACGATCCACGTCGACGGCGGGGACGCACTGCTGCGGCCGGAGGAGGCGCGCCGCCGCATCGGCTACCTGCCCGAGGTCGCGCGCTTGCACGAGGCCCTCACGCCGTGGGAGTACCTGCTGCTGAAGGGCCGGCTGTTCGACTTCGACGACACGAGGATCCGGCGCAACGGCGAACGCCTGCTCGCGGGCTTCGATCTGCTGGAGCGCGGCGACGAGCCGATGGTCGGCTTCAGCAAGGGCATGCTGCAGAAGGTGTCGATCTCCGCGGCGCTGCTCACCGAGCCGAGGCTGCTCGTGTTCGATGAACCGCTGTCCGGCCTCGACGTGACGAGCACGCTCGTCGTGAAAGAGCTGATGCGCGAGTTCGCCGCGCGCGGCGGCGCGGTGCTGCACTGCAGCCACCTGCTCGACGTCGTCGAAACGACCGCACACCGCATCGCAGTGCTCGACAAGGGCGAACTGCTCGCGTGTGGCACGGCCGCGGAATTGCGATCCCGGGCGGGCGCCGCCGCCTCGACGCACCTCGACGTCGTGTTCCGCACGCTGGTGCGCGCGAGCGATCCCGTCGCCGCGGCGCGCGCGATCCTGGGCTGAGGGATCGCTGTCCCGCCGATCAGCTCGCCGCCGCCGCGTGACGACCGCGCGAACGACCGCCACCGCCGCCGCGGCGCTTGCCGCGACCGCCGCCGTCGCGCGGCTTCGGCATGCCGTAGCCGCGACCGGGCGACTTCGGCGCGTTCGTGACTTCCTTGCCCTGCAGGTGCGCCGCGACGACCGAGTGCAGGCGCTTCTCCATCGGCGCCACGAGGGACAGGCAGCGGCCGGTCTTGCCGGCGCGGCCCGTGCGACCGCTGCGGTGCACGTAGTCCTCGAGGGCGAGCGGGAAGTCGTAGTTCACGACGAGTTCGATGTCGTCGACGTCGATGCCGCGTGCGGCGACGTCGGTCGCGACGAGGAAGCGCGTCTTGCCGCGCGCGAATGCCTGCAGACAACCGTGCCGCGCTTCGGCACTCTTGTCGCCGTGGATCGCGTCGGCCGGCAGGCCGACGCGCTTCAGCGCGTTGCCGAGCCGTTCGCAGCCGATCTTCTTGTTGACGAAGATCAATACTCGCCCGCTCTCGCGCTGCAGGAGCCGCTCGAGCGCGTGCTGCTTGTCGTGCGCGTTCACCGCGGCGAAACGATGCGTGATCGTCTTCGCCGTCTGGCTGCGCGAACCGATCTGCACACGCTCGGCGTTCGGCAGGAAGTCGTTGACGAGGCCTTCGACCTCCTTCGGCATCGTCGCGGAGAAGAGCAGGTTCTGCCGCTGCTGCGGGAGGCGGAGGAAGATGCGCCGGATCTGGGGCATGAAGCCCATGTCCAGCATGCGGTCGGCCTCGTCGAGCACGACCATCTCGACCTTCTCGAGCGAGAGGTTGCGCCGCTCGAGGTGATCGATGAGGCGACCAGGACACGCGACCAGCACGTCGACGCCGCGCTTGAACGCGCTCTCCTGGATGGACATGTCGACTCCGCCGAACGCGGTGCAGACGTGGAGGCCGGCGTGCGACGCGTAGGTGCGCAGGTTCTCGGCGACCTGCACACAGAGTTCGCGCGTCGGGACGATGATGAGGCCGCGCAGACCGGGCTCGCCGCCGCAGAGGCGGTCGAGCATGGGGAGGCCGAACGCAGCGGTCTTCCCGCTGCCCGTCTGGCCGAGGCCGATCAGTTCGACGCCGGCGAGGATCTTCGGAATGGCGCCGGCCTGGATGTCGGTCGGGCGCTCGTAGCCCGCGGCGCGCACGCCGCGGAGGATGGGCTCCTTGAGCCCTAGGGAAGCGAAACTCACGTAGTCGGGTTCTCGAAGGGCCGCCGGCGAGCCGGACGGCCGTGTGTCATGGCGAAGGGTGCCACACCTCCACCGGTGTCGCCCGACGAGCGAGGGCCCCGACGTGGGGCCGCAGCCGGCGAACGATCCGAAACGGGCGTGGCATTCCGAGTGTGTCGTGCTTCTGCACAACCTGTCCCTGGCATCGGCTCGGCGAAGGCTCGACTTGAGACTTCGCCGCCGCGCCCGGGGCGGGCACTCCGGCACCCTTTCGCGGCGAGGATGCTACGGCAGCGCGCGGCCGGCGAAAAGGCCCGTGCGCAAAGGGCCGGCGAAAACGCCCCGCGAGAGGCCTGCGCGAGGCCTTCGCTTCACTTGCGGCGCGTGGCTCCCGACGCCGTCGCCTGGCGACGGCGGAGCACCTCCTGGATCGCCTCGACGAGCCGCTGCATCCGGAACGGCTTCGGCAGCACGGCATCCATGCCTGCGTCGACGTAGGCGTCGAGGCGCTCGGCGACGACGTCGGCGGTGAGACCGAGGATCGGCACCCGGCGGTTGCGCACGGGAGAGCGCGGCATGCGGATGCGGCGCGTGACCTCGTCCCCGTTCATGCCGGGCATCTGGCCGTCGAGGAGCACGAGGTCGAAGTCCTGCTGCTCGAGCAGTGCCAGCGCCATCTCCCCGCCGTCCGCGGCGGCCGGGCGACAACCGAGCCGGTTCAGCATGCGGCCGGTGACCATGCGGTTCTGCACGTTGTCGTCGACGACGAGCACACGCAGCCCGGCGAGCGCAGCGGCGCCCTGGTCGGGCAGGTCGGAGGCGATCGGCGAATCACATACGAGCGCGAGGAGCGCGAACGTGAACGTCGAGCCCTGCCCGAGTTCGCTCTCCAGTGTGATGTCGCCGCCCATGAGCCGCGCGAGGCGGCGCGAGATGCAGAGGCCGAGGCCCGTGCCGAGATCGGGACGGCCCTGCGCGCCCTGGACCTGCTCGAACTCCTCGAACACGCGCTCGTGGTCGGCCGGCGCGATCCCGATGCCGGTGTCGACGACCTGCAGGGTCACCGCCACCCGATCGTCGGGCATCGGCTCCACCGCGAGTTGGACGGTGATGCGCCCCATCGGCGTGAACTTCACCGCATTGCCGATCATGTTGTGCAGGATCTGCCGGATGCGCACGGGGTCGCCGAGGATCCGCTGGTTCGCCGAGCCGCCGATCTGCACGCAGAGCTCGACGTCGTGCTGCTCGGCCCGCGCCCGGAAGATCGTCGCCGCCTCCTCGACGAGGCGCCGCAGATCGCACGGCTCGCTCGCCAGCAGAACGTGACCCGACTCGATCTTGGCGGTGTCGAGCACCGACTGGATCAGTTCGAGCAGCGTGTCCGTGCACAAGAGGACCGTGTCGGCGAGGTCGCGCTGGGACTTGTCGACCAGTGTCTCTCGCAGGAGCTCGAGCGCGCCGATCGCGCCGTTCAGCGGGGTGCGGATCTCGTGGCTGAGGCTCGCGAGGAAACGGCTCTTTCGCTGGCTCGCCTGCTCCGCCTGCTCCTTCGCGGCGAGCAGCTCGCGCGTGCGCGCTTCGACGCGACGTTCGAGTTCGCGGTTCGTGTCGGCGAGCTGCCGATCGGCCGCATACAGCGCCCGACTCTTCTGCTCGAGCAGTTGCTCGGCCTGCCGGCGTGCGCGGCGCTCGCGGGCGGCCTTGCGCTGCCAGATGTTCACCGGCTCGGGCACGCAGCCTCCTGCAGAGTCACGGCGAGGCGGTGCACGTCGCCGACGCTCGCCGCGCGAATCGAACCGACGACTCCGAAGTGACCGAGGCATCCTTCGACCAGACCGGCCGCGAGTTCGGCCGTCGATCGCGGCGACCGGTATTCGAGCGCGAACGTGGTGTCGCCGCGTCGGATCGAGAACGGGGGCAGGTCGGTGTCGATGCCGAGTTTCGCGACCTCGTCGTGGATGAACGAGCCGACGCGCTCGAGGAAGTCGAACAGCGACGCTGCGCCGCCGAGCAGCTGCGGGAACTGCCGCGCGAACACTCCGAAGAGATGGCGTCCGTAGGCGCGGAGCAGTTCGCCCGGCGTGGTCGCGAGGCGGGCCGAAGCCGCTTCGAGCAGCGCGACCATCTCGCCCCAGTCGTAGTTGCCGGCGGAGGTGTAGGCACCGCCGTGGGGCAGTTCCGCGTCGAGCAGGACCGCGTCGAGCACCGGCACGCCGTGCCGGAGCTCGATCCAGTCCACGAACTCGGTGAACACCACCCCTTTCATCGCCTCGGACATCGACCCGGAAGCGCCCACGGCTGGAGCCGCCGAGGTCCCGCGCCGCACGCGGCAGCCGGAGCGCCTGCGACACGCCCGGATCCGGCGCGGCGGTCCGGTGGCATCGGCAACTCGCCGAGTGCGCCCGCGCGCGCCCGGCGATCAGCCGGCGACGACGCCGAGACGGCGCGACAGGTCGGTCTGCAGCAGGTTGCCCGGATCGAACCGCTCCTTCAGAGAACGGAACGTCGCGACCGCCGCATCGCCGTGCACGCGCGCGAACGACGACGCGAGCAGCACCGCGTCCTTCGCGTAGTAGAAGCGCCCGCCGGCGTCGAGCACGAGGTCGGCGAGTTCGTGGCACAGGCGCCACAGAGCGTCCCGCTTCGACCTGCGGCTGCTGACCGCGAAGTCCATCGCGAGCGAGTAGCCGTCGAGGCCGTGCGTCATCAGGAACGGATCGGGCCGATGGCGCTTCAGCACGCCGAGGTACGGCACGTGCCCGGCACCGTGGCATCGTTCGACGATCTGCCGCAGCACGCGCGCGCCGTGCTGGAACGGCACGAATGGCTGGAACTGGATCAGGCCGCCCGGCTTCGTCATCCAGTGCCAGCGCGGCACGTAGTCGAGCAGGAAGTGGAACGCGCCGTGGGTCTGCAAGTACGGCGAGTTGCGCTCCTCACCGGCGCCGGCGCGGAACTTCAGCCAGTTCACGAGCCCGACCTGCTTCATGTGCACGGCACACCACATGCCCGGCCACAGCCAGCCCTTCGGCACGACGCCGAACAGGTTCGGCGGCACGTCCTGCAGCGAAGGATCGAAGAAGCGCAGCCCATCGGGGTCTTCACCGGCCGCGAGCTGGTCGGCGCGGTGCATCAGGCCGCGGCCGAGGTCTTTGCCCTTCGCGTGGAGATCGAGCCAGGAGACGAGGTAGTCGGCCTGGCCGCGCATGTCCTCGAGGATCTGCAGGTTGTGCTCGAGATCCTTCGCGACGATGCCCCACACCCGCAGTCGCCCCGAGTGCACCCGCTTCGTCTGGATCTCGAGCCGCGTGAAGCAGCCGAGCATGCCGAAGCCGGAGATCGCGGCGTGGAAGAGCTGCGGATCCGACTCGCGCGTGCAGTGCACGACGTCGCCGCTCGGCAGCATGAAGTCGAACGACTTCACGCACTCGCCGAACGAGCCCACCGCGAAGTTGTTCTTGCCGTGGATGTTCATCGCGGCGGCGCCGCCCATCGACACGGCCATCGTCCCGCTGACGACCTTCGGCCAGAAGCCGTGGGCGATCGAACACCGCCACAGGTCGCGCACCGTGACGCCGGGTTCGACCGAGGCGACGCCGGTCTCGGGGTCGAACGAGTGGATGCGGTTCATCCGCGACAGGTCGAGTACGTGCCCGTTCGTGCTGACGGCCGCGTCGCCGTAGCTGTTGCCGGTGCCGCGGAGCGCGATCGAGCCGCCGGTGCGCCGCACTTCGGCGAACGCATCGGCGATCTGCTCCTCTGTCGTCGGCCGCAGCACGCGGCCACGGCCACCCATGGCCATGCCGAAACCGCCCACGTGCTCGTCCTTCCACAGGAGACCTGTCATCGTGCTGTCCAATGGAACCGTGAGGATCGGAATTGCGCGCCCCGGAGTGTGAAACGGGGGCCTCAGATCGAGAGGCGGCGGAACACGAACGACGGGATGTTGCGGATCACGAACATGACGAAACGCCACTTCCCGGGCACATAGGCGATCGCCTTCTCGCCGTCCCGCGCGCGCAGCACGAGCCCGGCGGCCTTGTCCGCGGAGATGGCGCCCTTCAACGGCAAGCCCGCAGTCATCGGCGTCTCGACGAAGCCGGGCCGGATGGTGGTGACCCGCACGCCGTGGCGCCACAGGCGGTTGCGCAGCGCCTCGAGGTAGGTGTCCATGCCCGCCTTCGACGCGTTGTAGACCGGGCGACCGAGGCGGCCGCGATCCTGCGCGACCGAGCTCACGCCGACGATGCAACCGGACTTGCGTGCAAGGAAGCGCCGCGCCGCTGCGTTGCACCAGGCGATGCAGCCGAGCATGTTGACCTGCACCTGCGTGCGATCCTTGCCGAGGTCGAACTCGTCGACCGCGACGTCGGGCATCACGCCCGCGACGTAGTGCAGTTCGTCGACCGGCCCGAGTTCCTGTTCGATGCGCGCGAAGAGGGGTTCGGCACCATCCAGGTCGGCGACGTCGTGAACCCAGGCGGAAGCCGCCGGCCGACCGAGAGAGTCGTTGATCAGCGCCGCGGCGGCACGGAGTTCCTTCTCGCGGCGGGCGACGAGTGCGACCTTGCGGCCGCCGATCGCGAGCCGTCGCGCGATCGCGAGGCCGATGCCCGACGATGCGCCGACGACGATGCATGTGCCCGAACGAGATGCCATGCGGCAAGGAAACGGCCCGGCACCGACGATTGCAACGGGCCGGTCCGCCGACCATCATCCGGCGATGCGCCGCGGGTTCGCCGTCCTCGCCATGCTGTCGCCGCTTTGCGGCCAGGAACGACCGGCGCCGCCGGCGCCCCCGATCCTCGTCGACACCG
>JAEUHQ010000042.1 GCA_016794565.1 Planctomycetota bacterium | reverse complement strand
CGCTCGCCGACGTGCACACGGCGACCCAGCCGGCACCGCAACGCGACGACGCCCCGCCGCCGCTCGTGCGCACTCTGCGCGCCGCTCCCGAACCGCTCGGCACGCTGCCGGTGCACGAGCCCGAAGCGTGGCTCGGCGAACACGGCGCGGTGACCCGCGCGCACGGGCCGTTCCGCACGAACGGCGGCTGGTGGCAGGACGGCGTCGACCGCGACTACTTCTTCGTCGAAACCGACCGCGGCGAGATCCTGTGGGTCTTCCACGACCGGCGATCGCGCCGCTGGTACCTGCACGGGAGCGTCGACTGATGTCCGACCACGCGCCGCTGTGGGTGAAGTCGAACTTCTCGTTCCTCGAAGGGGCTTCGCACCCGCAGGAACTCGTCGAGCAGGCGCACTCGCTCGGCCTGCCGGCGATCGCACTCACCGACCGCGACGGCGTGCACGGCATCGTGTCCGCACATGCGCGCGCGAAGGAACTCGGCATCAAGCTGCTGGTCGGTGCCGAAGTGACCGTGGCGTCGCGCACCCCCGGCGCTCCGCCCCATTCCGTCGTGCTGCTCGCGATCGACCGCACCGGCTACGGCAACCTCTGCCAGCTGCTGTCTCGCGCGCGCCTCTGCAGCGAGAAGGGCAGTTCGCTGGCTACGGTCGACGACGTCGCGTCGTTCGCGACGGGGCTCTGCGCGGTGTGTCCGGGCGCTGCGCTCCTGCCAGCACTGCACGAACCGTTCGGCGATCGCCTCCACGCCTACTGCGCGCGCCATCTGCGCGCCGACGAACGGCTCGCCGAGGCAGCGCTGCGCGACGAAGCACGTCGCCTGTCCGTACCGATCGCGGGCGGCACCGAAGTGCTCTACCACCGCGCCGAACGCCGGCCGCTGCAGGACGTACTCACGTGCATCCGCCACGGCACCACGCTCGACACCGCGGGCACGCTGCTCCGCGCCAACGCCGAACACGACCTGAAGACGACGTTCGCGATGCAGCGCCTGTTCGCCGACGACCCGGGCGCTCTCTCCCGTTCGCGCGAGATCGCCGAGCGCTGCACGTTCTCGCTCGCCGAGCTGCGCTACCGCTACCCGCTCGAGAAACTTCCGGACGGCAGCACGCCGTCGAGCTGGCTCCGCGAACTGACGCTGCGCGGCGCGCGCGAGCGCTTCGGCGGCGCGATCCCCGACGCGATCGCGCAGCAGATCGACCGCGAGCTGCTGCTGATCGACGAACTCGACTACGGCGGCTACTTCCTCACGATGCACGAGATCGTCCGCTTCTGCCGCGAGCGCGACATCCTGTGCCAGGGGCGCGGCAGCGCGGCGAACAGCGCGGTGTGCTACTGCCTCGGCGTCACCGCGGTCGACCCGACGAAGATCGACCTCCTGTTCGAACGTTTCCTGAGCCGCGAACGCGCCGAACCGCCGGACATCGACCTCGACATCGAACACGACCGGCGCGAGGAGGTGATCCAGTGGGTCTACGCACGCTTCGGCCGCCGCCACGCCGCGATGGTCGCGAACGTGATCCGCTACCGTGCGCGCTCCGCGGTGCGCGACATCGGCAAGGCGCTCGGCATGCCGGAGACCGCGCTCGACCGCGTGAGCAAGCTGCTCGGCAGCCGCTTCGCGGCGATGGACCGCGGCGCGCTCGCACACGCGGGTCTCGACGGCGAGTCGAAGACGCACGAACGCCTGCTCGACCTCGTGCTGCAGATCGAGGACTTCCCGCGCCACCTGTCGATCCACCCCGGCGGCTTCCTGCTCGGCAGCGACCCCGTCGACACGCTCGTACCGATCGAGCCGGCGACGATGCCGGGCCGCACCGTGGTGCAGTGGGACAAGTACGCGGTCGAGGAGCTCGGGCTCTTCAAGGTCGACCTGCTCGGGCTCGGCGCGCTCACGCACATCCACGGCTGCTTCGACCTTCTGCGCGAACACGGCGTGGCCGACCTCGCGATGGCGACGGTGCCCGCCGAGGATCCCGCGACGTACGAACGCATCTCGCGCGGCGACACGGTCGGCGTCTTCCAGATCGAGAGCCGCGCGCAGATGTCGATGCTGCCGCGGCTGCAGCCGCGCACGTTCTACGACCTCGTGATCGAGGTCGCGATCGTGCGACCCGGCCCGATCCAGGGCGACATGGTGCACCCGTACCTGAAGCGCCGCCGCGGCGAAGAGCAGCCCGACTACCCGCATCCGTCGCTCGAGCAGGTGCTGAAGAAGACGCTCGGCGTGCCGATCTTCCAGGAGCAGGTGATGAAGATCGCGGTGCTCGCCGGCGGCTACACGCCGGGCGAAGCGGACCAGCTGCGGCGCGACATGGCGGCGTGGCGATCGCAGGGCTGCATCGAGCGGCACCGCGAGAAGCTGATCGGCCGCATGGTGCAGAACGGCATCCCCGAGCAGTTCGCCGAGCGCGTGTTCTCGCAGATCCTCGGCTTCGGCGAGTACGGCTTCCCCGAGTCGCACGCGGCGAGCTTCGCGTTGATCACGTACGTGACGGCGTGGCTGCGCGAACACCACTTCGCCGTGTTCACGTGCGGCCTGCTCAACGCACAGCCGATGGGCTTCTACTCCCCCGCGACGATCGTCGACGACGGCAAGCGCCACGGCCTCTCGATGCGGCCGATCGACGCGCGGCACAGCCGTTGGGACTGCACGCTCGAACGCGACGGGGACGACTTCGCGGTGCGCATGGGCTTCCGCTACGTGAAGGGGCTCGGTGTGCGGGACCACGAACTGCTGGCCGGAGCACGCGGACCGTTCACCGGCTTCGACGATTTCGCCCGGCGCACGCGGCTCGCTTCGCCGTCGCTCGGCAAGCTCGCCGAAGCGGGCGCGTTCGAAGGCTTCGGCCTGTCGCGGCGGGAAGCGCTGTGGGCCGCGCGCAATCCGCCGCCCGCGGCAGAGGGACTGCCGCTGTCGGCGAGCGACGAGGCGCCCTCGTTCGCGCCGCTGTCGTCCGGCGAGCGAGTGCAGTGGGACTACCGCCGCGCGCACCACTCGACGCTCGCACATCCGCTGCAGGAACTGCGCGACGAACTCGACCGCATGGGCCTGCCGACCGCGGCCGGACTGAACGCGCTGCCGGACGGCCGCCGCGCGCGCTACGTCGGTGTCGTGATCTGCCGGCAGCAGCCGGGCACCGCGTCGGGCGTGACGTTCTACACGCTCGAGGACGAGACCGGCTTCGTCAACCTCGTCGTGTGGCGGCAGGTGTTCGAGAAGTTCCCCGTGCTCGCGCGCGCCGCCGTGCTGCTCGGCATCGACGGCAGGATCCAGTCGGACGGCGGCGTCGTGCACCTGATCGCCGACCGGTTGTGGGAACCGCGACTCACGTTCTCCACGTCGGGTACCACGACGCGCAGTTTCTGTTGAGGCAGGACGCAGGCTGTCGGCCCGAACCCGCTACTCCGGAGCACCCATGTAGAGGAACGGCGCCCAGTGGAACGGATCCGGGTACTTCGCTCGCAGCGCCTTCTTGGCCTCGGTGAGCGCCTTCAGCCGATCGCTCTCGCCGGCGAGGATGCGCCCGTAGAAATCGGTCATCAGTTCCTTCGTCGACGCATCGTCGACGGCCCAGAGCGAAGAGACGACGGCCGTTGCGCCCGCGAAGAGGAACCCGATCGACAGCGCCTGCGGTGTCTCGTCGCGCAGAGTCGGTCCGACGTTGGTGCGGCACGCCGACAGGACCACGAGGCGGCACGAGGCAAGGCGTCCGCGCCACGCGCCGAAGAGGTCGGAGAGCTTCAGCAATCCATCGTCGCCGGGCAGCACGCGCCGCGGCTGGCTCAGCACGAGCATGCCGAGGCTCTGACCGGCGTACTCTTCCGCGATGCCGTGACACGCGAGGTGCAGGTACTTGGCCTTGGCCGCGAGTTCGAACACGGCCGGCTCCGTCGCTTCGACGCCGAGCAGGCGCCGCACCGACGCATGACGATCCGCGAAGACGCGTTCGATCGCTTCCGTCTCGGCACGCGCTCCTACGAGCGGCGGCAGGCGCCCGATCCGTTCGATCTCGCCGGCGCGCACCACCCGCCGGAAACCGTCGTTGCCCGCGACCTGCGCATCGGAGACCGCGCGCGCGGCGCCCATTCCGACTTCGACGTCGAGTCGCTCCGGAGCCGCCGTGAGATCGACACTCGCTCCGCGGCGCCAGATCCGCACCGCAACCGGCTCGTTCGTCCGCTTGCCGTCCTCGATCGCGGCAACGACGACGCCGATCGCGTCCCGCAACGCCTTGTCGTGGGCGACCGGTCGCCCGTCGTACGCGACGATCACGTCGCCGGGACGCAACCCCGCCCGCGCCGCCTCTCCACCTTCCTTCACCCCGAGCACGAACGCGCCCTCCTGCGGCACTTCGGCCGCCGCTTCGGCGGCGGGGTCGCCCACCGCGAGCAGATCGAGGCTCGTGACGTCGTCGTGCGCTTCCCGGCTGCGCTGCCGCAACCAGAACAACATGCTGCCGGATGGCACGTAGGCGACGGGCGGTCCCTCGTCGAGCCAGCGAACCGGCCGGCCCTCGCGCTGGCTCGTCACGAGCGCCTCGAACGCCACTGCATGCAACCCGCGGTGGGCGGCAACGAACACGCGTCTCGCCTTCTGCAACCTCGGCCACAGTGCTTCGGGGATCAGGGCCGCGAAGAGATCGGGCGACTGCATCTCCCGACCGTCGACGGGCAAACCTGCGGGATCACGTCCCCGAGCCGCTTCGGTCGCGGAGTCGACGACACCATCACGGCGTGTCGCCGCCTCTGCCGTCGACGCGGCGTGGGCACGAGGCAGATCGAACGCTTCGACTCCTCCTTCGGCGGTGAGCACGTACAGGAAGCTGGCGGCCGGCGTGACGGTGTACTGCAGCAGCATCTCGCCCTCCCCCAGGACCGCGCGAACTTCGGCCGCCGACCGGGTCCTTCCGGCCGGTGACACGTCGCCGGTTCGGCGCGCGCACTCGTCGAGCAGTTCGCGGCGGCGCTGCGATGCATCGCGGAAGCGAGCCATCCATTGCTCACGCCGCTCGCCGCGCTCGCCGTCCCCGAGCGGCCCGTCGTCCAGGACGGCCAGCTCGTGCAGCGCCCGATCGCTCTCGAGTTCCACGGCCCTGACCTCGTCGCGGAGCCTCGGCAGTCGTGCGGCGCTCTCCACGTCACCACGGACCTTCGCGCGCGTGAGTGCCACGTCGATCGCATCGAAGTGCTGCTGCGACATGCAATCGAGCAGGTTGCGTGCCCGGCTCCGCTCGGCGGCTTCCCATGCAGCGGCCGGATCCTTCGCGCCCACGCACAGCACCTGCAGGCGCTCGAACACCTCCGCACGCTTGAAGCGGTCGAACGCAGCCTGCCGCAGCTCCGACGACGCGCGGGTCCGCTCGCGAACGCGCTCGATCGTCGCGCACGCGTCCTCACAGCGACGGCGCGCATCGTCCAGGCGCCCGACGTCGTGAAGCGCCCCGGCCAGGCTGCTCAGCAGATCGGGAACGAGCGGATGGTCTGGCCCGAACAACTGCCGCTGCATGGCGAGGGCCGCTTCGTAGTGCGGAATCGCGTCGGTGCCGCGGCCGAGGTACCGCAGGCAGTCGCCGAGAACGAGCAACACCTCGGGGACCAGCGGATGCGCACGATCCCCGTAGAGCCGCCGAGCCATCGCGAGCGCCGATTCGGACTGCTCCAGTGCGTCGTCACCGCGGCCGACGTTCACGAGGCGCACGGCGAGATTCATCCGCGCCGGAATCAGGTCGGGATGGTCCGCATCGCCATGACGCTGTCGAAGCGTCGCCAGCACGGCTTCGGTCGACGCCAGCGCCTCGCGGTCGTGCCCCGAGTCCCCCTGCAGCATGGCGAGGTTGTGCCGCAGAGGAACGACATCTCCGGGGTACTCGCCGACCGCGGTCCGCGCCAGGGCCAGCGCCTGCTCCACACATGCCAGGGCCTCCGGGATCCTGCCGAGATCCCGCAGGCAGAGGGCGAGGTTGTTGAGGTTGCTGCAGATCCCCCGCACGGTGGCGCCTCCCATGCGGCGGTGCATCGCGATCGCTTCCTCGAACATCGGCAGCGCGTCGTCGACGCGACCGAGCGCCATCAGGCAGAGACCCAGGTTGGTGAGGTTGGCGGCGAGGTCCACGTCTTCGCGACCCGCGAGGACTCGCCGACGCATCGCCAGCGCCTCCTCGTAGCGCGCGCGTGCTTCGTCGCAGTCGCCGGCGACGTTCACCGCCGTGGCGAACTGGCTCAGCGCGCGAGCCAGGTCGGGATGATCACGGCCGTCGAACAGGCGGCGCCACATGGCCAGCGCCTCGCGAAGGTGCGGCATGCCCTCGCCCGGACGGCCCAACTGAACGAGGCACCCGCCCAAACCCATCCTGGCCTGCGCGACCTGGGTGCCGTCGCGACCGCCGGCGACCCGGAGCGCCATCGCCGCGCCTTCCTCGTAGAAGCGCAGCGCCTCGGTGTGCCGTCCGCCGGCAGCGAACGACCAGCCCGACCCCAGGAGCGCATCGACCAGCCGAGGATCGTCGCGTCCCTGGCACACACTTCGAGCGCAGGCGAGAGCCTGCGCTCGGCGTTCGAGCGCCTCGTCACGCCGCTCCAACACGTCGAGGCACTGCGCCATCACGCCGAGCAGTGCGGCGCGCGCGCCTTCGTCGCCGGCTGCCGCGCTCTCTTCGTGCAGCGCCAAGGCCTGCTCGCACCGCGAGAGCGCCTCCGAAGGCCTCCCGAGTGCGCCGAGGCACGACGCAATCTCACGCATCTCGCGCGTGACCGCGCCGGGATCCCCGAATCCGGCCGTGCGGGCGAGCATCTCCGACAACTCTTCCCGCAGGCGAAGCGAGTCCTCGTAGTGCGCCAGGTCGAACAGGCACTTCGCGAGGTTGTCGGCGACCAGCGCCACATCCGGGCTGTCCTGGTCCCCGGCGAGATCCCGCGCCATCGCGAGACTGGACGCGAAGTGGGACCGCGCATCCGCCAGCCGCCCGGTGGCAGCGAGGCAC
>JAEUHQ010000205.1 GCA_016794565.1 Planctomycetota bacterium | reverse complement strand
CGACGAGCTTGTTCGTCAGCGGATTCCACGCGACGGAGGCGGAGGCGCGGTGCGTCGGGGAGCCGGGGGCGCCGTCCGCGATCACCTGCGTGAACGTTCCGGCGAGCGCATCGAACTTCCACAGGTCGTTGGCGGTCGTCGGGCTGTTGTTGCCGAGTGCGCCACCGAAGACCCAGATCGCGTCGTTGCTGGCGGCGCCGGGAAGCCGGATCTCCCGGAGAAAATGCTGCCGAGCGCTCGCCCGCAACTCAGTGCCGCAGTCGGTCGCCCGTGACCGTCACAGTCTTCATCCGCACGAGACCGAGCGTCAGGTGCGTGAGGAACCAGTCGTGGAACGACGCGGCGCTGGCGACGCGGAAGTTCGCGACTCCGGCGCAGTCACCGACGGCCTCCTTCACCAGAGTCGCCACGTCGGCCTGGCTGTCGCCGAGCAGGCCGTGCACCCACAGCACCGACTTGCCCGTCGCGACGAACGGTTCGGTGCGGGCTCCTTTCGGTGCCGGCGACGCACTCACGGCGAAGGGAACCGCGCCGAGGTCGTACTGCAGCGACATGCAGCCGGTCGCGCAGAGCAGGACGGGGAGGGCGACGATGCGGATGGGCTTCATCGCCGCATGTTGGCGCGGGTCCGGACGCGCGGCCAGCCAGCCTTCAGATGTCGCCGATTTCGCACGAAGGCCCGTTCGTCCCGTGCACGGAGAAGTCGACGCCGGGCAGGGTCGGGTCGACGCCGATGTCGGGCGGTGGCAGTTGCCAGGTGTGCGTGGGCCCACGGAACGGCGCGGTGAACGCCGTGATGTCGAGCGCCACTTCGACGTACCGGCCACCGCGGGCCGCGCCGCATGCGGGCGTCCGCGACGACGACGTCGGCGAGTCGCGGCAGCGCGGCGAGGTCGTCGAGGGAACGTACGTTCGCGCCCGCGATGCGCACCGAGACCAGTGTGGTCGCGCGAGCCAGCCACGCGAGGTCCACCGCGGCGTCGCGGCTCTCGAACGCGTGCAGTTCACCGAAGGCCCCGATGCGGTCGCCGTGCTCGAGGACGCAACCGCGCAACGTCAGGTGCCGGAGGCCGGTGGCCTCGACGAACGTCGCGAGGTCGATGCGCACGCTGCCGCCGCCGTCGAGGTGCAGCGAGCGCAGCGCCACCAGGTTTCGGGCTGGTCCGAGATCGGGACCGCGGGCGGTGTTCCAGCGCAGCCACAGGTGTCGCGCCCTTCGATGCGGAGGTGCCACGGTGGCTCCTGGCCCGGCAGCGCGGCGGCGAAGGCGACCAGCACGGCGCGAAGACCTCCTGCCATGGCGGGGATCGCGCACCCGACGGGCGGCTCGTCCAGTGCTGGCGGCGTTCCGAGTGTGGTTTCGCGATCGCTGCCGCTCTGCCGGGGACGGCGCCCCCGGCGCCCCTTCCCCCGGAACCGCATGAAGACCCTGCTCCTCCTCTCGTGCTCGCTCGCCGCTGCGGCGCTCTCGGCACAGTCCCCCCGTCCCGACGATCCGGCGCTGCAGGCGAAGACCTCGCTGTCGCGCGTCGTCTTCGACCGGCCTCGCGCCGACGGTCCGCTGTGGGCGTGCGGCAACGCGTGGAAAGCGAGCTTCGACGGGCATGGGTTCACGACGATCCCGTTCTTCGGCTCGAAGGCGCCGCACAACTTCCCGCTGCGCCTCGAAGTCGCGGCGGCGACGGTCGGCGGCGAGACGCTGTTGCTCGGCGAAGGGCAGCCGGAGACCGTCGGTCCGCAGGTCGTGACGCGGCGCTCGGCGTTCACGGAGGTGATCGATGCGCGGCTCGACAGTCTCGAACAGTCGTTCGTGTTCGATCACCTGCCGAACCGCGGCGCGATCGCGGTCGACGTGCGTATCGGCGGCGACGGGTACGAGCCGAGCACGATCGACGGCGGCCTGCGGTTCTCGACCGAGTTCGGCCACGTCGACTACACGAAGGCGGTCGCGATCGACGGCAACGGCCGCCGCCTCGCCCTGCCGATCAACTGGACGGGCGATGCCGCGCACCTCGAGATCCCGGCGTCGTTCGTCGAGAGCGCGGCGCTGCCGATCGTGCTCGACCCGACGCTCAACTACTGGTGGGGCCTCGGCAACCCGTCGATCCTGCAGCACGACGGCGACGTCGCGGCGATCCAGACCAGCGCGCTGAACGGCCGCACGCTGCTCGTGTGGCAGCGCCAGTGGAGCGCCACCGACCAGGACTGCTGGGGCCTCCTGTTCGACAACGACCTCAACCTCGTGCAGACGGACTTCACGATCGACTTCACGGCCGAGGACTGGCTCAAGGTCGCGGTCGCGGCCAACAACTACGCGCAGAACTTCCTCGTCGTGTCCGAAGTGCGCATCGGCCTGCTCTGGTTCATCGCCGGGCGCACGGTCGCGTCGAACGCCGTGCTCGGCACGCAGTTCGACATCGAACGCGAGGGAGTCGTCGGCACGGCGGGCAACAACTTCCATCCCGACGTCGGCGGCGACCCCTACTTCGGCCCCGGCCGCTACACGGTCGTCTTCAACAAGAAGACCCTCGGCGTGTCGGACATCTACATGAAGCAGGTGACGCCGGCCGGTGGGCTCGTGACGACGAACGCGATCGCGATCGGCAACGCGACCGTCGACGAGATCCGGCCGTCGATCAGCAAGTCGTGCGGTCCGGCGAGCGGTGTGCAGCAGTACCTCGTCACGTGGCAACGCACGTGGCAGGGCGTGCCGAACGACCAGGAGGTCTGGGGGCGTTTCGTCGGCTGGAACGGCGCCCTGAACAGTGGTCAGTTCGCGATCGCCTTCACGACGGCCGAAGAGACCGCGCCGTCGTCGAGTTCGCCGATCGACGTGAACGGGCAGCGATCCTGGCCGGTGTGCTGGGAGGTGACCGGCACCGTCGGCAATCCGCGCGACGTGGTCGGCAAGGTGCTCGCGGCCGACGGCACGAGCCAGGCGTCGTTCGTCGCGAGCAACAACGTGCCGGGTGCCGACGACCGCGAACCGGAGGTCGACTCCGACGGCATCCGCTTCGTCATCGGTCTCACGACCGGCAGTGTCGGCTTTCCGCAGAGCGTCGAAGCGGTGACCCTCGCGTTCCTCCCGGGCACGAGCAGCGTCCGCGTCGAAGAGCGCACCGGCATGAACACGTCGGCCGGCGAGAACTACGCGCAGTGCAACGTCGTCGGGGAGTTCAGTGGCGGCGGTTCCCCCAGTTCGCGCTACAAGGTCTGTTTCACGGAGCAGACGCCGAACACGCTGCGCCTCGCCAACCACGGCGGCTGGGCCGGCGGCAACGCCAGCTACTTCACGCGCCCGACGCAGTGCGGCACGCTCTCGATCGCCGCGTCCGGTCTGCCGATGCTCGGCCAGACCGTGACGGTCACCGTCGGCAACGGCAGCCTGTCGGCCACGATCGGCGGCTTCCCGATCACGGCACCGCTCTTCCCGGTGTTCGGCTGCAACTGCACGCTGGGTGTCGATCCGATCGCGTTCTTCCCGAACCCGTTCGTCTACGCCGTGCCGGCCGATCCGACGCTCGTCGGCGGTGCGCTGGCCGTGCAGGGCTTCACGTTCGTGGGCTCGTCGTGCCTCGGCTCGATCGACTTCAGTGACACGATCGACTTCTCGCTGCACTGAGCGCTGCGCTTGCGAGGACGCACCGCTGCCCCGAACATGCGGCGGTGCGTGAGTTCTCCGAGATCACACAGGTCGACGACGACGGGAGGTTGTTCCTGTCGGGATCGATCGAGAACTGGAAGGCCGTGCACGACCGCGGCATCACCGTCGTGGTCGATCTCGAAGGGGACGTCGACCACGGCGTGCCGACGGCGGCGGACCAGTTCCTCTACGTCTACCTGCCGATCCACGACGGCGACCTGCCGAACCTCGATCGTCTGCACGCCGTCGCGGAGATGGGGGCCGCGCTGATCGCCAAGGGCCATCGCGTGCTGAGCCACTGCGGCATGGGCCTCAATCGCTCGGCGCTGGTCGCCGCGCTGATCATGATGCGCGGCGGCATGTCCGCACGCCGCGTCGTCGAGCAGCTGCGGGAGCGGCGCCCCGGCGCACTGTTCAACGAAGTCTTCGCGAAGTACCTGCTCGATCAGGAGTGATCGCGAAGATCGGCGATGCAGGCGCGCGCTACGGCGCGAGCGTCTGGCAGCCCATGCCGACCGTGCCTGGCGCCAACGACGTGGTGGCCGCGACGATCGGGTGGGATCCCGACGGACCTGGGCCGCGCATTCCGGTCGTCGTGTTCGGCGGCGGCTCCGGGTGCGCGCGTTCGCCGTGCTGCCGAACGGCGACGCGCTCGCGGCGTGTGACTTCACGCGAGTCCCTCACCGCGCGTTCCCCGTTGAGTTCGCGGGGGACCGCCCATTCATATTCACTCGCAGTCGCGAAGAGGGAGAGCTGCGCGAGGCCTTCCGTTCTTGGCTCGAACGCGCGCTCACGGGCGCACTCGACGATTGGCGCCGCGGACTCTGATCGCCCGCCCTCACGGCAGGAACTTGTTCGCTTCCCTGATCTTGTTCGGCAGGTACTCGTCGATGACGAAGTTCAAGCCGTGCTTCGCGAGCGCCTGCTGCTCGGCGCGCTGGCCGCTCTTCAGCATCATCTCGATGGCCCTCTGCCATTCCTTGTGCGCCTGGAAGAACGGGTCGTTCTTCAACATGTCCTGCGCGCGTTTGATGTCGACGTCCTTCAGGTCGTGCGTCGGCAGTTCGTAGTCGACGATGTCCTGCGGGGACACGCCGAGGAAGCGCGCCT
>JAEUHQ010000214.1 GCA_016794565.1 Planctomycetota bacterium | reverse complement strand
TCCGGCACACCGGCGGCCAGCAATCGCCGTCGGATCGCGTCGCAGATCGCGATCGTGTGGTGAACGAGCTTCGTGTAGCGCGCGCCGCCGCGCCAGCCATTCGCGATCGGGTAGTCGATGCGACGAATCGTGAACTTCTTCGCGGGCGTGCCGCGCAGCGCCAGTCCGGCGAGAAGGAGCGACCGCCCGCATGCGAAGTGCACGACGTCGGGCTGCACGCGCCGATACGCGGCGCGCGTCTTCGAGTACAGATCCGGCCGCCACCAGCGGCGCAGCGGCGCCTCTTGCACCGGCACGCCCATCTCGCGCGCCACCGCCGCGAACTTCGCTCCCGGCACGAGCAGCACATGATTCTCGTAGCCGCCCTTCGCGAAGTGCTCGAGCAGCAACTTCAGCTGCGCCTCGCCGCCGGAGTACCCGGTCTCCGCGAGCACATGTAGAAGCCGCATCGACGTCATTTGGCACTCACGACGACGAAGGGGGCCAGAATCGCGTCCAGGCAAGGAAGACGAGCGAGCGGAGCGGAGGCGGCCTTTGCGGCCGCTGAGCATCCGCGATGCGATGCCGCGTAGCGGCGAGCGCCGCAGGCGCGAGTCTGACGCCGCATGGGCGCGATTGTGGCACCCGTCAGAGGATCGCGTCTTCTCCGGTCAGCTGGCGCCCGATGATCAGCCCGTGGATGTCGTGCGTGCCCTCGTAGGTGATGACCGACTCGAGGTTGCACATGTGGCGCATCATCTGGTACTCGTCGGTGATGCCGTTGGCACCGAGGATGTCGCGGCCGAGACGGCAGCACTCGAGGGCCATCCAGCAGCTGTTGCGCTTCGCCATCGACACGTGGAAGTGCTGCATCGTGCCGGCTTCCTTCATCTTGCCGAGCTTCCAGCACATGAGCTGCGCCTTCGTGATCTCGTTCGCCATCCAGACGAGCTTGTTCTGCACGAGTTGGAAGCGCGCAATCGGCTTGTCGAACTGCACGCGGATCTTGCTGTAGCGGCACGCTTCGTCGAACGCGGCCTGCGCGGCGCCGATCGCGCCGAACGCGATGCCGTAGCGCGCCTGCGTGAGGCAGCCGAGCGGGCCCTTCAAACCCTCGACGTTCGGCAGCATCTGCGACTTGTGCACACGCACGTCCTCGAGGACCAGCTCGCTCGTGTCGGACGCACGCAGCGAGAACTTGTTCTTGATCGGCTTGCCCTGGAAGCCCTTCGTGCCCTTGTCGACGAGGAACCCGCGGAAGGTGCCTTCGCACTTCGCCCACACGATCGCGACGTCGGCGCACGAGCCGTTCGTGATCCAGTACTTGCTGCCGTTGATGACGTAGTGGTCGCCGTCCTTCACCGCCTTGGTCAGCATGCCGCCCGGGTTGCTGCCGAAGTCGGCCTCCGTGAGACCGAAGCAACCGATCAGCTTCCCCTGCGCCATCTTGGGCAGGTAGCGCTGCTTCTGCTCCTCGGTGCCGTAGGCCCAGATCGGGTACATGCACAGCGAGCCCTGTACCGACACGAACGACCGCAGCCCCGAGTCGCCGCGTTCGAGTTCCTGGCAGATGAGCCCGCTGGCCACCGGGCTCAGGCCAGCGCAGCCGTACCCGGTGAGGCTCGCGCCGTACACCCCCATCTCGCCGAGCTCGGGGATCAGGTGCGTCGGGAACGTCGCCGCGCGGTTGTGCTCTTCGATGACCGGCATGAAGCGGTCCGACACCCAGGAGCGCAGGGTGTCGCGGATCATGCGTTCTTCGTCGGTGTAGAGTTCGTCGACGTTGAAGAAGTCGAGAGCCTTGTAGAGATCGCTCATGGTGCGTTCGATGCCGCGGGCGCCGCAGGATAGACAGCGGCCCTCGGCAAGGAAAGCGACCGCACCCGCATCCGCCGCGCGTCTCTCCGATCGATCCGGCCCGTCCCCGAGTGAACACTGCTCCCGCCATCCGATGCGCCTGCTGTGGCCATGCCACCGGTCCGGCTGCCTGCCACCGATGCCCTGGGCACGCCCGCTCCTACGACGGCCACCACGAGATCCGCCCCGGTCGCGGCAACGCACTGCTGGACTTCTCGCGCGGACTGCGCGACGCCGCGCGCGCGCCGTTCGTGCTGCTGCACCGCCCCGCATTCGTCGGGCACCTGCGCGTTCCGGTCACCGCGAACGCCGTCGCCGTGATCGCCCTCGGACTCTTCGGGTGGTTCGTGCTGCTGCCCGCATTCCGGGACTGCTTCGGGTCGATCTGGGGCCCCTTCGACGCGTGGCGCACCGCGAACGCCGCTTCGGGACCCGCGACCTGGCTCCTGACGACATGGATGTTCGTCGGCCCTTCCCTGCTCGACGTAGCCGTCGGCGCATTGCACGAACCGGTCCGCATCGCCGCCGAACGCACGATGCTCGGTGAAGCGCCCGTCGCCGAGCCGGCGACTGCACTGCGCCTCACCGAGCGAGCGCGGGTCCTCGGGTATGCCTTGGTGGCGCTGCCGATCGGCCTCGCCGCGTCGTTGGTTCCGATGGTCGGACTGCCGGTGGTCCTGCTCACCGGCGCCGCGATCGCGGCCCTGGTCTGGTTCGAGCCACCGATGGCGGCGCGCGGCATGGAGTTGCCCGAGCGATTGTCGCTCCTGCGGGCGAACCGCTGGCGCGCGCTCGGTGTGGGCTGCGGCCTGCAGATCGCGGCCGTCGTGCCGTTCGTGAACCTCCTGGCGCTCGCCGGAACAGCGACCGTGGCTGCGACCGGCGCCTACCTGCACTTCGACAAGAACGCACCGTCTGCGGCCCGACGCTCCGCCTGATCGAGCGGCACTGGCTCCGCAGACGTGGAACCTCCATCGGTCCTCGCTACCTTCGGGCGATGACCCGCCAGCTCCTCGTCACGAGCGCGTTGCCCTACGCCAACGGTCCGATCCACCTCGGACACCTCGTCGAGTACATCCAGACCGACATCTTCGTTCGCTACCAGCGACTTCGCGGCCACCGCGTCGCCTACGTCTGCGCGGACGACACGCACGGCACGGCGATCATGATCCGTGCGCAGAAGGAGGGACGTAGCCCGGAGGACCTGATCGCCGACGTCGCCTCGCAGCACCGCCGCGACTTCGCTGCGTTCGGAGTGTCCTTCGACCACTACGGATCGACCAACAGCGCGTCGAACCTCGCGGTCTGCACGGGCATCTGGAAGAACCTGCGCGCCCGCAACCTGATCGTCGAACGGAAGGTCGACCGCCTGTTCGACCCGGTGCAGAAGACGTTCCTCGCCGATCGCTTCGTCGTCGGCGATTGCCCGCGCTGCGGCACGAAGGACCAGTACGGTGACAGTTGTGAGTCGTGCGGCTCGACCTACGCGGCGACGGAGCTGAAGAACCCGCGCAGCGTGCACAGCGGCGCTTCGCCGGAGCTGCGACCGAGCAGCCAGTTGTTCGTGCGTCTCGAGCCGCTGCAGCCCTTCCTGGAGGAGTGGACGCAGCGAAGCGGCGCACTCCAACCGGAAGTCGCGAACTACCTCGCCGGCCACTTCCTCGACAAGCCGCTGCAGGACTGGGACGTGTCGCGCCCGGCGCCCTACTTCGGGTTCGAGATCCCCGACGCGAAGGGGAACTTCTGGTACGTCTGGTTCGACGCTCCGGTCGGCTACATCGCGAGCACCACGGACTGGTGCGAGAAGTCCGGTGGCTCGCTCGACGCCTGGTGGAAGAACCCCGACTGCGAGATCGTGCACTTCCTCGGAAAGGACATCACCTACTTCCACACGCTGTTCTGGCCGGCGCTGCTGCACGTGGGCGGCTATCAGCTCCCGCGCCGCGTGCAGATCCACGGTTTCCTCCGCGTGAACGGGGAGAAGATGTCGAAGTCGAAGGGGACCTTCGTGACCGCGGCGCGCTACCTCGAACACCTCGACCCCGAGTGGCTGCGCTACTACTACGCCAGCAAGCTGAGCGACAAGATCGACGACCTCGACTTCCAGGCCGACGAGTTCGTCGGCAAGGTCAACAGCGACCTGGTCGGGCGCGTGGTCAACCTTGCGAGTCGTTCGGCCCGCTTCGTCGAGTCGACAGGGCTCGCGACGCACTACCCGGACGACGGCGGCCTGTTCGCTCGGGGCGCGACGGCCGGCGAAGCGATCGCGGCCGCCTACGAGGCGTGCGACTTCCGCGAGGCGATGCGGCTCGTGATGACTCTCGCGGACGCGGCGAACGAGTACGTCGAGCGGACGGCGCCTTGGACGATTCGCAAGGACCCGGCGCGCGCCGACGAACTGCGGAACGTGTGCACCGTCGTGCTGAACCTGTTCCGGCAGATCGTGGTGTACCTCCAGCCCGTGCTGCCGCGCCTCGCCGAACGCGCGAGCGGGTTGTTCGCGAGCCCGTGCGATCGATGGAACTCGACGACCGAACCGCTCATCGGCTGCTCGATCGCGAAGTTCGAACACATGGCCACGCGCGTCGAGCCGGAGCGCGTGAAGGCGATGTTCGTCCCCGAAGCCGCGGTGCCCGCTCCGTCGGCGAGCGCCCCGACCCCCGCGGATGCCAACGACGCGCTGGGCAAGGAGCCGCTCGCCGCGCAGGTGTCGATCGAGGACTTCCAGAAGGTCGACCTGCGCGTCGCCAAGATCGTGGCAGCCGAGGCGGTGCCGGAGGCCAAGAAACTGCTGCGCTTGACCCTCAGCCTGGGGAGCGGGCCGACCAGGAACGTGTTCGCCGGCATCAAGGGTGCCTACGAGCCGGAGCGCCTCGTCGGCCGCCTCGTCGTCATGGTCGCCAACCTGGCGCCGCGCACGATGAAGTTCGGCGTCAGCGAAGGCATGGTGGTCGCCGCGGGGACCGACGGCGAGGTCTACCTGCTGTCGCCGGACACTGGCGCGAAGGCCGGCCAGCGCCTGCACTGATCCGCGCCGCAGACCCGCTCACCGACCGGGCCCGCCGGCAGCGCACCCCGCGCGCGGCAACGGCCCATCGCCCGACGAGGCGGGCGGGAAAAAAAGCGACGGGGCTCGGCAATGCCGAACCCCGTCGAGATTCGCTGTTCGGGCATGGCACGAAGCCAAGCCCGGGAGGCCTCACTTCTTGGCCTTCTTCTTGGTGGCCTTCTTCTTCTTCGTGGCCTTCTTCTTGGCAGCCATTACACTCTGTCCTTGTTAGGGTTTTGGAAGGATGAGGCCGGCTTGGGCACACGTACGTGGGCCCGCCTGTTCCGGCCACGACCACCAGATCGGCAGGTGCCGGAATCGAATTCACCGGAACCCGCTACTGCCGCTTGAGATACCGCGTCTTCGGCCGACCGTCCGATACTGCGAATCGGTTCTCAACCCCCTGACAGTCAGCGGTTGGAGGCCGCTTTTCGCAGCGGGTTTCGCCGCGGTCGCGACTCCATGTTTTTTCTGATTTTTCTTGGCGAGCCGTGAAAAACGCGACAGCCAAAACGGCGCGAGCTGCGAACGCACGCGCGTCTCGCAGCTCGTCATCACGCCAGCACTGCGCACGCGTCAGTCGAACAACTTGTCGAGCGTCTTCTTCGCGTCCGAACCGTACGCCTCGCCGAGACCGGGGTCGTCGCCGGTGCGATTCGCGGCGTCCGCGTAGATGTCGGCGAGCTTCTTGGCGGTCTCGCTCGCGTAGAGACGCACCATGCCCACGGTCGTCCGATCGTCGAACAGGATGGTCAGCAGCGTGCGATCGCCGACGAGCGAGAGCTGGATGTTGTCGCGCTCGCCTTGGTGGAACATCGCGGTGAATTCTTCTTCACCGAGCAGGCGCGCCATCTCCTTGGTCGCCGCGAACGAGCCCGCGACGAGCGCGGAGATCGTGTCGATGTCGATTGTGTGGAGTTCTCCACGCTTGGTGACGAGGTGGCCCTCCTTGTCGATGAGGAGCGCGCACTTCGCACCCGACAAGCGGAGGAACTCAGCGAGGAGCTTGTCGATGCGATCGACGTCATCCTTGTAGAAGGTGAGTCGGTCGTGACGGAGTCGCTCGTTCTGCGACATTCGCTTCTGGTTCGCCATGACGGAGCCCTCCTCTCAGAGAAGTTGGTCGCCGAGGAAGAAGTAGGCGACGCCGGCAGCGGCCACGATCAGGGCAACTGTCAACATCACGACCACTCCGACGCCGCGCTTGCCCTGCGGCGCAGATGCGTGGCTGGCCGCAGCAGCCGACGGGGCGCGCGCGGGCGCGGGCTTGGCGGCAGCGGGACGCGCCCCCGGAACTGCAACCGGAGCAGCCGCCGGCTTGCGAGCCGGAGCGGCCTTCGGAGCAGGCGCAGCCGCGGTCGCAGCACCCGCGGCGGCCGCGGGGCGCGCCCCGGGTCCGCGGGCCGTCGCCGTCGCACCGGCGGGAGCGGCCTTGGCGCCCGGCGCCGGCCGCGCGGGAGCAGCGGCCTTCTTCGGGTTGCGGCCGTCGATCTTCTCGATGCTCTCGAGAACCATCGCGGCGAGCGTCTTCAGCGTCGGGAACACGCCTTCGCCGGTGTACGCGACGGCCTCGAAGGTCGGCACGCCGAACTTGTTGAGGCGCTTGTCCATCTCGGCGACGGGCATCGCGTTCGGCAGGTCGCGCTTGTTGTACTGGATCACGTGCGGAAGCTCGCGAACGTCCTTGCCGTACTCGGCGAGGTTCTCGATCAGGTTCGCGTACGACTCGATGCTCTCCTCGAACTTGTCGGGATCCGAATCCGCAACGAAGATCACGCCGTCGACGCCCTGCAGCACGAGCTTGCGCGTCGAGTTGTAGTAGACCTGACCGGGCACGGTGTAGAGCTGGAACTTCGTGCGCATGCCCGCGACGTTCCCGAGGTCGAGCGGCATGAAGTCGAAGAACAGCGTGCGGTCACCGTCGGTCGAGATCGACGTGAGTTCGCCCTTGTTCTCCTCGGGCGCCTTCTGGTGCACGATCTCGAGGTTGGTGGTCTTGCCACTCATCCCAGGGCCGTAGTAGACGACCTTGCAGTTGACTTCTTTGAGCGCGAAGTTGATCTGGACCATGGTTCTATCGATGCCGTGCGTTTACGCCGCACGGGACTGAAGCGAGCCCCGCGTAGGACACGTCTGTCATCGGTCCGGATGCCGGCTCCCCTTGAGCTGGCTTCCAGAAACCGCGGGGAATCGGGAAGTGTCCCGCTCGCGACGGAGGCCCCGGTGGTTCAGGAGATGCGCGACGCGCGCCGGATCATCTGCGCGGCTTCCTGGACGTCGCGGCGCGCCGTCGCCGGATCGGCGAACTGGTCGAAGAGGACGATCAGGCACGTGTCGTCCAGGTTCGTCAGGATGGCCTTGCCGTTGCTCGCGTGCACGACGATCTGCGCCGCCTTCGGTTGACGCCCCTCTTCGAGGCAGCGGTTCGTCGTCATCATCAGGTACGAAGTGAGACCGGCCACCACGTCGGTGGAGAAGCGGGCGTCCAGCGACTGGGCAGCGATGAGACCGTCGTGGGTGACCAGCGCCGCACCCTTCACGCCTTGGAGCCGGTGCAGTTCGGCGAGGGCTTCCTGGATCTTCGTCATGCTTCGTTGCCTCCGACCAGGTGCAGCGCACCGGCCACGATCTCCTGGAGCTCCGCCAGAACGCGGTCGAGATCGGCGTTGGCGTCACACTGCGCACCGGCGAGAGCTTCGCCGTAGACACAGATGCAGATCCGGCCGAAGTCGCCCTCGAGCACCGTCTTGTTGGCGCTGCCGATGTCGAGCCGCCGCGTGAACCGGTGCGCCGCCTTCGCGACGACTCGAACCACGCGGAGGAACGGATCGCGCCCGTCGCGAATCGCCCCCTTCACCAAGGCGCGCGAGCCCTGGATGAACGTGGCTTTGCGCACACCCGGGATCGTCGCCACCTGCGCGAGCCCCTCGCGCACGAGCGCGATCGAGTCTTCCTGAGGCCCCCTCGGCAGCGCTGCCGCGAGCGGCGGATGGAGGAGACAGCCCTGCGACTCGACGTCCGCGAGCAGGGCCGCGACGTCACCGCCGCTGTCGGCGAGGCCCGACACGTGCTGCAGCAGCGCCGCGACCTCCGCGTCGTTCGGATCGAACTCCTGCAATGTCGTCAGGTGTTCCTGCGACTTGCGGACCGCGCCGATCCGATAGAGCACTTCTCCGAGCAGCTTGCGCGCCTTCGCGTCGTTGGCGTCCATCCGGACCGCCTGCTCGAGGCAACGAACGGCCTCTGCGCCCTCCCGAGCCGCGAGGTCGCGATAGAAGTTGACGAGCCGCATCTGCCCGATGACGAGCCACGCGCCGGCGTCACCGGGGAATCGCACGCTCCACTCCTGGCAAATGGACTGCAGACCGGCCGAATCACCCAGGTCGACCAGCAGTTGCGCGAGTTCGCGGAACGTCTTCGGGCTCGGTGAGCGCGTGAGCTTCGCCCGCAGCTCCGCGATGCGCTGCCGACCCGCACCGCGATGGGCACAGTCGACGAGCTGGCGCAGTTCGGTGGACTTCGGGAACAGCGCGAGGCCGTCCTCGGCGACGCGTTGCGCCTTGTCGTGCATCTCGAGGTTGATGTAGACCTGCCCCAGGTCGACGAATGTCGACGGCGACGGCTCCTCGCGAGCTCGGGTCTCGAGATCGCGAAGCTCCTTCCAGATCTTCATCCGTTGGATCAGGTGCATGTCGTCTCCGAGCCCTCAGCGGAACAGGATCACTTCCCCGCCGGCCGCCGGCAGGGCGACCAGGAAGTCGTCCGCGCTCGCAGCACCCGGCGCATACCCCTGATCGGCGTACTCCCACTGCAACACGAGCTGGTCGGCCTGGACCGCCTGCAGCACGTCGTGCGCCGGCTGCGATCGCTCGCGCTTGCGGCGGAGTTGCAGCAGCACACGCGGACCCTGCACGTGCAGACCGCGCTGCGGTGTCCCTTGCAGTGGCAACTTGGCCGTCACCGCGCCCGAACTCCGATCGATGGCCACGAGGCTGCCGTCCCGATCGATCGCCAACACCCACTTGGCCGACAACGCGAGCTCGCCGTCGGCGAGGTTCCGCCCCATCGGCGCCGACCACAACACACGGCCCTCCGTGGTCACGGCCTTGATCGAGGCGTCGGCGCTTCCGAAGTAGAGCACGCCGCGATCGGCGAGGATGCGCGTCGTCAGCGGGCTCTCGCTCCGAAGAACATCGCCCGGCTTGCCATCCGTCGCGTCGAAGCGCAAGGCGCGACCGTCGACCGTGCCGATGCTGACCTGGCGGCGATCGATCGTCGGCGGCCCGGACGGAGTCGCGTCGAGCGAAACGGACCAGACCAGCGCCCCTGACGCCTGCTCCCAGCAGCTCAGCACGTTCTCCCGATCGACACACGCGAGTCGCCCCTCGCCGACCATCAGTTCGGTCGCGAAGCCGTTGCGCACGGCGACGGTCCACGGCGCGACGCCGAGCGACGTGTCGATCGGCACGCACTCGAGCGTGTTCTCGTTCGTCGTGAAGAAGATCCGGCCGTTCTGAACCACCGGCGTCGAGTCGACGGCCTTCAACCCGGCCATCTCGATCGCTCGCACCGACGTCCCGTCCGACCGCGCGACGCCGAGCCGGCCGCCGCGCAACCCGACCGCGATCCAACCCTCGCCGATTCCGACGCCGGTCTGGACGGCAGTGGGGAACGTGATCCGTCGATGCGCGATCACCTCGAGCACGGTCTCCATTCGCGCCGCCGTCTTGCCGTCGATCGCGAGATCGCGCGGCGTGAAGCCGTCCAGCATCGCGACCAGGGAGAGCCTCTCCGCGAATGGCACGAGCACGAGACTCGGCGTTCGGAGCACCTCGCTCTTCCCGTCCACGACGCGCTCCATCGGCACGCCGTTGCGCACGAGAGCGGCACCGGACGGGCGCGTGTCCACCATCACCGGAACCCGGACTCGCCGCGCGTCCTGCGTGCTGTCGAACTCCGAATGGAGACGCAGAGCGAGTTCGCGGGCGTCCTGCCACTTCCCTTCGGCCATCAAAGCGTCGTAGGACTCGGCGAGCCGCCGCGCTTCGGCCAGGTGGTCGCGCAGCTTGACCCATGTGCGCTCGACCTGGTTCTCCAGCGCCCACGCCACGTCCTCGGCCGCGGCCGCTGACGCGAGCAGTTCACGCACACGGTTCAGCGACACCATCGAGTCCTCCGGGTGCCCGGCCAGGAACAGCTCTCGGTGTTTCGCCCACGCCGCCTTGTACTCCTCGCGCGCGCGCTCCAGGTCGCGTTGCCGACTCGCGCGCTCCGACTCGCGGCGCGCTTCGAAGCGCAGCCGCGCCGCTTCGATCTGCTGGAGCTCGCCCTCCGCCTTGGCCACCGCGGTGGTCAGGGGGTGCTTGCTGGCGAAGTCCTGGTACAGCGCCGATGCACCGGCGAAGTCCTCGTGGGCCACGAGTTCGCGCGCGTCGATCTTCGTGAACTCCTCCTCGGCGCGCTGGTTGTAGAACCAGTAGCCGACGCCCAGGACGAGCAGCATGCAGAAGGCGACCGCGAGGATCCCGAGGTTGCGACCGCGCCGGCGGACACGCTCGTCGAACTCGTACAGCTTGCGCACGCGCTCGGACACGTCGGAGCGGCTGCGATCGATCAGCAGGACCTTCTGCAGGTACGCAACGGCCTCGAGCGGCTTGCTCTGACGAACGAGGTCGTCGGCGATCGATTCGTAGAGCTCGGCGACGCGCTTCTGGTCACCGGCCTTCACGTGCACGTTGACGAGTGCCTTCTTGAGATCCGGATCGTTGGGCTCGACGAGCAGCAGACGCTCGAGCAGTCCGCGCACGCGCTGGATGTCGCCGAACTCGATGAGCAGGTCGACCAGCTCCTTGCCCTCCGCCAGGGGGTCGAAGCCGGGAACGGCGACGCCCTGGACCCCGAGGGTCAGTTCGACGAGCCGCTCGCGGGCACGAAGGTTCGTCGGCAACACCTGCTTCGCTTCGAACAGCTTCTGCGCGGCGCCCTTCGAGTCGCCCGAGCCGAGCCGATGCTCCGCCTCGCACTCGAGGTGGTAGACCGCGTTCTCGTACTCTTCGGCCGCCTGATACGCCGTCGCCGCGAGCGAATGGACCTGCGGAATGCCGACGCCCAGCGTGACCGCGCGCTCGTAGAGGCTGATCGCGTCCTGCAGCCGGCCGGTGGTCATGCACTCCGCCGCGAGGGGCAGGAGTTCCTCTGCCGCGACCGGCGCGATGAGCCCGGCGTCGAGCATCTGGCTCAGGGACTTGCAGACCTGGAAGGTCGACAGCCCCGTGGTCTCCACGATGCGCGCGATGTTGCGGCGCCCGTCGAGCAGTTCGAACACCGCGACGCCGTCGGCGCCGTACTCCTCCCCGTCGATCGTGGCGGCGGTCGCGACCAGCACTTCCGCGGTCGTCGGAATCCGCTCGCTGATGTACGCCCACTCGTCGATGCGACGAGCGGCTTCCATGATCACGCTGTCGCAGTTGAAGAAGAAACGCTCGTCGATCGCGCCGTCGCGCCCTTCGATCTTCGTCGTGCCCTCGTGGAACTCGAAGCGCGCATCACGGCAGAAGAAGAGGTCGTAGATCTCCTCCTCGAGTTCGATCCGGTACTGGTCCGCGAGTTCGTTCGCCGCGAGGTAGCCGCCGGCGAGGAGGCTGTCCGTCAACGGCTGCCCCATGCGCGCCGCGTGGTCACGAACTTCGTCGACGGCGCTGTCGGTGAGGCGCCCCGCGCGAACGAGACCGGCAACCACCCGGTCCAGCACCCGATGGATGTTGTGATGGACGGTGACGCCGCGGTTGTCGAAGTAGAGGACCTTCCAGGACTTGGCAGACTGGATGCTCAGCAGGCCGACCTTCTTGTTGAGAGCGAGCATCTGGAACACCTGCGCCAGGTCTACACTCGCCAGATCCCCTCGTAGTGCCATGGTGTTCGTGCGGTCGTGTGGTTAGCCGAATCCGAACGGCCCTATCGAACCGGGCCCGAGGGCACCCTGAGGGGATGCCAGAAACCTGCACGGCACGGGGGAAACGTCCCGACCCCCGGTGTCTTGCCGTCGCCGCGGCGCGGCCGTACTCTGCCCGCCCCATGGGTTTCGTCGGCCGCTTGATCCGATCGCTGTCCGCGCGATGGCACTCGCTGTGCGGGTGGTCGGCGTACCGGCTCGGCTGGATGACCCCGGCGCGCCGCCACTACGAACGAGTCCTGGTGCTGCGCGACGGCGACTTCTCGGCCTACGTGCACCTCGGGCGCATCTCGTTCGCTCTCGGTGACTACGCCGGATGGCGCCGAGAGTTCGAGCACGCACGGCGGGCCGATCCTCTCCGCTTCGCGCGACTGCGCCATCCGTTCGAACTCTTCGAGCCGCGGCTCGCGGGGACGGACTTCGACGAGAACGGAGATCGCGCGACGTGGCGTTCGCTGCGGCCGTTCTCGACGGGCAGTCGAACGACGCGCGGCGATTCGGCACCGGAACTCGGCGACGCGCTGCAGGCCGCGTTCGACGCTCGCGCCGAGGCCGCGTCGCAGCCGGCTTGTGACGGCGAGACCCGCCTCGAGCGCGCGAAGGACGACTGCGGCTCCGCGGCCGAACGACGTCGCTTCCGCGAACTGGGCCCGATCGCCGCGCGCGACGTCGCGCGGTGCGACCTCGACGAACTGGCGCGGAAGCTGTCGGGCTGATCCATCGGGATCGGGCGCGGCGTCACCGGCGCCGCGGCCGGAAATGCGCGACGGCAGCGAGTGGCGCGTGGATAGACTCCGCACCCCCGCAGCCATGCAAGCAACCGCACTCGAATCGATCCACGTCGCTCTCGGCGCCCGCATGGTGCCGTTCGGCGGCTGGAACATGCCCGTCCAGTACCGCCCGATCCTCGACGAGGCGCGCACCGTGCGCACCAAGGCCGGCCTCTTCGACCTCGGCCACATGGGGCGCGTCAAGGTGCACGGGCGGCAGGCGGAAGCGTTCCTGCAGCGGCTGCAGACGAACGACGTCGCCGCCATCCCGCCCGGCCGGATCCGCTATGCGATGATCCTCGACGAGAAGGGCCTCACGCAGGACGACATCCTCGTCTACCGCAACCCGAAGAACGACGGGTTCTTCGTCGTCGTCAACGCGGGCAACACGGCGCGCGACCTCGGCATCATGCGTTCGGTGGCGGCCGCGTTCGACGTCGTCGTCGAGGACTGCACCCACACCCACGGGATGATCGCGATCCAGGGCCCGCTGTCGCAGCAGATCACCCAGCGCTTCTGCGCGGGCGATCTGGCATCGCTCAAGTACTACGGGTGGATGGACACCACCGTCGCCGGCATGCCGATGACCATCTCTCGCACGGGCTACACGGGCGAAGACGGCTTCGAGATCTACGTCCCGAAGGGGCACGAGAAGAAGGTGTGGGAGCTGTTCCTCGAGTCGGGGAAAGGCGAAGGCCTCACCCCCATCGGCCTCGGAGCCCGCGACACGTTGCGCCACGAAGCGGGCATGCCGCTCTACGGTCACGAGATCGACGAGACGACGAATCCGATCGAGGCCGGGCTCGACTGGGCCGTGAAGACGAACCACGACTTCGTCGGCCGAGCCGCCATCGAGAAGGTCGTCGCAGCCGGCGGAACGGGGCGCAAGCTCGTCGGCCTCACGAGCGACAGCAAGCGCTGCCCCCGGCAGGGCTACGCACTCGTGCTCGGCGGCAAGCAAGTCGGCCACGTCTGCTCGGGCAACATCTCGCCGACGTTGGACACGAACATCGCGACCGCCTACCTTCGCGCCGACCTCGCGGTGCCGGGTACGAAGCTCGAGTTCCTCGTTCGCGACAAGGGCGAGCCGTGCGTCGTGGTTCCGATGCCGTTCTACAAGCGATCTCGCTGACCCTCTCCCACCAACCGCAGCAACGCGCCGTCCGCCCCGACCCGCGATTCGAGACAACGCAATGCGTCCCAAGAACTGCCATTACCTGAAGAGCCACGAGTGGTGCATGATCGAGAATGGAGTCGCCACGATCGGCATCTCCGACTACGCGGTGTCCCATCTCAGCGACCTCGTGTTCCTCGACCTGCCGCGCAAGGGTTCGTCCGTGACGGTCGGCGAGAGCTTCGGCGAGATCGAGTCGGTGAAGGCCGTGAGCAGCCTGTATTCGCCGGTGAGCGGCGAAGTCGTGGACGTCAACAAGGACCTGCCCGACAACCTCGAGTGGCTCGCGAAGGAGCCGTTCGGCAAGGCCTGGATGATCAAGGTGAAGTTCACCGCCAAGTCGCCGGACATGCTCGACGTCGCGGCCTACGACGCGCACTGCAAGGCCGAGGGCTGACCGCACCGTGCGGCGATCCGCCGCGCAAGCCGGGCAACTGCGCGTCCTGATCGACGTGCCCGCCGACGCGGCCTGGAACATGGCCGTCGACGAGGCCCTCCTGTCAGTGGGTCGAGGAGCTGCTCTGAGGCTCTATGGCTGGTCTCCGCACGCGGTGTCGCTCGGCTACTTCCAGCGCTTCGCCGACTTCGCCGACCTGCCCGCGGAGACACCGATCGTACGCCGCCTGACCGGCGGCGGAGCGATCCACCACGGCGACGAGGTCACGTTCGCACTGACCTGTGACCCGGCCCTGCTGCCCCGAATCGACGCGAGCTACCGCGCTCTGCACGACGCCGCCGTCCGGGCGCTGCAGTCGGTCGGCGTGGCCGATGCGCACGTCGTCGGCGGAGCGCCGGCGAGCCCGCGGCCTGAGGCGCGGTGGTGCTTCGCGGAGCCCGGCGGCGGCGACGTCGTCACGCCGAGAGGGAAGTTGCTCGGTTCCGCGCAACGCCGGATCGCCTCTCCGCGACCGAGGATCCTGCACCACGGTTCGATCGTGCTGAAGCGTCCTTCCCTCACACCGTTCGTCGCCGCCGTCGCAGACACACGCGCCGACGAGGACGCCGCGGCCGAACTGCGCGACGCGCTCGTCAGGGAGTTCACGCATGCGCTCCGTCTCGCCCCGCGAGCGTCGCGACTGACGGACGAAGAGCGTGCCCTGGCCACCGCGCTGTCGGCCGGTCGCTACCGCGACGCGTCGTTCCTGCGACGGCGCTGACGATCCCGATCAAGTCGGCGCGCGGCGGCGACGAAAAGGACCGGGGCGCTCCACGATGATCAGCACTTCCGCCGAACTCGAAGATCTCATCGACGGGACCGTCAACATCCCGACCATCCCGACGGTGTTGACGGAGATCACCGCGATCTTCAACTCGCCGGACGGCTCCGCGAAGCAAGCGGCCGCAGTCATCGAGAAGGATCCGGCGATCGCGACGCGCGTCCTGCGCCTCGTGAACAGCAGCTTCTACGGGCTGAAGAACCCCGTCTCGAACATCAACCTCGCCTGCTCGATCCTCGGCCTCAAGGTCATCAAGAACCTCGTCGTCCAGGCGACGGTGATCCAGACGTTCGGCAAGACCTCCGACATCGCGGGCTTCGACGCGAAGTGGCTCTGGGACCACAGCTTCAAGACGGCGATCGCGTGCCGGATGATCGCCGAGCGCTCCCCGGTCGGCGCCGGTCTCGGCAAGGACGATGCGTACACCTGCGGGCTCATCCACGACATCGGCAAGCTGATCCTCATCGACAGCCAGTCCGACCGCTTCGGCGAAGCGCTGCGACTCGCCTCGAAGTCGAAGGTCCCGCTCGCCAAGGCGGAGGGCGAGACGTTCGGTTTCAACCACGCGCACGTGGGCGGCCTTCTGGCCAACCGATGGAAACTCGCGCCGAACGTGCAGGCCGCGGTGATGTACCACCACAGCCCGGCGACGAACGCCGAGGACTGGGCGCGCGGCTTCCTCGTCAAGGCAGCGAACACGTTCGCGCACAGAGCGGCCGACGGCTCGAACGGCGGCTACATCGGCGATGTGTGCGACAGCGACACGATGCTGGCCCTCGGCCTGGATCCGGCGCAGATGACCGAAGTGCTCGAGGCGACGCGCGCGGCACGCATGGAGAACTGACCGCGGCGGCGTAGCCTTCGCGGCATGCGCATCGACGATCTGCTCGCCCGCGGCGGACTGCCCGCCGAGCTCCGCCTGCTCGTGCTGACGCTCGTGGCGGCGTGGCGCGGCGACCAGGCGACGCTCGCCGAAGCGGCGCGGCGAGGCAAACTGCGCGGTCAACGCCGCGAGGACTTCGAGGAGACACTCCTGCAGGCGGTCCTGTTCGCGGGGTTCCCCCGCGTCGTGTCGGCGTTCGAGACCCTCGCGGAAGCATGGCCGACCGACACCGCGCCGCGCGGCGGCGCCCTTCCGGTCGCCGAACAAACCGCCGCCGGCCAGGCCCTGTTCGCGGCGATCTACGGCCGCAACGAGAAGGCCGTTCATGCGATGCTGCGCTCCTTCCACGGCGAGTTCCACGACTTCGTGCTCGAGGCCGCGTACGGCCGCATCCTGACGCGCCCCGGCCTGTCGGGCCGCGTTCGCGAGATGCTGGCCGCGGGTGTGCTCGCCGCGCAGGACCAGCGCCGCCAGTTCGCGGGCCACGGGCGCGGTGCGATGCATCTCGGGGCGACACGCGACGAGCTGCGCGAGGTTCTGGCGACCGTGTTCGACGACGCCGACGTCGTCGAGGGCTGGATGGGACGCCTGCGCTGAGAGCGCCGCACCGGCGAGCCGCACTGCGGAGACCACACTGGCGGGGCCGCACCGGCGAGCCGCACTGCGGAGACCACACTGGCGGGGCCACACCGCCGAGGCCACCGGGCACCACGAAGGAAAAAGAAGACTCTCCACCTCGCCCCCGGAGGTCCGAGCGACGTGCCCGTTCCTCCTCGGTGGAGAGTCTCATGGTGCCCGCCGCGGAGGATCACACCTCCGTTGCGAACGGGGGCTCCTACCCAGGCTGGGTCCCGAGGTTTCGTGGGCCGCGAAAAAAAAGTCCCCGCCGGCTGGTGTGCTCGTACGGATGGTCCCGAGGCGCGTCGCGAACGTAGGATCCCGGCCGCCATGAGGAACGCGAACGAAGGAGAGAAGCCGCCGCACGCGCCACACCGACCGTCGCGCCACCGCGGGCCCGCGGGTCGTGTCGGGACGCCGACCGGGCGAATCGCGGCCCGGGGGACGCCATGAGCTTCGTCGCCGTCGCTTGCCTCGCGGCCTTCGGTCTCCAGGAGCCTGCTGCCCCCGCGCCGACGGCGACCGCACTGTGCGAGCGGTTTCACGCCCTCGATGCCGCAGCGCGGACGAACGTCCTCCGCAGCCTCGATCGCACCGTGCAGCGCATGGACGACGCCGCGACCCAGCGGATCGTCGCTCCCGCGCGCGGCCGTTCCGCGTGGCCACCTGCCGCGCCAGCGCGATGGTTCGCACCGGCGGACTACGCCCCCGCGATGACGCCGAGGATCCTCGTGGACACGAACGACGCGGCGCATCGCGAAGCGACGCGAGCGATCCCGCACGCGGCGGTCGTTGCGGACTTCGAAGTTGGCGTCGAATACGACTGGAGCGCGGGCAAGATCGTGCAGTCCGCGCGCGAACCGAACGACGAGCAGGCGTTCGCGAACCGGGTTCACGGCTATCCGGCCGGCGCGGACGAAGCGATCGCGAACGTGCTCGCCGTGCTCGACACCACGCCGGCGCAACGAACGCTCGCGGCGTACTTCGACCACCTCTACGCCGATCGGGCCGGACACGTGTTCGCGGGAGTCACCCTGTTCGACGCGTGGTCCTCCGGCAGCCAGATCGAGATGCCCGACACGGACGTGATCGCGTTCGCCCGCGACGTGCGCCGAGATCGGAGCTACCGATCCCCCGTGCCCGCCGACAAGCGACGCGACCGCCTCTACGAGAGCATCCGGGCCGCGTTCGCCGAGCACCGCGAGTACCGGTCCCTGCGCATCGCGCTCGCGGCCACCTTCGTCGCCGCCGACCCCGCGATCGATGCGACATGGCGCAATCTGGTGCCGCGATGCCATTGGATCTGGGCGCATTGCGGCGACGACCCGGGCGCCGTCGCGAAGTACCTGGCGAAGTCCGGCGACCGTGGGCATCTGCTCGAGGAGATCGACGCTGCCATGGTGAAGGACTCGCGGGCCGCCGAGCGGCGAAGGCTCGATTTGACCGACCTCGCCGAGCACCTGCGGCGGCTCGCGGACCGTGAGACCACCCGCGCGGGCGGCTGAGCCGGGCAAAGGCGCGCCGCCCGGTGACGCCGAGGTATCCTCCTCGTCGTACGATGATGGACGAACCGAAGGCCGGCTCGGCGCCGCACCGCGATCCCACGGAATGGGGTCGCCTGGTGGAGAGCCTCGACGTGGCGAGCGTCTTCGTCGTCATCAATTCCTGGCTCGGACCGAAGCTGCGCGGGCCGCTGTCGGCCGAAGACATCTGGCAGGACACCCTGTGGTGTTCGTGGCGCGACCGCGAACAGCACGAATGGCGCGGCTTGTCGGCATGGCGCGTGTGGCTCCTGTCGATCGCGCAGAATCGCGTTCGCGACGCCGGGCGCCTGCTCGGGCGGACGAAGCGCGGTGGCGCTCATCACACCGCGCCGTTCTCGACGCTCGCCGAACGGGAGTCCGTCTCGCAGATGCTGCCGCCCGGCTCGACGACCCCGAGCCGGGTCGCCGGCTTCCGCGAACGCGCGCGCGCGATGGAGGCAGCCCTCGAGAGCCTCGACCCGGACCTGCGCGTCGTCGTGCAGATGCGGCTGTTCGAAGAGGTGCCGATCCGTGAAGTCGCCGCGCACCTGAAAGTCCCGCTGTCGACCGCCAAGGATCGGCTGCTGCGCGGAGTGACGAGCTACCGGCATCGCCTGCGCCAGCTTCTCGGGGACGAAGGGCGGGAAGAGGCGGCCCCGTGACCGAGACTTCGGGGCTGCACGGTGACGACACGCAGGACGGCGAACTGCTCGCCGACCTCTTCGACGCACTGCTGCAGGAGATCCTCGACGGACGCACACCCGATCTCGCGGCGATCCACCCGGATCGCCCCGACCTCCGCGAACGCATCCAGAAGACGTGGGCCCTCGCGTGCTCGGTCGCCGGCCGGCGCGAACCGAGTCGCCCCGTTCTGGGCGGCTACGAGATCGAGCGCGAACTCGGGCACGGCGGAATGGGCACCGTCTACCTCGCCCGCCATCAGGCGCTGAACCGCGAAGTCGCGATCAAGGTGCTGCCGCACTCGCTGGCGATGTCGCCGCGCGCGAAGCAGCGGTTCCTCGAAGAGGCACGCGCACTGGCGCGGCTGCGACACGACCACGTCGTGCACATCCACCGCATCATCGACCACGAGGAGATGCTCGCGTTCGAGATGGAGTACGTGGCCGGCGGCAGCTTGCGCTCCCTCGTCGTCGAGCTCGCACAGAAGGCGAAGCCGCAGTCGATCCAGTGTCTCGCCGAAGTGCTCCAGCTGCCCCCCGAGGCGCTGGGCACGCGCAACTCGATCGAGTGGTTCGTTCGCCTCGGCATCCGCGTCGCGCGCGCACTCGGCGAAGTGCACCGCCACGGGCTGATCCACCGCGACGTCAAGCCGTCGAACATCCTGTTGCGCAAGAACGGCCAGCCCGTGCTCGCGGACTTCGGACTCGCCCGCGCCGGCGACCCGCATGCGACGCAGGCGGCGTTCGCCGGAACCCCGGTGTATGCCGCTCCCGAGCGGCTCCGGTCCGGCGACGCCGACCTCGACGCGCGCGCCGACGTGTACAGCCTGGGAGTGACGCTGTACGAGGCGTTGACCCTCGGCCCTTCCTTCGGTGGCAGCACCACGAACGAAGTCCTGCGGCGGATCGAAGAGGGCAACTTGCCGTCGCTGCGCAAACGGGCACCGAACGTGTCGCGCGACCTCGAAACGGTCATCGCGAAGGCGATGGAGCCCGATCGCCGGCACCGTTACGCGACGGCCGACGAGTTCGCCGACGACCTCGAACGACTGCTCTCGCTGCAACCGATCCACGCGAAGCCAGCGGGCGCCCTGCGGCGCGCCGCGAAGTTCCTCCGCCGGCACAACCGCGTGGCCATCGCCGCGGTGGCCGGCGCCGTCCTCGTCGCGGCGGTCACGTGGCCCGTGATCGCCCACGCCCGTTCGGCGGAGCTGTCGCGCGAACGCGCTGCCGCTCTGGTGCTCGACGCCCGGTCCAACCTGCTCCGCCCCGAGAACCTCACGTCCTCGTGGGCAACGGTGCGCGACCGGAACCGCGACCGCATCCGCCACACTCCGGCCACGAAGGCGGCGAAGCTCGGTGTGCTCGACGCCGCGCTGGCCGACTACGACCCGGCTCTGGCCCAGGATCCCGCCGACACGCTGCGACTCGAGCGCGCCGTCGTAGCGCTGGTGCGCCTGTTCGTCGCCGCCGATGACCGGGTCGACGAACACTTGCTGGCCCCCGCGCTGGCGAACCTACCCCCGCTGACCGCGCTCGTCGCAAGGCAGTCGGCGGCACGGGAAGAGGTCGGGACCGCGCTCGACCGCGCAATCGCCGTGGCGAGCACGGTCGACCGGTACGCCGCGGGCCTGTTCGCGTTCCTGCTCAACGACCCCGGCGCATGCCGCCGCTGCTGGCGCGGGATCGGCGAACTGGGCGGCGCGCAGACGTTCCTGGACGCGTGCGTGGCCCTGCAGATGGCGGACGACGGCGAACCCGAACGCGCGTACCCGCGGCTGTTCCACGCGGCCAGAGCGATGCCCAAGGCGACGGCGCTCATGTTCGCGATCGCGGACGCTGCGGTGGCCAGCGGCGACGTCGATCTCGCCGAACAGTGGTTCCGTGCACTGCCGGCGCGCCGCGCCGACGAAGAACCGCAGACGCGACGGCGACGACTGGAAGCGGATCTGCTCGTCGCGAAGAGG
Source organism: Planctomycetota bacterium (assembly GCA_016794565.1). GTDB lineage: Bacteria > Planctomycetota > UBA1135 > UBA1135 > UBA2386 > JAEUHQ01. The sequence goes on along the minus strand of JAEUHQ010000214.1, from coordinate 12,894 downwards.
GACCTCGACGGTGCTCGACGCATCTACCGCGAGCTCATGAAGGCGGATCCGAGCAACCCCGAGCCATTGCAGCGTCTCGCCGCTCTCGCGATCACGGAAGGTGACCAGGCGACCGCCCTTCGCCTCTATCGCGAACTCGAGAGGCGATGGCCCGATCTGGTCCAGCCGCGGTACCAGCTCGCCCGACTGGCCCTGCAGAAGCACGACCTGCGCGGCTACCTGCAGCAGGCGCGGCGAGTGCTCGCCGAAGACCTGCACCGCTACTCGTCGAACGCCGCGATGCAGCTCGCCGACATCCTGCGACTCGGCGGACTGCAGGCATCGTACGCGCAGGCATCCGCATCGTTCGACGTCGCTTCTCGCCCTTGGCGCGACGACGCGCTGCCGCTGAGCGCCTGGATGAGCCCACGAAGGATCGACAGCCTCGAGAACGGACTCCGATTCTGGGCGACCTACGACCGCGCGGCCGAAGCGGCGAGCCGGGACGAAAAGCGCCCCGTGGCCATCTCCCTCCAGAGCGCCCACCGGACGCTTCGGCAGCTGCCGGGCCTCGCCCTCGGCCTGCCGATGGGCCTCGGCCCGGTGGCGATCGTCGCGCTGCCGGCGCTGGTGGAGAGCGGCACCGTGTTCCTGACCCCGTTGCTGCTGCCCTTCCAGACCGTCCTCGGAACGCGGCTGCACTTCTTCGAGAACAGGATCCTCGTTTCGAAGAGCCTGAACGACTGGAAGCAGTCGTACGGCATCCAGGTGCTGCGCGTCGCCGACACGAACGGCGACACGTTGCCCGAGCTGTGCATCGCCGCCCCCCCCACCGGCGTGAACCAGGGCGGCGGCTACGTGGAGATGCGCAATCTCGCCGACGGCTCCCTCTCGACCACGTTCGAAGCGCCCGACGACGACACGGCGTGGGGCCGGGCGATCGCCAACCTCGGCGATGTCGACGGGGACCTGTGCGACGACATCGCCATCGGATCCCCGATCAACAGCACGTGGGCCACTGCACCCGCCACCGTGACACTGAAGTCGGGGAGGACCGGCACCGACATCTGGACGATCGAGGGCAACACCATCGGCTTCGGCTGCTCGCTCGCATCGATCGGCGATGTCGACGGAGACGGGAACCGCGACGTCCTCGTCGGCGAACCTCCGACCCAGCTCAACGGCGAAGTCCTCGGCGTCGTCCACGTCTGCTCGGGACGGACAGGCCGCCAGATCCACGAACTCGTGTCCCCGCGCGACGACGTCTGGTTCGGCGCGGCCGTCGCGGATGCCGGCGATGCGAACGGCGACGGCATCGACGACGTGCTCGTCGGCGGCAACTTCGGCAACGCACCCGGTGTCGTCGCGGTGTACGACGGCCGGACCGGCGACCTGCTGAGCACACTCGCGGAAGAGGACCGCGACACGACGTTCGCGTTCTGCGTCACGGCTCTGCACGACGTGGACGGCGACGGGCTCGCGGACATCGCGGTCGGGGCGCCGGCGCTGTCCAGTGACGGCCGCCTGCCGGGAAAGGTGCACGTGTTCAGCAGCCGCACCGGCAGGGTCGTGCACGAACTCCGGGGCGACCGGCCAGGCGACGGCTTCGGTTTCGGGCTGTGCTGGTTGCCAACGTGGCGACGGTCCGACGAGAGCTGCATCGCGGTGTCCGCGCGCCAGGGCGGTCCGGTCGGCGGCGGCTACGTGCGCGTGTCCGCGGCCCGCGACGGCGAGCCGCTGCAGACGTTCGCGAGCGCCGGTTCCACGGCGTTCGGATTCTCGATGGTCGATCTCGGCGATCTCGACGGCGACGGCCTTCGCGATCTCGGCATCTCCGCCATCCGACCCTCGGGCGTCGTGATCCTGAGTATGTCGTTCGCGGACATCGCACCGAAGGGACCGAAGTAGCACCCGTTGCCGGCGCCGACCCGCATCGCGACGATGCCCGGATGACTCCGCCAGCGCGCCCCGGCATCTCCGCAACAGCCTTGCTGCTCGTCGCCGCCTGCAGTCCGGGCCCCGGCAGCAATCCTGTCGACGCGGCCGGGCCGCTGCCGGCCCTGGTGTGCCGCTCACGCATCGACAGCCCGTTCCAGTTCGCGGAAATCGCGCGCCGCAGCGAGCAGAACCTCGGCACGAGCCGCGTCGCCGATCGCACGGGCACGGAGCGCAATGTCCGCGTGCACCCGGACGGCAGGACCGTTGTTTTCGCCCGCGAACGCTCCGCCGGTGACGCCGGCAGTCGTGAACTGTTCGTGTCGTCCACCGACGGCTCGACGAGTGAACGCCGCCTCACGTCGAATGACGACTTCGACGACGAGCCGAGCTGGTCGCCGGACGCTTCGCGCATCGTGTTCAGCTCCGAACGCACCTCGCCGCGCAGCCTGTGGACGATGGACGTCGCCTCCGGTGCCGCCACGCAGTTCCTGCCGCCACCGTCGGGCTCGCGAGACGGGGAACCCGACTGGTCGCGCGCGACCGGACGCATCGTGTGGAGCCGCCGCGACCAGAACGGACGGCATTCGCTGTGGATCGCGCAGGACGACGCTACGGGGGTGGTGCCGCTGACCGATGGCGGCCCCGCATCGGGCGCGGACACCGGCGACCGCGCCCCGGCCTTCTCCCCGGATGGTTCGAGGGTGGCGTTCGTGCGGCGCGCGGGTGCTGCCACCGCAGTCCTCTGCACGGTCGACGTCGCGACGTTCGCGGTCGCGACTCTCGTCCTGCCGGACGGCGACGTGGCGACTCCGCGCTGGGCCCCGTTGGGTGACACCATCTGGTTCGGGATCCGCGAAGAGGCGCGCGGACGGACCGCGATGCGGCTCGCGACGATCCCCGCTACCGGCGGAACACCGGTGCTGCAGTGGCCGGACGACCGTTGGCAGCTGGAGGGCCTCGACCTCACCGGCGAACTGCCGCCGGCCCCCACCGGCAACGCCGCGGTCGCGCTGGACGTTGCTCGGGCCGTGCTCGAGATCGCCGCGGGCGGAGCCGCGTTCGGTGTGCGCGACCAGCTCGTGGACGCCGACGGCGATGCGTTCCGGGTGACGACCGCGACGTCGAGCAGCCGCCAGATCGCGGGCATCAACTGCAGGTTCGACGTTCCGGTCACCGCGGCGGACGACGTGCTCGAACTGCGCATCCGCACCGTCGCGCGCGCGACCCGGGGCGGCGCCGACTGCTTCCTCCGGACATCGATCTACAACCCGGTCGACGAGCGCTTCGACACCGCGGTCGAGCTCCCGATCGGCGACACCACGTCACGCACGCTGGAGTTCCGGACGTCGAGCCTGCGGCACATCACGCGCGAACGACAGCTGCGCATCACCGTGATCGCCGACCTCGCGCCGGGCGCAGCGGCCGAACTGCTCGTCGACCAGGTCGCGGTCGAGTTCGTCTCGCGCGCCCCTTGAGCGGAGTCAGCGCCACCAGCGCCCGATGTCGAGCAGGAGCCCGATGATCCCGCCGATCAGGGCGCCGCGACCGCGGTGGTGCGAGTGGCGCCCGATGAGTGCACCGACACCGGCGCCGACGAACGTGTTGACGGGGAAGACGGGGCCGCGCCAACGGTGGCCGTCGCGACGGTAGTAGTCGACGTAGGCGGAGTAGTCGTAGTTCGACGCAACTTCACCACCGGTCGAGTTCGTCGACTCGGGCGCGACCGTGGGGACCTCCACGTAGTGCACCACCGTGCGGTAGGTCGGCGGCGTGAACTGGGTCAGCGGCAGCGACGGCTCGATCGACGCGACGGAGGGCGAAGTGTCCGTCGAGGCCCGGCCCGCCTGCTCGCGGGCGAGATTCGCCTTGGGGACGTCGACGCCGAGCGGCGGGACCTGCGGCGCCCGCACCACCGGTGCGGGTGCGGCGCACGCCGCGAGCAGTGCGCACAGGATCGACGGCTTGGCGAAGGTCTTCATCGTTGTTCCCCTTTCTCTCTCTTCCTCAGCGGTTCCAACTCAGGCGCAGCTGCCAGTCCCGCGCTTCGGCGCTCTTCGAAATCGCCGTGTGGGTGATCGTCTCACCGGGGGCCAGCAGCTTGACCTGCTTGTTCGTGTCGTCGCCGATCGGCTGCTTCTGCGCGTTCAGGAAGCTCATCTGGGCGAGGACCTGGATGGCCTCGTCATCGACGTTTCGCAGCGTCACCACGACGCGCAGCTGGTCGGTTCCAGGGACGCGCTCGACGAGCGGGTTGCGGCCGACGTGCAGCACATCGTAGAGCTCGCTGTCGGTCACGGTGACGTTGCTCTCCATCTCGGCGTCGTCCTCGATCGTGCGCGCCGCGTAGGGCGGCGAAGAGCACGCAGCGAACACGAAGAGGGCAGCGCAGGAAGCAGAGACGATCGGGTGGCGGCAGTTCATGGGTTCAGCTCTTGGCGGGGCGGACTTCGGTGACTCCGGGTTCGATGCGGGACGGTTCGTCGACGCCTTCGAGGCGCAGCACGCAGGTGGCGTCATTGCCGTCCGCGAGCACCGCGGTGCCCAGCGGCTGCCAGTCGGGCGACGACAGCGACCCGTTGTTGCCGACGTGGAAGCGGCGGTAGGTCGCGGCGATGCGTTTGCTCATCTGCACCTCGATTCGCCACTCGCCTCCCTCCTCCCACTTGCGCACGACGACGGGCGGCTTCAGCGTGAAGAACACTTTCTCGGCGACGATCGCCTTCGCCTTGTCGACGAGCGCGTTGACGTAGGCGTCGAGCGCCTCGACGGGCTGCGAACCGCCCTGGTCCGCCGGAACGGTGACGACCTCGTCGAGCAGTTCGGTGTTCTCCACCAGGTTCTCGACGCGCAAGGACACCTGCACCGAGCCACCGACGAGGTACTCGGGCCGCGGTCCGGAAGTCGGGCGCGCCTTGTTGGGTTTCTCGATCAGCGATTGCACGACGACCGGCTGCCACGTGATCGAGACGCGATGCGACGCCACGACCTGCTGGCCCGCCTTCTCGCGCTCACGCACCGCGCTGCCTTCGCCGACCTTCACGCCGGAACCCTTCGCGACGATCTTCACGAGCTTGCTGCGGCGCAGGTACTCGCCGATCTTCGGCCCGGAGAACTCGCCGCTCTTCGTCGTGATCGAACCGGGCGCACCTTCATCGGAGCGCTCGAGCTGCCAGCGGCGCAGGTCCGTGTCGACGAGGTCGATGACCAGCACCGCGTCGGCGTTGTCGGGCGACGCGATCTCGGCCTTCACGGTCACCTCCCAGTGTCCGTCGCCGGCCTTCTCCTTCTTCACCACGTCGTACGCGAGCACGAAGCCCGCGATCTGCTGCTGCACCCATTCGCGTTCGGCGTCGGCCTCGCCGTCGAACCAGCCGTCCTTGTCGCCGTCCTTGTGGTCGGAGACCACGGACAGACGGCTGCGCAACGCCGGCCCGCGCGCGACCGAGACACCCTTCGCCTTCGCGACGGCATCCTCGAGGGCATTGGCGAGCGCGGTGCGGTAGTTCGTCGCTCGACCGAAGCCCTCGGTCCGGTTGGTGCCGGGCTCCTGCTTCGTGGCCTTCGGCGCGGGCGCGGCCCCGGGCTCCTGACCGTTCAGGGCGACGAGGAGTGCTGCGGCGATGGCGGACGCGATCAGGAACTGCTTCATGGGTGGAGCCGGTGAGGGGAAGACGGGGAAGAGCGCGCGACTGCCGGTGCGGGTTGCGACCCGGTCTCGCGCCGAGTCATGGCGAACCGGGCGCCGGTGTCACCGGCGCTACGCGCGGCAACGAACGGAACAGGTGCCAGCTCTCGCCTTTCTGCGGAACGAGCGTCTGCGCACGCTGGCGGAGCGACGGAATCGGGCGGCCGCTGGCGTCGAGGAAGTCGACGTCGATCACGTGCTCGCCGGGCGGCACGTTCGCTGTGAGCGCCTGCACGGTCGACGGCAGCGTCGGCCAGTGCCGGATGTCCGCCGACGACGAAGTCAGGAGCCCCGCGAGGAGCAGCGCGCCGCCGGCGATCGCCTGCGTGCGGGCGCTGTCGCCGCGATCCTTCGCCGCCTGGGACAACAGCACGACGCCCGCGGCGGTGCTCGCGGTCTTGAAGATCGCCTTGCCTTTGCGGATGCCTTCCATCGCCGTACCGCCGAGCGTGCGCGCCTGGTAGTCGACGTCGACGAGGATCGCCGAGACTCCGGACGGGCCGAGGTCCCTGCCGTCGATCGACACCCGGGCGCGGACGGCGGGATGCGGCCGCGGGCGGAAGCGCGCGAGTTCGTCCTGGATGCCGTCCGCGTACTTCTCCGGCCCCAAGCCGCACTCGAACAGCAGCACGAGGTTGCCGGCGGCGGGATCCGCGAGCACGCGGTTCTGCGCGTCGCCGCGCGCGCCATGCTCGATCGCGAACGCGTTCGCCGTGGCCGCTTCCTTGTAGAAGTCGACGTCGTCCGGCGACCCCATCAGCTTGCTCATGCGCCCGGCGAGCCAGAAGAGCAGCGCGTTGTCCGCCTGGAACTTCTCGTCCTCGACTTCGGCGTCCATCAGGATGCCGCGCTTGCACGCCGCGCGGGCGTTGTCGGGCTCCCCCTTCAGGAGAAAGCAGTAGCACAGGTAGAAGGCGTTCATCGCCTTCTCGTAGGGGTCGCCCTTGTACGTCTTGCTGCTCTCGCTGCCGATCAGCGCCGACGTCACCTCCCCGCCGCTCGCCGCCCAGCTGCCCATGATCTGCCCGGCGGACTCGAACGCGCGCCGCGCTTCGTCGGTGTTGCCGAGCAGCAGGTCACACTGCGCCTGCACGTTGAGCACGAGCGCCCGGTTCTCTTCGTCGCCCTCGGCGACCTGCTGGGCCGCAAAGGCCCGCACAGCCGCGACGTCACCGGCGACGAAGGTTGCGAGCGGAATCGCCGGCTGGCCGACCGCGCACGCGGCGGCCAGGAGACCGGCGAACGGAACGCAGCGGCGGCGCATCGAGGCCGGCGCGCTCAGCGGTTGATGACCGACTTCTCGGACTCGGTCTTCATATCGTAGTCGTTCGTCCAGGCGAGCTCCTGAGTGACGAGATCGGTCAGCTCGAACGTCACGAGCACGTAGCTCGACTTCAGCTTGCCCGCCTGGCGGTCGCGGCTCTTCATCGTGCCCTTCAGCACGAAGTCGCTGCCGGCGATCTTGCGATCGTTCGTTCCGGACACCTGCCCGCGCTCCTTCATGCGACGCTCGGCGTCGGTGAGGTCGTTCGCACTCGGCGAACGGTCGAGGATCTTGACCTGCCGCCCCATCGCCTTCGCCAGTTCGGTGCGCAGCTTCGTCAGGATGATCTCCTTGTCGATGACGTCCGACGAGTCGTTCTTGATCTCGTAGATGTAGAACGACACCCGCTCGCCTTCCTTGCCGGGGGCCAGCACGCCGGACGCCTTGATGTCGGCGGCCATCTGCTGCGCCATGGTCCGGATGTCCTGGCTCTGGAGACCGGTGCCAGTGACCGTGTCCGGCGCATCCGGGTTGACCCGGGCATCGCGGGTTCCGGAGCAGGCGGCGAAGAGGGCGAGGAACGTCGGCAGAACGAAACGGATCGACATGATTGGCTTCTCGTGACGGTGTTCGCGGGCCACCGCCGAACGGCGCCCGGAAAAAGGCGCGCCAAGCGTAGAGTCGCGATGGACGTTCCGCCACACACGTGCCTCGGCACCGACCTTTTCGTTGGCGCGGACTCCGGCCCCACCTAGGCTACCGCGCTGCATCGGATCGTCGCGCTCCGTGAGCTTTCCCACTCTTCTCGTCATTCCCGCGCACAACGAGGCGGGCCGTATCGGTGACGTCGTTCGCCAGGTCCGGCGCACCGACCCCGCGCTCGACGTGCTGGTGATCGACGACGGCAGCCGCGACGAAACGGGGGACGAAGCGCGCCGCCACGGCGCGACGGTCGTCCGGCACCCGTACAACCTCGGCTACGGGACGGCGCTCCACACCGGCTACTGCTACGCGGTGCGGCGCGGTTACCAGCGCGTGCTGCAGATGGACGCCGACGGACAGCACGACGCGGCGATGCTCGAGAGACTCGTCACCGCGCTCGACGGCGGCGCGGACGTCGCCCTCGGTTCGCGCTACCTCGACGGCGCCCCGCCGCCCGCCAGCGTGGCGCGGCGGGTCGGCACCCGCTTCTTCGCGTGGATCGCGACGAAGTGGCTGCGCACCCGCATCACCGACCCGACCAGCGGCTTCCAGGGCCTCTCCGCTCGCGCCCTTGCCACCGTCGCGACCGACGCGTTCCCCGAGGACTTCCCGGACACCGACGTGCTCGTCGAACATCACCGCCGCGGCCTCGCCGTCGTGGAGGTTCCCGTCCGCATGCACGCGAGGAAGGGTGGCGTGTCGATGCACCGCGGGCTGCGGATCGCCTGGTACGGCTACAAGATGCTGCTGACGCTCCTGCTGCTGCCGGTGCGTCGCGCCACCCCGTTGCGCGACCGCGACACCGTCGCGAGGTGGTCGTGATGCTGGCCCTGATGCAGCACTTCGGCGCCGAGCTCGAACCGCTGCCCGGCCGGCAGCGCATCGTCGCATTCGCGCTCGCCGCGGGTCTCGTCGTCCTCATCTTCGAACTCGTGCGGCGCCGCAAGCTGCGCGAGGAGTACTCGTGGGTCTGGATCGGGACATCGGTCGCGCTCGCGTTCCTCGCGCTCTACCAGGACCTCCTGCTCACGCTGAGCCGGTGGATCGGATCCGCGAGCGTGGTCAGCACGCTCTTCTTCGGCGCGTTCCTGTTCGTGCTCGCGCTGCTGCTGCAGTTCTCGGTGCGCCTCAGTCGCCTCACGCTGCGGCACCGCACACTCGGCCAGCGCGTCGCGCTGCTCGAGGAAGAACTGCAACGCCTGCGCGACCGCGCCGAGGGCAAGGCCCCGCGCGAACGCGCCGCGGATCGCGACAAGGGCGAGGTCGCCTGACCGCCTTGACCGCGCGTCCCGACGAACCGTCGTCCGCTCTCGCGCAGATCGTCGCCGCGGAGTTCCGCACGCGGCTGCTCGGCGAGTATCTGCCGCGCATCACGAAGTGCGTCGAGATGCTCGGCGACGACGGCGTCTGGCGGAAACCAGCGCCGAACTGCAACTCGGCGGGCAACCTGCTGCTGCATCTCGCCGGCAACACCACGCAGTGGATCCTCGCGACGTTCGGCGACGCCGACGACCGCCGCGACCGGCCCGCCGAGTTCGCCGCGGACGGCGGAGTTCCGGCGCGCGTGATGCTCGACCGCCTCGCGGCCGTGTGGACCCGCGCGTGCGACCTGGTCGACCGCGTACCGATCGCCGAACTGCTGCGTGTGCGGCGAGTGCAGCGCTACGACGTCACGGGTCTCGCCGCGATCCTGCACGTGCTCGAGCACTCGTCGGGCCACGCGGGACAGATCTACTCGTGGACGAAGCAGGTCACCGGCAGGGACCTGCACTTCTACGATCTGTGAGCCGCCCCGCGCGCGGGCCAGCCTCCGCCGCGACGGCGTCAGGTCGCCACGCCTTCGAAGACCGGCGGCGCGGAAGCAGCACCGGCACCGCGAGTCCACCGCACGACCGCCGCGCGGAGCACGTCGAGACGCACGGGCTTCGAGAGGAAGTCGTTCATGCCCGCCGCGAGGCACGCGTCGCGATCCGCGGGGAGCACGTTCGCGGTGAGTGCGATGATCGGCAGCTCCGCTGGCACGCCGGGCAGATCGCGAATGCAGCGCGACGCCTCGAAGCCATCCATCTCGGGCATCTGGCAGTCCATCAGCACGACGTCGAACGGCCGCTGCTCGACCAGTTGCACCGCCTCGCGGCCGTCCACCGCGAACACGACGTCGCAGCCGATCCGCCGCAGCATGCCCGCGAGCACGCGGCGATTGATCTCGTTGTCCTCCGCGACCAGCACGCGGATCCCTGCGGCGACCGTCGCGGTCGCCGGCGACACCACGGCCTCGTCGAGCTTGCGCGGGAGCACGGGCCGGCCGCTCGGCCGGAGACTCGCCATGTCACAGACCACCTGCAGCAACCGTCCAGCGGCCAGGGGTTTGTTGAGCCAGCGGAAGACGTCGACCGACGCCATCTCGGCGAGGCCGGGGCGGGTTCCGAGGGAACTCGCGAGCGCGATCGGCAGGGCCGGGATCAGTGATTCGTTGCGGATCGCCTCGGCGAGCTGCATTCCGTCGATGCCGGGCATCGCCATGTCGACGATCGCCATCGTGAACGGATGGCCGCGCGTCGCGGCGTTGCGCAGCGTCTCGATCGCGCCGATCGCGTTGCTGGCGACGTCGATGCCGATCTTCGTCGGCGCGAGCTGCATCACCATCAGCTGGCGGTTCGTCTCGTTGTCGTCGACGATGAGCAACGCACACGAGCTCAGATCGACGTCCTCCGCCCGAGGGCGCGCGTTCGCGACTTCGCCCTTCGGGAGCCTGAGTTCGAACGAGAACGTCGACCCGACGCCCTCCTCGCTGTCCACGGCGATGCACCCGCCCATCAGTTCGACGAGGCGGCGGCAGATCGCGAGCCCGAGACCCGTGCCGCCGAAGCGCCGCGTCGTCGACGCGTCGGCCTGCGTGAACGGCGTGAACAGCCGCGCCATCGCCTCGGGGCCCATGCCGATACCCGTGTCGCGCACCGAGAACCGCACGACCTGCGACCCGTCGTCTTCGTCGACCAGATCGGCACCGAGGACCACTTCGCCTTCCAGCGTGAACTTCACGGCGTTGCTCACGAGATTGAGCAGCACCTGGCGGACGCGCGCCGCGTCGCCGCGGTGACAGCGCATCAGGCGCGGATCGACGAACGTCAGCAGCTCGACGCCTTTCTGGTCCGCAGCCGCGTGCAGCAGGCCGGCGCAATCGTCCACGACCTGCCACACGTCGAAGTCCGCGGTCTCGAGATCGAGTTTGCCCGCTTCGATCTTCGAATAGTCGAGGATGTCGTTCAGCACCGCGAGCAGCGCCTCGGCGGACGAGTGGATCGTCGTCGCCATCTGCTCCTGATCGGAGTCGAGCTTGGTGCGAACGAGCAGCTCCGCCATGCCGAGGATGCCGTTCATCGGCGTGCGGATCTCGTGGCTCATGTTCGCGAGGAACTGCGCCTTCGAGGTCGCCGCGGTGAGTGCGCCCTGCCGTGCTTCCTCGAGCACGTCGACGTCCGTCGTCATCGTCCGACGGAACGCGGCAGCGACCGTCGCGACCGACGCGACGACGACGAGCAGCAGTGGCAACAGCACGAGCGGCGACCACCCGTTCGCCTCGGCGGCAACCACCGCCCCGACGAGCAGTGCCGCACCCGTGGTTCCCACGACCAGGAGGCGCCGGCTCTCCGCGCGCAGACCCGCCGCGATCCGGCTGGCGGGCAACGTGTCCTCGTGTCGCGATTCCGCGGATGTCACCGGTGGATGATCGACCGGCGGCGGACCTGCGCGTGAACCCCTTTGCCGCCCGAGAACGGGCACGAACCGGCGAAGCGGACGCGTCCGTGCCATCGGTCGCGCGGCGCGTCCGTCACGAACGATGGTACGGGTGTCCCTGCAGGATCGACGCCGCGCGCCACAGCTGTTCGACCAGCAGGACGCGAACGAGGCCGTGGGGCAGCGTGAGCGCGGACAGCGAGACGGACCGTTCGGCCGAGGCGCGGAACGCCGGGTCGAGGCCGTCCGCCCCTCCCACCACGAACGCCACGTCGCGTCCTTCCTGCAGCCACCGCTCGATCCGGCGTGCGAGTTCGGCGGTCGTCCACGCGTCGCCGCGTTCGTCGAGCGCGATCGTGCGGCAGCCCTTCGGCAGCGCCGCGCGCAAACGGTCCGCCTCGGCCGACTGAACGCGCTCCTTCGTCGCGCCGCTGGTCCGCGCCTCGGGTTTCACTTCGACGAGCTGGAACCCCCACTCGCGCGGAAGACGCCGTTCGTACTCGGCGCAGCCATCGGTCACCCAGGACGGCTGTCGATGTGAAACGGTGAGGAGGCGGACCTTCATCGGCGGAGCAAACGGCGTTGAGCCTAGCGCCGCGCGCTCGCCGAGCACTAGGGCGCGCGGCGGAGGGCGAGGATGGCGGCGTTGCCCGTGTCCGCGTCGTTGGCGGCGACCGCGGTCCTGGTTCCCGTCGCCCCCGCCGAGGTCTGCACGACGCAGTGCATCGAAACAGAGATGCCGATCGCGCCGATCGCCTGGCTCGCGACGTCCGCGACCTCGGTCATTCCGGCCGGCGACGTCCACGTCGCCGCCGACGCGAACGCGTGCACCGTCACCAGCATCGTGCGAGCCGTCGTGGTCGTGATGCTCGGCGCGGTGTGGGACAGGCTGCTCGCCGTGGTCTGGCCGGACTCCGCGTCCACCGCGGCCGACGTGTCGACGAAGCGGAACGCCGCGATGCCGCCGACGGTGCCGGTCGAGCTGGAAGTGCTCCACGTGTAGCTCGACGGCTCGCTGGCCCCGGCCACACGGGTGAACACGAGCAGCGAGTTCCCGGCGCCGCCGGAGTTGTCGAGGCGGCGCACGAGTGTCCACCCCGACGGCGGCGTCACGGTGGCGGTCTGCGGGCGAATGGCGATCCCCGCGACGAGAACGTCGTTCTCGGCCGTGCCCGTGGGTGCTGAGATCACGAGGCTCGTGCCGGACGCGACACCGGCGGATGCCGCGCTGCGGAACGTGATGTCGTCGAAGACGGTGAGCGTCGTCGACCCGGCCGTGCTCGTGCCCGGGTCCGTCGCCGTGATCACCGTCGTTCCCGTGCTCGCACTCGTCGCGAGACCCTGGCTCCCGCCCGCGTTGCTGATCGTCGCCACCGCGCCCGACGACGAACTCCACGTCACCGCCGCCGTCAGGTCCTGCGTCGTGTTGTCCGTGTAGGTCCCGGTGGCCACGAACTGCCGCGTCGTCCCGAGTGCGATCGACGGCAGGGCCGGCGTCACGCCGATCGCCACCAGACGCGCGGCGGTCACCGTCACCGTCACCGACGCGACGATCCCCCGCACGGGGTCGACGGCACGAACGACGGCC
>JAEUHQ010000147.1 GCA_016794565.1 Planctomycetota bacterium | reverse complement strand
GGGCTTCGTGAGGCGCTGCATCGTCCGCACCTGCACCGGCGACGTGTGCGTGCGCAGCAGGTTCCTGCCGAGGCCTTCGTGCTCCGCGAGCCAGAACGTGTCCTGGCTCTCGCGCGCCGGGTGGTCGCCCGGGATGTTGAGTGCGTCGAAGTTGAAGTACTCCGACTCGACCTCGGGGCCGTCCTCCCAGCGGAAGCCCATGCTCGTGAACAGGTCCACGAGTTCGTTCTGCACGATCGTTATCGGATGCAGCGCACCGCGTTCGGGCGGGCGCCCGGGCTCCGTCGGGTCGAAGTCCGTCGCCTGCAGCTCCTGCTGCAGCGCGGCCTTCGCGAAGTGTTCGCGCCGCGCAGCGAGCGCCTGTTCGACCTCGACCTTGACCGCGTTGGCCGCCTTGCCGAACGCCGGCCGCTCCTCCTTCGGCAGGGTCGTCACCGAACGCACGAGTTTGAGCACCTCGCCCTTCGAGCCGAAGAGCCGCGCGTCGAGTTCGGCGAGCGCCGCCGCCGACGCAGCCTCTTGGATCGCGCCGAGCCAGCGCTCACGCAGTGCAGCCGTGTCCATCAGCCAGGAACCTCACACACAGGATCGGAACGGGAGCCGTACAGCCGAACGGCGCTGGACCCGCCAGCGCCGTCTCGGAATTCCGCCGGCGCCGGGCGCCGCGGGGAATGTCAGGCGAGCGCCGTCTTGGCCTTGCCGCAGATCGCCTCGAACGTCGACGGGTCGTGGATCGCCAGCTCGCTGAGTTCCTTGCGGTTCAGCTTGATGCCGGCCTTCTGCACGCCGTGGATGAACGCCGAGTAGCGCAGACCGTGCGCCTTGACCGCGGCCGTGAGGCGCGTGATCCAGAGCGAACGGAAGAAGCGCTTCTTCTGCTGGCGACCCGCGAACGCGAACGCGTCGGCGCGGATGCCGGTGACCATCGCCTGCTTGAACAGGTTGCGACGACCCTGACGGAAGCCCTTCGCGCGCTTCAGCACGCGGTTGCGCCGTTGGCGCGTGGCGGGACCATTCGTTGCGCGACTCATCGGTTACCTCCCACCCAGCAGTTGCGCCATGTTCGCGGCGATCTTGCCCTTGCACAGCCCCTTCTGGCGGAGCTGGCGTTTCCGCTTGGCACTGCGGCGCACCATGATGTGCGACGTGAAGGCGTGGCGGAACTTGACCTTACCGGTCTTGGTCAGCTTCATGCGCTTGACCACCGCCTTCTTGGTCTTCTGCTTCGTCATGATCGTTCGTTGGAAGGGCGAGGACGCTACCGACCGCCCTTCGGACCATCAAGTGCGGCGGGGGAAAAGTGTGGCACCCGCGCGACCTTCCCGTGAAAAGGCTCCGCCCCGAGCGCGTTGCCGGGATCGCGCCACGCCATGGACCACCTGATCGCGTTCCTCCAGCTCGCCGCGTTCGTCGCCCTCGGTCTCGGCATGGCACTGCCTCGCACCCGCCGGATCGCGGTCGGAACGCTGGCCATCGCGGCACTCGCCGGCCTCGGCGCCGGCTTCACCGGGCCCGAACGGCGAACGCTCGAGACGGTGCACACGTTCGCCGCGTTCGCCGGGGTCGACCAGGAAGTCAGCATGGTGGCGTTCCCGACCGGCACCGTCGAGGCCGCCGGCTTCGCCTGGCCACTGCCGTTCGCCGCGTTCGCGCTGGTCTGGTGCGTGGTGCTCCTGCGCCTCGGCGAACGGCCGCTGCGCAGCGCGATCGTGCTGCCGCTGCTGGCGGCCTGGTCGGCGATGGCCGCGTGGATCGGCATGCAACTGCTCGCCGCGCCGTCGCCGGTCGTGCAGCCGCTCGGTCTCGACCGGTTCCTCTATCCGGCGGGGCTCGCCACCGCGCTGGTAGCCGCGCGCACGATCCCGAAGTTCCTGCCGGTGCTCCTCACGATCAGCGCGGTGACCATGGCGGCGAGGCTGCCGGCGGCGCTCTTCAGCAAGTACGCGAGCGATCAACGTCTCGGCACGAGCCTCGATGTCACACGGGTCATCGACATCGTGAACCCGATGACGCAGATGCAGTTCGATCCGCGCCTCGCGCCCGGCTCGAGCGAGCAGCAGTTCTGGCTGATCTGGCTCGAGCACGTGATCATGTTCCCGGCCTTCTACCTGCTGAGCCTCGTCGGCGTGGCGTTCGGCGTGTTCATGTTCCACCACCACGGCGGCACGCCCGACGAACGCCGCTGAGGTCTGCCGAGCCCGCCGAACTACTTGGTGGCGTTCGCCGGCATGACCGAGGACTTCCGCTCCAGCTCGTCCGCGAGCTTGCCCGCGCCGTACACCTTGCGCAGTGCCTCGACGATGATCGCCGGGTGCACGGACACGGTGCGCGAGATCTCGTCGTCGAACACGTAGTTGTTGCCGAGCATCTCGATGTTGCCGTCGAAGATGAGGCCGACCACGTTCTGGTCCTTGTCGATCATCGGCGAGCCCGAGTTGCCGCCGATGATGTCGCAGGTCGCGACGAAGTTGAACGGCGTCGCGAGGTCGAACTCCTTCTCCTTCTCGAGCCACTGCTTCGGCAGGTCGAACGGGTGCACGCCGGCGAATTCGTGGTGCCGCGCGAACTGCCCGTAGAGCGTCGTGAACCACGGCGCGAGCGTGCCATTCATCGGGTAGCCCTTCACGACGCCGTCGCTGATGCGCAACGACATGGTCGCATCCGGTGGAACCTGGGTGCCGTAGACGGCGAAGCAGGCCTCCCCGATGCGCTTGTTCTCGGCGCGCTCCTCGTCACCGAGGGCCTTCGTCTTGTCCACGTCGCCGAGTGCGGCGACCTTCGCCTTCTGCAGCGTGGCGACCCTGTCCCACGCGTCGCCGTACTGCTTCTGCAGGTCGGCGTTCTTCGCGACGGCCGCGCGCAGATCGGACTCGGCCTTCGTCTTGATTGCCATGATGCGCGGGTTCTGCAGACCGTCCAGGTAGCCCTGGATCGCCTTCCTCGTGTTCTCGAGGCGCAGGATCGTCGCCCGCTGCTTCTTCTCGAACTCCGCGTCGTCCTTCGACTTCGCGTACAGCTCGTCGAGCTGTGCCTTCGTACGTGCGATGATCGCGGGCAACCGGTGATCGCGCTCGAACTCGCACTGCGCGAGCGTCATCAGGCGGCCGGTGCGGCCAGGATTGCCGGTGACGAACACGAGATCGCCCTCCTTCGCGCCGCCCGTCTTCCACGAGAAGAACCACTGCGTCGAGTCGACCGGCTTGCCGTCCTCCCACGCGCGCACGAAGGTGAAGTCGAGGCCCCAGCGCGGGTAGCAGAAGTTGTCCGGGTCGCCGCCGAAGTGCGCGACCTGGCCGTGCGGGGCGCAGACGAGGCGCAGGTCGTCGAAGACCTTGAAGCTGTAGAGCTGGTAGTTGCCGCCCTGGTAGAGCGCGATGACCTGGTGCAGGTGCCCCGGATCCTGCTCCTTCGCCTTCGCCTTCACGGCGTCGACGCCCTCGGCGTTCACGGCTGCGGTCACGTCCTGCTGGCGGACCATCTGCGTCATCACGAAGCCGGGCAGCTTCACCTCGCCGTCGAACGAGCCCGCGTAGAAGCCGTCCTTCAGCCAGTCGGCCTCCCCCTGCACCGACACGATCGCGTCGCGGGCGCAGTGGTGATTCGTCATGACCAGACCGAACGGCGTGACGAACGACGCCGAGCAGAAGAAGTCGTACCCGTCGGGGTTCTTCTCGTTCTTCCTGCCGAAGCGCAGCGACGCCATGCGTGCGTGCTCGAGCCACTCGTTGGTCGGCTTCCAGTCGTAGGCCTCCTGGAACCAGCCGAGCGGCGCGGCCTCGAAGGTCCACATGCGGCCGAGCTCCTTGCGCGTTTGCGCCGGGGCCGTCGCCGCCAGTGCACACGCAGCGAACAGGAACGAGGTGCGGAGGAGGAGCGAACGGGGCGGCCGGGCCGCGGCTTCGATGGTCATGCGAGGGTTCGTGGTTCGGGGCGGCGCAGTCTACCGGGAAGGCCGCCACGATCGTGGCGGCGCCAACACGTTCCGACGGGTGTCGTGCCCGCCACGGATCGCGCCTCACTACGGAGTCCGCACGGCACCGGCGAACCCGGTTACGCTTTTTCGCGGCGCCGACGAAGCGCGAGCAACTGCACCGCAGGGGTCAGCACCAGCGTCAGCACGAGGCTCAGCATCTGCCCGCCGATCACGACCACCGCGATCGCCTTTCGCTCCTCGGCCCCGGGCCCGGTGCCCACCGCCAGCGGCAGCATGCCGGCGACGAACGCGAGCGTCGTCATCAGGATGGGGCGCAGCCGGTCGCGGCTGCCCTGCATCACCGCGTCGTATGGCGCGAGCCCTTCGCGCAGCAGGTGGTTCGTGTGGTCGACCTGCAGGATCGCGTTCTTCTTCACCATCCCGAACAGGACCAGCACGCCGAGCGCGGAGTACAGGTTGACCGTCTGTCCGGTGGCCCACAACGACAGCAGCGCGAATGGCGTCGCCAGCGGGATCGCCAGCAGGATGATCAGCGGCTGCCCGAAGCTCTCGAACTGCGCCGCGAGGATCATGTACATGAACACCAGCGCCAGCAGCAGCGCGAACAGGAACTCGCCGCCGACCTGTTCCAGCTCACGCGCGGTGCCGGCGACGGCGGTGCTGTAGCCGTCGGGCAGGTCGAGGCCGGTGGCGAGACCGCGCAGTTGCGCCACGCAGTCCGCGAGTGCGGCGCCCGGCGCCGCGTTCCCGCGCAGGCTCGCCTGGCGCTGGCGGTCCATGCGGTCGATGCGCGACGACGTGTTCGCGGTCTCGATCTGAACGAGGTTGTCGACGCGGATCGTGCCGCCGTCGGCACGGCCGACGAGCAGTTCGCCGATGCGCTCCACGCGGTCGCGATCCTGCGGTCGCAACCGCAACCGAACATCGTACTCCTCGTCGAGCAGAGGATCGCGGAAGCGCGACACCTCGGTCATGCCACCCACCTGCAGACGCAGCGCCGTCGCGATGTCCTGCGTCGAGACGCCGAGTTCGGCGGCGCGCGGCCGATCGATCTGCACACGCAGTTCGGGGCGCCGCAGGCGCAACGTGGTCGTGAGACCGTCCATCGTGCCGAGTTCGAGCGCCTTCGTGCGGAGTTCCTCGACCTTGTTCGCGAGGGTCGGCAGGTCCGGCCCGCGCAGCGCGAAGTCGATCTGGAACGGGCCGCCGCCCAGGTTGAGGCTGCGCTGGTTGCGCACCGAGATCCGGACGTCTGCCAGCTTGCGGAGCCGCCGGTTGATCTCGTTCATCACCTCGCGCTGCGTGTAGTTCCCGCGGAACGCGGCGGCCGGGTCGCCCGCGAGCAGCGAGGACCACAGGCGCGACAGCGAGAAGCGCCGCTCGTCGTGTGGCGCGATGCGCACGTAGACCGAGCCGTTCGCCAGCCCGCTCAGGAACCCGCCGCCGACCTGCGTCAGCGCGGTACGGATCGCCGGCATCTGCGCGAGCTCGGCCTCGATCGCCTGCATCACACCGTCCATCGTCGGCAGGCTCGCATCGTCCGGACCGTCGACGCTGATCTCGAACTCACCTTCGTCCACGTCGCTGGGGACGAGGTCCTGACGCACCAGGTGCAACAAGGGCCACGTGCTGGCGACCACGACGAGCGACGCGAGCACCACGGCCCACGGGCGCTTCAGGCTGGCCCGCAGCGCCCTCGCGTAACCGCGTTCGGTCCACCCGTTCCGGCCGTGCGCGGCGCCCGCCGACGGGCGCACGAGCCGGGCGCACATCGCCGGCGTCAGCGTGAACGACACGACGAGACTGAGCAGCACGGCGACGGCCGCGGTGATCCCGAACTGGTAGAGGAAGCGCCCCGTGATGCTCGAGAGAAACGAGACCGGGACGAAGATGACGACGAGGCTCAGCGTGGTCGCGAGGACCGCGAGCGCGATCTCGCGCACGGCGCCGCGCGCTGCCTCGAACGGCGTGACTCCCTTCTCGTCGGCCCAGCGCTGCACGTTCTCCAGCACCACGATCGCGTCGTCGATCACGACCCCCACCATCAGGACGAGCGCGAGCATCGTCACGCCGTTCAGGGTGAACCCGAGCACCCACATGACACCGAACGTCGCGACCACCGAAGTCGGGATGGCCAGACCGGCGATGAGCGTTGCGCGCCAGCTGCGCAGGAACCACAGCACCACGAGCGCGGCGAGGATCGAACCGACCACCAGGTGGAACTCGATCTCGTGCAGCGCGGCGCGGATGTACCGCGACTGGTCGCGCACGACCTCGACGCGCAGGTCGGGCGGCAGCGTGTCCCGCAGGCGCTCGAGCGACTCGAGCACGCCGTCGATCACCGCGACGGTGTTGGCACCGGACTGGCGCCGCACCTCGAGCACTACGGTCGGCGTGCCGTCGAGCCGCGCGAGCGAGCGCGGCTCCGCGGTGCCGTCCTCGGTCGTCGCGACGTCGCGCAGTTCGACCGGCACACCGTTCCGCCGCTCGATCATCAGGGTGTCGAACGACGCCGGATCGACGACGCGGCCAAGCGTTCGCAGCGTGCGTTCGCGCTGGTCGTCGGTGACGTTGCCGCCGGGGATGTCCGCGTTCTGTCGCGCGATCGCGCCGGCCACCACGTCGACCGGAAGGTCGTACGCGGCGAGGCGATCCGCGTCGACCCAGACGTTGATCGTGCGCTCGAGGCCGCCGACGAGACGCACCTCCCCGACACCGCGCGAGCGTTCGAGCACGCGCTTCAGCCGTTTGTCGGCGATCTCGGTGAGCTCACGCAGCGGGCGGTTTCCGGCGAGCGCCAGGGTCAGCGCCGGCTGGCTGTCGCTGTCGAACTTGCCGACGACCGGCGGCTCGACGCCCTCGGGCAGGCGGCGCAGCACCTGCGACACACGGTCGCGCACGTCCTGCGCCGCTGCTTCGATCTCGCGGTTCAGCTCGAACGTGATCAACACCAGCGACGTGCCGGCTCCCGAGATCGAACGCAGCTCGCGGATGCCCTCGACGGTGTTGACGATCTCCTCGATCGGATAGGTGACCGACGCCTCGACTTCCTCCGGAGCACCGCCGGGCAGCTCCGTTCGCACGGTCACCGTCGGGAGGTCGTACGCCGGGTAGCGGTCGACGGCGAGGAAGTGGAAGCCGACGGCGCCGGCAACGACCATCGCCGCGACGAGCATGGTCGCGAACACCGGGCGGTGGATGCAGATCTCGGCGAGGCGCTGCACCGGTCACTCCGCGACCACGACTGGCGATTCGGGCGACAGGCCGGTGGCGTCGGCGACGATCTTCACGCCGACTTCGATCCCGCGCTTCGCTTCGACGAGCGATCCCGTCGCGCGGGCGAGCTGCACGATCCGGCCCTTCGCACGCAGCACGCCCTGCGCGTCCTTCTCGACCGTGAAGACCCGATCGACGCCCGCGAACGTGACGACGGCGGCGCGCGGCACGGCGACGACCGCCTCTTCGGCGACGACCACGATCTCGCAGCGGCAGAACGCGGCGGGCAACAGCGCGCCGTCGCCGTTCGGGACCTCTGCTTCGACGAGCAACGTGCGATTCGCACGGTCGATCGCCGCTCCGAGACGCACGACCCGGCCAGCACGCTTCTCGCCGTCGCGCCCGTCCACGGTGAAGTTGACCGTCTGCCCGATCGACACCTGGGGCGCCTGCCTTTCGGGCACCTGAAGGCGCAGCCGCATCGGGTCGACACGGACGAGCGTCACGATCGGTTCGCCGGCGGCGAGCACCTGACCAGCGGTCGCGTGCCGGGCGACCACCCGACCGCGCCACGGCGCCGCCACGCGCGAGTCCTGGAGCCGCTTCGCCGCCTGCAGCATCTCGACGCGGCGCTGTTGTGCTTCGGCGATCCACGTGCGCACTTCGTCGCGCGCCGCCTGCAGCCGGCTCTGCGCGACCGCGAGCGTCGCATCCGCCGTCTGGAGTTCGGCCGTCGCGCGCAACTGCTCTTGGACCATCGTCACGACGCGTTCGCGTTGCACGGACGCTTCGCGAACGGTCGCCGCAGCCTCGAGCACCGGCGCGGTGTTCTCCACGTCGATGTCGGCGACGGCCTGGTTCTCGGCGAGCCCGAGGCGCGCGTGCGCCGCCACCAGCGCGGCGGCGGCGCGGTCGCGCTCGAGTTCGAAGTCGTGCGGATCCATCGCCGCGACGACCGCACCCGCCTCGACCGTGTCCCCGACGTCCACGGCGAGCGTCCGCAGCCGCCCTCCCACCTGCATGCCGAGGACCAGTTCGTCCTGCGCCGCCAGCACTCCGGTCACCGCGATCGTGCGCGCCACGGACACCTTGCCGACGTCGACCAGTCGGACCGTGCGCGGCGACCGCGCCGGAGAGTCGCTCTGCCCGCTCCCACCGCCGCATGCGGCGAGCGTGGCGAACATGGCGCCGAGGAAGCCGGTCGTGCGATGGCTCATCCAGCCACGACCACGAGATCGTTGACGAAGTGCTCCGACATCTCGAGGGTCGTGTGCAGTTCCGGGTGGCGAACGACGATCCAGCCGTCGCCGACGACGACCTTGCGCCAGTCGCGCCGCGGCTCGCCGATCGGTGTCAGTTCGATGGTCGCGACGTGACGGCCGTACTTGTGCAGGAGCTGCTGCAGACCGCGGTGCTCGCGCACGACGCCGTCTCCCTGCGCGCGCTTGAAGATCATCGCCGCGTTGTACTTCTTCGTCGTGTCCTGCGAGAGCCGCCCGTAGCAGACGGCCTCGGCCCAGCCGCGGAACAGGTCGATGTCGCATGCGTAGTTCATCGCGTGCACGAGACGCGCGCCGGGCGGGCGGCCGCCGATCTCGCCGAACACCGCTTCGCCGCTCGGCGTCCGGAACCACTCCATGTGCGTGAAGCCCGACTCGAACCCGAGGGCCTTGATGACCGCGCGGCCGAGCGCGACTCCGGGCCGCGGCAGTTCGAGCGTGAGGTCGCGGAGCACGATGTTCTGCATCGAGATCCACGGGTTCTGCGCGAGGATCATCGGCTTCGGCCGATACCACGCGACGTTCTCGAACAGGATGCGACCGCCGGCGCACACCGTGTCGTAGGTGAGTTCTTCACCTTCGATGAACTCCTCGACCGACAGCTCGGGGACGTGCACGGTGCGCTGCAGCGCCTCCTCGAACTCCTTCTTGTCGTTGCAACGGAAGGTGTCCTTGCTGCCGGCGCCGTCGATCGGCTTCACGATCGCGGGGTAACCGACGCGCTCGACCGCCGCCCAGGCCTCGGCCTTGGTCTTCGCGCGCGCGTGGCGAGGAACGCGCAGGCCGGCCTTCTCGACCTCCTGCTTCATCCGTTCCTTGTCGCGGAAGACGAGCGTCTGTTCGCGCGACATTCCGGGCACGTGGAACGCTTCGCGCAGGCGCGCAGCGAGGTACATCAGGCGTTCCCAGAGGCACTCGACGCGGTCGACGTGACGGCCCCGAAGCCAGGTCCGGACCTTCTCGACGACCTGCGTTTCGTCGTCGAACGACGACACCTGCAGGTAGTCGGAGAGGGCATCGCGGACCTCGGGCGGCAGTGCGCCGCGCGGCTGGTCACCGACACCGAGAACGCTGGCACCGACTTGCGCGAGGCCACGGACGAACAGGGGCATTTCGGCCGGGAAGCCGGGACTGAGATAGACGACGTGCATTGGATTCGTTCGTAGCGGAGCCGACTCAACCGACCTCGACGCGCAGCGTGCGCACCACCTTCTGCAGGGCCTGGGCAACGACCTCGGTGTCGCGGTGACGCACGACGACGAAGCCGTCGCCCTCGTAGCTCGACGCCGGCGCAGCGCCGATCGCCGGAAGGCGGGTCTCGACGATCAGGTCCCCGAGGCTCTTCTGCAGTTCGTCGAGACCGTGGACCGCGCGGATCCGGACCTCGCTGCGGCCCGAGGGCAACTGACCGCGCAGGTACGCGGCGCCCGCAGACCAGCGCCGAACCGGCGGAGTGAACGTCTCGAACACCATCAGCTGGGCAAACGTGCGGTACATGTCGACGTCGCAGACCCAGCTCATCAGCGTCATGAACTGCGCTCCGGGCGGCCGGGCAGCGACCTCGCCGATCGCGATCGTGCCGTCGGCGCGGCGAAACCACTCGAGGTGCGACATCCCGGTCCACATGCCGAGCGCGCTGAGCACCCGCGGTCCGATGCGGTGGATCGCTGCGAACTCGCGCTGGTCCAGTTCGCGCGGCAGGACCACGCACCACTGGATCCACGGGTTCTCCATCACCTCGAGCGGCGTCGGTTGGTAGATGCTGATGTTGTGGAAGACGTGCTGGCCGTGCAGCGTGACCGAGTCGAAGGAGTATTCGCGGCCCTGAACGAACTCCTCGAGGAGAACTTCACGACCACGCGCTGGCCGCGACGACGCGAGGAAGCGCGCCAGGTCCTCGTCGCTCGCGATCCGCGCGGTCGCCTTGGCGCCGGCGCCGGCCGGAGGCTTGCCCACCAGCGGGAACCCGACCTCCGCGGCGAACGACAGCCCCTCCGCGGGTGTCGCACAGAGACGATGCCGCGCGCACGGGATGTCGTGTGACGCGAACAGGTCCTTCATCCGTGCCTTGTCGCGGAAATTGCGCGCTGTCGCCGCGTCCATCCCGCGGATGCGCAGCCGTTCGCGCACGGATGCGAGAGGCTCCTGCAGTTGCTCGAGGATCCCGAGCAGTCGCTCCACGGGCCCGACGCGTTCCGCGAGCTTCGTGACGCCGTCGGCCAGGTTCGCGTCGTCCATCGCGTCGCGCACCTGCTGGAAGTCGGCGAGCAGAGCCCGGAAGTCCGCGGGGAACTTCTCCGGCGCGTCCTGGGACACGACGGAGAGACGCACACCGGGCAACTCGGCGGCCGCCCTCGCGAAGCGAAGGGTGTTCTCCATCGCGAACGGAATGGCGAAGACGACGTGCACCATCGACCGTGTCCAGCCTAACGGTGCTGCAGAGGGCACGCCACGGCCGCGATCGCCGTTCGCGGTCGGCGGACGCCGCCGGCGAACTCCGCCGCGACGACCGGCCCGCCAGGTGCAACGTCGCGACGGCTTCGGTGCAGCACCGAGCCGCGGCTCAGAACACCATCAGCTGGACGCCGTTCGAAGTGGTGCCGTTCGCGAGTTCGAGCGACATCGTCGCGGCCTGGACGTAGAGGTGCAGACCGGGCGGCGTCCACGTGGGCAGCTGTACCGTGAACGTCGCGTCGCCGCCACGCGAGGACGGCAGCTGCAGGAAGTAGACGTCGCAGCTCGGGTGGATCGGACAGCCGCTCCAGGTCACCGGTTGGCCCGCTTCGCTCGCACCGAGGATGAGGGCGGCTGCGTCCGACCGCGGCGGAATGTCCGAGACACGCACCATCAGGGAGTTGCCGGGCACCGGCGTAGCACCGTTGACGAGGGCGAGCCGCGGCGCCGGCTCGCGCTCCCGCGCGTCCGAGCATCCAGGCGCCAGCGTCGCGACGCACGGAATGCCCGTTGGCACCCAGTTGTTCGCGGTGAGTGCGGCGAACCAGCGGTCTGCCATCATCTGCTCGCCGAGGTCGTTCGGATGGACCGCGTCGCGAAAGTGCGTGGGGTGCACGAAGCCGGTGTGCTGGTCGACCAGCTGGATCGGCGAGGCTGGGGTGCCGAGCGCGAGCAGGTTCGGCAGGAACAGCGCGTTCCAATCGTCGACGTACCGCGACGCATTGGGCAGGTACGGCGATGCGGCGTCGATCGGGAGGATCTCGGCCAGCAGGATGCGGACGTTCGGGTTGCCGACCCGCAACGTCGCGATGATCTGCTGCACTCCGACCTCCGCCGACACGAGGTCGGGCACCTGCCCGAGCAGGATCGGCACGACGATGTCGTTGGTGCCGACGTGCACGAGCGCGACGTCCGCGACCGGCATCGGGATCGCGCCGAGCGCGGCGAGCGCCCCGATCCACGCCGCGGGGAAGCCGGTGAACCCGGCGTGCTGCTGGTCGAAGTCGACGAACGCCGGCAGTCCGGCCGCGACTCCGGACCGTGGTCCGACGAAGTCGGCGCACTGGTCCGCGGCATCGAACCGCTTCCACAAGTGGTAACGGTAGCTCGCCTGCCCGGCGGCCGACTCCGTGATGGAGTCACCGATGGCGACGATGCGCGCCTGCGCGCGCCCGTCGGACGACAGCAGCGCGAGCGCGATCACGAGGGCTGTGATCCACGACTTGGGCATCCGAGCGAGCATACCCCGAGCGTTCCGTCGATGCACAACGACGATTTCGACGGTGGCAAGGCGCCGTGGGAATCCGCTCGCCCGGCGCGCGGGACCGTGCCAACATGGCCGCCCCATGCGTCCCTTGCGCATCTGCCTCGCCGCATCCGAGCTGGCTCCTTTCGCCAAGACCGGCGGCCTCGCCGACGTGCTGACTGGCCTCGGTCGATGGCTCGGCAGGAAGCCGCCCGAAGGCCCTGGCCACGACGTCCGCATCTTCGTCCCGTTCTACAAGCGGATCGCGGAGAGCAAGGTGAAGACGGAGCCGCTGAAGGCCGCCCAGACCGTCGACGTGCGTTTCCCGCAGCGCACGATCCGCTTCGGCATCCGCACGGGCAAGCTGCCGCAGAGCGACGTGCCGGTGCACTTCGTCGACTGCCCCGAACTCTACAACCGCGCCGGCCTCTACACCGAGGACGGCGACGAGTCCCTGCGCTTCGCGATGCTGTGCCGCGCGGTGCTCGAGACGTGCCAGCGTCTCCAGTGGGCGCCGGACATCGTGAACTGCAACGACTGGCACACCGCGCTGCTGCCGCTCTACCTTCGCACGACGTACGCGTGGGACCGCCTGTTCGCGGGCACGAAGACCGTGCTGACGATCCACAACATCGGCTACCAGGGTTCCTTCCCCGACAGCCACCTGGACACGATCGGTCTCGGCGACCAGCGCGCGCACCTGCACCACGGCGAACTGCGCGAAGGGCGCTTCTCGTTCCTGAAGACCGGCGTGCTGCACAGCAACCGCCTGTCGACCGTGTCGAAGACCTACGCGAAGGAGATCCAGACCGCCGAGTTCGGGATGGGAATGGACGAACTGCTGCGCACGCGCAGCCAGGACCTCGTCGGCATCGTGAACGGCGTCGACTACGGCGACTGGAACCCGGCGAACGACCCGCTCATCCCGCACCACTTCACAGCGGACGACCCATCCGGCAAGCAGAAGATGAAGGCGGCGCTGCTGCAGCGCATGCAGCTCCCCTACGACCCGCGGGCGCCGGTCTTCGGCGTCGTCTCGCGACTCACCGCGCAGAAGGGCTTCGAGCTGTTCGCCGACTCGATCCCCGTTTTCCTCCAACGCGAGGACATGCGGCTCTGCGTGCTCGGCTCCGGCGAAGAGAAGCACGAACAGTACTTCCAGTGGCTGCGCGACACCTGGCCGAAGAAGGTCGCCATCTACCGCGGCTTCCAGGAGGAACTCGCCCACTGGATCGAAGCCGGCAGCGACGTGTTCCTGATGCCGAGCCGCTTCGAACCGTGCGGCCTGAACCAGATGTACAGTCTGCGCTACGGCACACCGCCCGTCGTGCGCCGCACCGGCGGCCTCGCGGACACCGTCGAGCCGTGGGACCCCGCGACGCGCACCGGCACCGGGTTCCTGTTCGACCAGTTCAGCAGCCACGCGCTCGCCGGCGCGCTCGACTGGGTCTTCCGCAACTGGCGCGACCAGCAGGGCTGGAAGCAGCTCGTGAAGAACGGCATGAGCCGCGACTTCTCCTGGGACCGCCAGGGCCCCGAGTACGAGGCCCTCTATCGCTCCCTCCTCCGCTGACAATCCCATGCACGTCGTCTTCGTCGAACCTGCCTTCCCCAAGAACCAACGCGAGTTCCTGCGCGGTCTCCTCAGCACCGGGGCCCGTGTCTCCGCGATCAGCGAGCGCCCGATCGAGGCACTGCCGAACGAGCTTCGCGAGGGACTCTTCCAGTTCGAGCGCGTGCGCTCCGTCGTCGACGAGCACGCACTCGCCGAGGCCGTGAAGCGCCTCTCGCAACGCGCGCAGGTCGATCGCCTCGAGGCGACCGTCGAGGCGCACGTGATGGCGGCCGCCCACGTTCGCGAGCAGCTCAAGATCCACGGCACCACCTCGAAGACCGCATGGCTCTGCCGCGACAAGCCGGCGATGAAGGAAGCGGTCCGCGCGGCCGGCATCGCGTGCGCAGCCAGTGCCCGCGTCACGAGCGTCGCCGACGCCGAAGCGTTCGCGAAGGCCACGGGTTACCCGTTGATCTGCAAGCCGCTCGACGGCGCCGGGGCGTCGGGCACGGTGAAGGTCACGAACGACCAGGAGCTGCAGAAGGCGCTCGCCGACCTCGACGTGCGCAACGGCCGCACGATCGCGATGGAGGAGTTCCTCGAGGGCCACGAGGGCTTCTACGACACCGTCACGGTCGGCGGGAAGGTCGTCATCGACTTCGCGTGCCACTACTTCCCCAACGTGCTCGAGGCGATGCGGACGCGATGGATCTCGCCGCAGATCGTCTGCACGAACCGCATCGATCACGAGAGCTACCGGGACCTTCGCGCGATGGGCCAGAAGGTCATCGGTGCGCTCGGCATCTGGACGTCGCCCTCGCACATGGAGTGGTTCTTCGGCCCGAAAGGCCTCAAGTTCTCCGAGATCGGCTGCCGTCCGCCGGGGGTCGGCGTCTGGGACCTCTACTGCGCGGCCAACGAGTTCGATCTCTACGCGGCCTGGGCGCACGCGATCGTGCACGAGAAGGTGCCCTTCAAGCCGTCGCGCAAGTACTCGGCCGGCATGATCGCGCTGCGGCCGGACCGCGACGGCACGATCTCCGGCTACGAAGGACTCGACGACATCCAGCAGCGCTTCCGGGAGTGGATCATCGACGTGCACACGCCGCAGCCCGGCACCCCGACGCAGGGAGTCGAGGGCGGCTACATGGCGAACGCCTACGTGCGCATGCGCCACCCCGACTACGACACGCTGCGCTCGATGATGAACGCGGTCGGCGAAACGGTGAAGGTGCGCGCGCGGTGACATCCGGGTGCGCGCCGGCTCGTCAGTACGAGCGGACGAACGCGAGCACTTTGCGCAGCACGCCTTTCGTCACGGGCTGGCTGCTGTGCGTGAGGCCGCTGCCGTAGAACAGCGCGTTGCCGCGCACGGGTCTCGTCGTCCACTTCGTCCGCGGAACGGATCGGTACCACGCGGACTGCGCATCGTGCCCAGGCGCGTTGACGAGGCGGTCGCCGTCCCTCGCCCACAGGCGTCCCGAGCCGCACGTCTCGACCGAGAATTCGCCGCCCTCGAAGTCGTTCGTCAGCGTGACCCCGAAGCCGCACACTTGATGCCGGTTCACACCATCGATGTGCGCGGTGAAGAACTGGCCCGGCTGGTACTCGACGTACGTGAACCCGTACGGGCCGTACGCCGTCGGGAACGCACGGCGAACGTCCTCGATGCGGCGGAAGAACGCGCCCTCGACGATCTCGACGATGTCGCGCGGGATCTCCTGCCAGTTGATGTCGAGGCGGCCCTTCGGTTCGTACACCGCCACGATCTCGGCGACCGTCAGGTTCTCCGAGTTGTGGATCGTGTAGCCGCTGGCGCCGGCCGCGAACTTCTTCGGGTCGGCGGACGCCTTGTAGCGATCGATCGACGCGATCACCGCGTCGACCTCGGCCTCGTCGAGGAAGCCCTCGAGGCTGTAGGGCATCATGTTCTCGCTGACGCTCATGCGAACACCTCGTGCAGCGTTGGCGGCACGTAGATCTCGAACCACGACTCGGCGATGCGGGCTTCCGTCGTCCGGAAGCCGCACCGCAACAGATAGCCGAACCGCTCCCCTTCGCGCTCCACGACCGCGCGGCCGCGGAACGTGGTGGTGTGGCCTTGCGAGATGCCGCTGCCGACGCGCAGATCCACGGATGCGAACTCGTCGCGGAGGAAGCCGAGCAGTTGCGAGAACCGGCCCGGCCCGTGCAATTCGAAGGTGCGCTGGTCCATCGCCGCGGACGCGTAGAACTGAACGTTGGCATGGAGCAGCGTCGTGGCGTCCACCGGCTCGGACACCGCGTCCCGCCGCTCCGCCGTCGCTGCACGCAGCCACGCCATGCCCGCCGCGTTCACTTCGGGGGCCCGGCCCCGCGTCGTCGCCGGGTCGGCGCAGATCGTGCCCGTCCGCAGAAGGAAGTCGTAGACGTCCGGCGCGAGCCGGATCTCGGTCACACGATCCGCCGCGCAGCGGAACACGCACACGCCTCGCAGCGCGATCGGTCCTCCCGTCGGCCGCACGTACCCGATCGCCCGGGTGTGGGTGCCGTTCGCGGTCCAGTGCACCGTCGTGACGCCGTTGCCCGCGTCGACGCGGCCGAGGGCGAAGCGGATGTCGGGCATCGCGTTCCGCCACGCGGCGACGAACTCGCCGAGACGGCTCATGTCGCGGCGCGTGAACGGATCGAGATTCTCCTCGACGACGGTCGCGAAGACGGTGACACCCGGCGCGCAGGCACCGGCGAGCTGCGCCGTGTCCGCACCGTTCAGCACGTCGAGGAACCGGTGTGCGAGGAGCTGGGAGTCCGTGGCATTCATGGGCGCGAGGCCGGACCGTTCGGGCCCGGCTCCGGTTGGGCAGAGGGCGAATTCAGGGCCTCGTCGAGGCGCTGCGCGAGTGTGCTCAGGTGCGGCTCGTGGAAGAGGTCGAGGTGTTTGCAATCGATGTCGACGACACGCACGTCGTCGCACCAAGGCTTCCAGCCGCAGGTCCCGGTCGGATCCTGCACGCGAGCCCAGTCCATCAGCCTGC
>JAEUHQ010000134.1 GCA_016794565.1 Planctomycetota bacterium | reverse complement strand
GCTCCTCACAAGCGCCTCCCGGTGCCCATACCTGGCTGGAAATACCCGTTCCCTTTCCGAACACGGCAGTCAAGCAGCCAGGGCCGATGATAGTGCTTTGCGCGAAAGTAGGTCAGTGCCGGGTCAATTCCTCAACGCGGTTCCTCCCTTCGGGGAACGGACCGCGTTGCCTTGTACCCACCCTCGCCGTACGCGGGCGGCCGCTGAATGGACCCGCCCGCGATTGGATGTCGAGAAGCGGACGATGCTCGTGGTGGCATGGCCGGGCGGATACCGTTGGTGCTGATGTCCGAAGCTAGCGTGCCCGCAGCGAAGCAGGATCCGGTGCTGCGGCGCTACGAACTCCGACGGGTCAGGGTTCCGGTTCCGAGAGGCGTGCTGTCGCTCGTGGTTCCCGACCCTGGAGCTTGGGCTCGGTCGGGAGCCGGGGGAGGACCGCCTCGGCGAGACGCGGGATGGGAGCCCCCGTACTGGATGCGCGTGTGGCCTGCCGCGGTAGCTCTGGCGCGGTCCGTGGCGCGCTTGGGATGTGAAGGACTTCGCGTGCTCGACTTGGGTTGTGGGCTCGGCGTTCCAGGTGTTGCGGCGGCGCGGGAACGAGCGAGCGTGGTGTTCGCCGACCGCGAGGCCGACGCGTTGGCATTTGCGCGATGGAATGCCGTTGGCAACTCCGTGCGGAAGGATGCGGTTGCGTGCCGGATCGATTGGGCACGGGAGACTGTTCCGGGGTCGTTCGATGTGATCCTGATGGCGGATGTCTCCTACCGGCCGCTCCATCACGAGCCCCTGCGTCGCCATGCCGAGACGTGCCTCCTTCGCGATGGCATGCTCGTTCACGCGGACCCCTGGCGTCCGGAGTCTGCACCGTTTCTCGAGTGGCTTCGCGGGTCGTTCTCGGTGCTGGAGGAGAGCTGCGACGTCGTTTTCGCCGAACGACGTACGCGCATCCGGGTCGTCTGCGCGGCGCGTAGCGTGTCCCTACTGGGCCGATTCCAGAGTGCCGCGCACCAGAACTCGCCGCGGCGGCAGCAATGAGCATTCGCATCGACAGCCTGACCATCGTGTACGGGAACCACGTTGCTGTGGACGGTCTCAGCATCGACATCCCTTCCGGTACCGTCGGTCTCCTCGGACGCAATGGCGCAGGGAAGAGCTCCATCCTGCGTGCTTCGCTCGGCCTGGTCCGTCCGGTTGCCGGCTACGTCCAGGTTCTCGATCTGCCGCCCGGGCTCAGTGGTCCGGAGACACGCGCTCGGATCGGCTACATGCCGGAGCGTGATGCGCACCTTCCGGCGATGACCGGGTTCGAGATGGTGGCAATGCTCGGCATGCTGACCGGCATGCGCCGGCGCGACGCGTGGCGGCGTTCACACGAGGTTCTCTACCTCGTCGGGCTCGAAGAGCAGCGGTATCGAGTCGTCGGCGGCTACAGCGCCGGAATGAGGCAGAAGGTGAAGCTCGCTGCGGCTTTGGTGCACGACCCAGGCGTGATGTTCCTGGATGAGCCGACGAACGGACTCGATCCTCAGGGCCGCGCGGAGATGCTCGAACTCGTTCGAGAACTCGGCCGTGATCTGGGGAAGTCCGTCGTGTTCTCCACGCACATCCTGCAGGACGTCGAGGACGTGTGCGATTCGGTCATCGTGCTGGACCGCGGGCGCGTGGTTGCGCAGGGCCGGCTCGCGGAACTGACAGGCCGAGCGGGTCGCGACTACGAAGTGCGGATCGACCCGAGTTCGCTCCAGTTGGACCCTTCCTTGTTTCCAGGCGGGACGGTGTCACGCGCGGAAGGCGGTGCTCACCTCTTGACCTTGCCCGAGGGCTCGGATCCTTCGCGCCTCTTTGCTGCTGTCAGGGCCGCCGGGGGCGTCGTTCGTGGTCTCGTGGCGAAGCGCCGCACTCTCGAAGACGTCTTCTTTCACGCGATTGGTGGTCGGGCGGGGGCTGGTGCACCGTGAGCAATGCACTCCGCTACCGCCAGTCTGCATTCGAAGTCGTGCCCGCGTGGCGGCGCTGGTGGCCCCTGGCGGTTGCCGAGTTCCGCACGCTCTTCCGGACGAAGGGCGGCGTCGCGGTCTACTGCGTCTGTTTGCTGCCTGGTGTGGTGCGACTGGTCATCCTCCTGGTGTTGTTCGGTGTGCTGAACCTGGGGGGAGGTGGGATCCGTGCTGGCGCCGGCCAACGCGCACGGGGCGTGCTCGAGCCCGCGAGCCTCGACTTCTACTTGCGGCCAGCGCTCGACGTGATGCCGGGGATGGTCGTCGCACTGCTCCTGACGTCATTGGTCACAGCGCGGGCGATTGCCAGGGACCGAGGCACGAACGCGCTGGAGCTCTATTGGACGCGTGGGATCACGCCCATCGGCTACCTGTTCGCGAAGTGGAGCGGGTGTTGTGCGTTGTTCGCGACCCTCACGGTCGGCGTGCCGTTCGTGTTGTGGTGCGTGGCCTGTCTGTTCGCCGAGGACGCAACCCCTTATGTGCAACTTGCGCCTTCGATCGCGAGAGGATTGCTCGGGACATTGACGGCAACCGCGACGTGGACGGCTGTCTGCGTGTTCTTGTCCGCGGTCTGTGCGACGCCGAGCTTGGCGATGGTGGCGTGGAGCACGCTGGTCGTGGGGACGGATGCCGTGGGGTTCGTGTTCGCGAAGTTGCTCGCGGCACCGTGGTTGTCGTCACTCGGGTTGTGGAACGCGGGCGCCGTTCTCGCGCGTGCGATTGCGGGAGTGTCCCAGCGAGATGCATCGCTCGTCACGGCCGTCATCACGCTCGGTGTGGCGACCATCGGCATCGGCGCGCTCGCCCAGAGGCGCATCCGACTGTCGGAGGCCGTTGGATGACCGAATCCGGCGTGTCCCCGGATGACCCGCTGCTGGCCTTCGACCGAGTGACGAAGTGGTACGGCCATGTCGCGGCGTTGACCGATGTGTCCTTCCGGGTCGGGCGCGAGATCGTCGGCCTCGTCGGTCGCAACGGGGTTGGCAAGTCGACACTCATGAAACTGTCGGCGGGTCTGCTGCGCCCCAGCCAGGGGAATGTCAGGGTCTGCGGTCTCGCGGCCAGCTCGGCGGGGGCCCGTCGGGTGGTCGGCTTCAGTCCCGACGTGGAGCGGCTCTTCGAAGAGTTGACGGCCGTCGAGTTCGTGGCCTGGATGCTGCGACTCCACGGATGGTCGATGCGGGCGGCGAGGGACCGCAGTCGCGAGGCGCTCTCCGACCTGGGGCTTGCGCCGAACATGGAGCGCCGAGTGCGGGAATTCAGCAAAGGGATGCGGCAACGAGTGAGGCTTGCGCAGGCGCTCGCACATCTTCCGCGACTCGTCCTGCTCGACGAGCCGATGACCGGCCTGGATCCCGTCGTTCGCGGTGAGTTCGCAGACACCATCCGGGCACTTCCTGGCCGCGGCGTCGGGGTCCTCGTCAGCAGCCACGTCCTGCCCGAGCTCGAGTCCTTCGTGGATCGAGTGGTTCTCGTGCACCAGGGGCGGCTGCTGGCCGAAGGCAGGGTCGCGGACCTGCGCGAGCGTGTGCCGTCCCGTCCGCATCGGATCCGCCTTCGCAGCTCGACTCCCCGCGATCTTGCGGCGCGCGTGGTGACGTGGTCGCAGGTCCGTGGCGTCGATGTGCGCGGCGATACGGTCGACGTGGACGTGGTGGCCGAGCCGGGCTTCTACGAGGCCCTCACCGAACTCGGTTTCGCCTGGCCGGGCGCCATCCACGAGATCGTGCCTCTCGACGACGATCTCGCGTCGGTGTTCGGTTATCTCGTCCGATGAACGCCACCCCTGCTCGTCCCGGGTTCGTCGCGGCGGCCTTCGAGTCGGTGCGTCAATCGTTGCTGCGCGTCGTTCACCGCCGCCTGCGCTATGTCGTGCTGGCGTACGTGGCGCTTGCGCTTCTGGCTTGGTTCGGCGGCCACGCCGCGCTCGCGAGCGGGAGGACGGAGGGTCGGCAGCTCTTCTGCGTGGTCGCGTGGTGGTTGCTCGGCACGGTCCTGATGCCATGGAGTGCCCTCTTCGTGGGCATCCAGGTGGTGCACGGTCCGATCGAGGACCGCACGTTCCAGTACCTGTTCCTGCGCCCCGTGCCGCGCCCGGCGTTGCTCCTGGGGCAATGGATCGCCGCATCGATCGTCGCCGTCGTGGTCTCGGTCACCGCGGCGTGTCTGTTGTTCGCGGTCGTCGCGGCACGTCCGGGACTGTGGCCCGACGGGCTCGATTGGTCCCTGTTGCGCACGTTCGCCATGACCCTGGCTGTCGGCAGCGTGGCCTACTGCGCGGTTGCGGCGTTCCTCGGTGCCTGGTTCCGCAGGCCTCTGGTCGTGGCGACCATCTTCGTCGTGGGGCTGCAAACGCTTGCTGCCAACCTCGACGTGTCCGCTGGTCTGCGCCGACTGACGATCCTCGATCCGCTGCGGCGGCTCGTCATTGCAGGCGTCGAACCGGATCCGCGGCTTGCGCAGGCACTGTGGCCGGCCGAACGCGATCCACGGTCCGAACTCGTCGGTTCGCCGCTGCTCGATCTCGGAGTGCTGACTATCGTGTGCCTCGTGTTCGCGGCGTGGATCCATGCGCGTACCGAGTACGACTCGCGGGAGCGCGAATGACGGCCCAGACGCGGAGCGAAGTGCCGTCGCCGTTGCCGGATGATGCGCGCGAACTCGCCGGACTCCTGGCGCAGGTGACCTGGTTCAATCGCCTGCGCTTGCTCGTTGCGGCGGGGGTCGTCTGGCTGACAGCGTTGGCGAGCCATGTCCTCGACATCGTGAACGACCCGCTGCCCCTGTATGCGCTCGCCGCGTTGACGGTCGCGGTGGACGTCTACTACATGGTCCGCTTTCGTGCGTTGGAGCGAGCCAGCGTGCACGCTGTGCGTCGACACGTGTACCTGCAGATCCTCGTCGATCTGCTGATCCTCACAGCGCTCTTGCACTACACGGGCGGAATCA
The DNA here is from genome assembly GCA_016794565.1 of Planctomycetota bacterium. GTDB lineage: Bacteria > Planctomycetota > UBA1135 > UBA1135 > UBA2386 > JAEUHQ01. The sequence goes on along the minus strand of JAEUHQ010000134.1, from coordinate 60,626 downwards.
CCAACCCGTTCGCTCTCTGCTACCTGTTTCACGCATTCATCGCGGCCCTCGTGTTGTCGGTCGGGGCGGCCGTGGCAGTGGCAGCCAGCAGTGTTGTGCTGCTCGTGTTGCTTGGAGCTGCGGAACGTCTCGGCTGGTTGGCGCATCGCTCGTTGCATCTCGGCCTCATCGATCTCCATGCGGTCGAGCCACTCGGATTCTGGCTTCTGGTGCTGGCGTACGCCGTGACGCTCGCGTTCTCGATCTACTTCGTCTCGACCGTGCTGGGGCGACTGAAACGAAACGAGTCGGAGTTGATGCGTCTCGGGCGCCACTTCGCAGTGAGCGAGAAACTCGCGTCGGTCGGCACGCTGGCAGCCGGCGTCAGCCACGAGATCAACAATCCGATCGGTGTGATCGCCAACAAGGTGCAGATCCTGCGGTACCGCATCGCGGACCGGGATGCGCCGGAGGCGCTCTTCGCCGAACTCGACGTGATCGAGAAACACACGAGGCGCGTGGCCCAGATCACCGCGGGGTTGCTGGCGTTCGCACGCGAGACGGCATTCGAACGGAAGGCTGTCGACCTCGCAGTGCTGTGTCGCGAAGCGGCCGACCTCGTGCGCGTACCGTTCAAGGCGGCGGACGTCGATCTGGCGTGTCGTGAGATTGCTCCCAACGAAGCCGTCGTCGAAGGATCGGCGAACCATCTCCTCCAGGTCTTGATCAACATCCTGCTGAACGCCAAGGACGCCTCGCCGCGCGGATCAGGTGTGGAGATGTGGATCGATCGCGGGCCCGGCGAGGTCGTCGTGTCGATCCGCGACCACGGCGCCGGTATCCGCCCCGAGCACCTGGCCAAGGTGTTCGACCCGTTCTTCACGACGAAGGAGGTGGACAAGGGCACCGGGCTCGGCCTCGCGATCAGCCACGGGATCGTCGAACGACACCGAGGCCGTCTGGAAGTGGAGAGCGAGTTCGGGCGAGGAGCGACGTTCCGGATCGTCTTGCCGATGCGCATGGCCATCTCGTGACGTGTGGGGGGCAGCGAGTTGCGCCCATGCAACTGGTGGTGGATCGACGTAAAAGCTCTTGCGCGCTGTGCTGCCTCGCGTAGGTTTCGTCTCGTGTTGGGCGGTCGCCGTTGGGAGGGACCGACAGCACGGGCCGCTCGGACTAGGCACCCGGGCGGTCCGACTCTGGTCGCTGACGCCGCCTCCGGGTGACGGTCACACCGCTGGTTCCTTCGGTTGGGACGTTCGACTCGAAGGCTGCTCCCGAGGAGACCCGCGGTGCCTGCGTGGCCTACGCTGCGCGCAGTTGCTCGGCGGCGGATTCGGCCTGGAGCTTCGCGCCGCCGGTCCCGTGAGGGGTCGGCGGCGCCTTTCTCACCCGTGCGTCCCGGTGACTCCCGGACGTGGAGTCCCAAGCAGCCCGCCCGGAGCGTCAGGGCGCGGCGCGCAGGCTGGTCGGATCAACCTCGCGGGTCGGCGAGCCGGCGGCGCGCAAGGTCCCCGAACTGCCGGTCCCCGAACTGCCGGTCCCAGAGCTCCAGATCCCAGAGCTCCAGATCCTAGAGCTTGACGTCGACCACCTGATCGACACTGAAGTCGAACGAGAACTCTTCGTCGACATTGATCAGGCGCCCGGTGCCCTTGAACTCGTTGAAGATGATTGCACCCGCGAGCGCACGGCCGTCCTCGAGGGACAACTCGACCCATTCGGCCTGGCGGGCATTCATCAGCAGGTCGTAGACTTCGTCGCGGGTGGGGCGGGTGGTGTTCCGGTCGGACATGGTGGGGTTTCTCCAACGCAAGGCTGCACCGCAGGGAAGGCCAGCGCGGTAGCCGGGATGTTGACGTGTCTGTGGCGGGCGGCGTCGAGCTGCCCTTGGTATCGGGTCGACAGCGTCCGAGTCGAGTTCTCGATCGGGGGCTCGTTCAGGCGGTTTCGCCTGCGATACCGGCGCGAATCAAGAACTGCGACCAGGACTCGAATTTCGCGGGATCTTGCCACAGTTCTCGGAACTCGACAAGGGACCCGAATCCGCCGTGCATCTTGGTGGTTTCGCGGACCGACACCCGGCGCCGCGCCGTTTCGAGCGACCCGATCAGATCCCAAACATAGACGAGACCGGCATGCACCGTGCCCACCGGGGTCTCGTCGTCGTTCAGCAGGCCGACGAAGCGGGGCGCCGGCTCGGTGTTCAGGATGACCAGTTCCTCGTGCAGTTCGCGAGCAAGCGCGCGGCCGAAGAACTCGCGCGCTCCGCCTTCGCCCTCGATGCGGTCCTCGGCGTCGATGTGGCCCCCGATGCCGATCGACCACGCGCCGTGGAGCCGGCTCTCGCCCTGCCCTCGCGTTCTCTGGACGGTGAAGACACCGAGGAGCCGTGGGTCGGCCGTGGCTCGGAGCACGCAGTAGGGAATCCACTGTTTCCACGCCGGCTCGTCCTCGGCGCGGGCGCGTGCCTCGAAACGGCCGGCGGCGAGCGCACGGCTCAGGAATGCGTCGCCGTCGGCGGGCGCGATCGGTGTGAATCCCTGCGGCCAGTCGCCGCCGAAGAATGCTCGGCGGTCGACGACGAAGACGTCGGTCATCGGACGCCGCGAGCTACTTCGGTTGTCCCTCGTCCGGCGGTGGGGTCGTCTCGGCGGGCTTCTTGCCGCCGCCGAGCAGCGCCCGCAGGCTCGCGAGAGACGTCACCTCCCCCTTGTGCGTGACCGTCTCGACGACTTCCTTCGCCGGCTCGACCGTGTAGACGCGTTGCTCGCGCGGGCCGCCGCGACCGCGCCGTTCCCCGAAGCCGCGATCGCCGAAGCCGCCGCGATCCTCGCGACTGCGCTCGCCCGGTCCGCCGCGTGGGCCACCGCGGCCCCCGAACCGGCGTCGTTCGCCGCCCTGACCGGGCTCGGCGGGTCCGCGTCGTTCCCCGCGCCCGCCGTCGAAGCGACCGCTGCGTGGCCCCTCGTCGCCGTCGCGGCGGCGGGGCCGGCGCCCTTGCGCCTGCTCCATGCGTTCGCCGAGGGTCGGAAGGCGGCCTTCCTGCAGGTGCCGCGGCTTGTGCATCGACAGCGCGATCTTCGAGTGCTCCTTGTCGACGTGGAGCACCCAGACCTGAACGACCTCGCCGACTCGCAGCATCTGGTTGGGGTCGCGCAGCCGGTGCGGCGGGATCTGCGAGATGTGCACGAGTCCGTCCTGTCCGATCCCGAGGTCGACGAACGCGCCGAACTCCGTGAGGTTGGCGACGCGGCCGCGCAGTTCGCGGTCGGCGTGCAGGTCGGCGATCGAGTGGACTCCCTCGTTGCCAGTGGGAGTGAGTTCGCCGCGCGGGTCTTCCTTCGCGCGCCCGAGCAACTGGAGGACTCCGATCACGCGTTGCCGCGGAGTGCCCTCGGCGACGAATTCGTCGACCGGGACGTCGCGCAGGTTCTGGCCGACGAGGTCGATCGCAGCCACGCCCTTCTTCGCTGCGACCGCAGTCGCGATCGCATAGTCCTCGGGGTGCAGGGGCGTCGCGTCGAGCGGCTCGGTCCCGCCCGTGATGCGCACGAAGCCGGCGATGTTGCGCACGGTGCCGGCGCCGAGACCCGGCACGCCGGCAAGTGCGCTGCGGTCCTTGAATCCCCCGATCGAACGGCGATGGTCGAGGATCGCCTTCGCCCGTTCGGAATCGAGGCCGGGCAGCTGTTCGAGCACGTCCTGCGTCACCGTGTTGAGGTCGCAGCCGACCTGCGCGAGGCAGCTCGCCGTGACCGCTCCGAGTTCACGCTGCAGCATGCCCTGGTGCACGTCGTCGAGCGTCTGTCCGATGCCCAGAGTGCGCACGTCCATGCGCGCGAGCTCCTGCAACGGGTCCTGCAGACGACGGCCCAGCGAGATCGCGGTGCGGACCCCCACTTCGACACCCGGGATCGCCTTCTTGCCCGCGGCGCTCGTGGCGAAGATCGTCGATGCCGCTTCGTCGACCGGCACCACCATGGGCAGCGGGGTTTCGCCGAGCGCCTTCCGCAGCGCAGCGACGAGTCGTTCGCTGCTAGCCTGCCGCCGGCCGTGCGGAACGGCGATCGCCGCCGGAGTCTCGGTGCGGATCAGTTCGCAGAGCCACTGGAGAGAGCCCTGCTTCTGTTCGTCGGTCTCGGCGGGCAGTGTCTTGTGCTGCGCCACCGACCCGTCCTCTGCGAGCAGCACGGCCCATGCGCTCTTGCTGCTCGTGCGCAGACTGAGCACCCTCTTGTGGCCGAGAGGCGGGGCCAGCAACTGCGAGCGCAGGTTGCGGCCGTACGTCCGCACCGCTTCGCGGTCGGCCTTCTCCTTCAGGCGGCGTCGCACGTCCTTGCCGCAGTACTCCTGCAGCTGTGCCGCGGCCTGATCGAACACGAGGTTGTAGAACTCGAGCAGAGGCGCATCGGCGGCGAGATCCTTGGCGTGGAGTTCGCGCAAGAGTTCGCGATGACGGCCGTCGGGCAGCGTCAGTTCGAGGCGAAGGATGCCTTCGCGCTCGGCGCGGCGCAGCGCCAGCATGCGACCCGCCGGAATGCGGCCGATCGGCTCCGCGAAGTCGAAGACATCCTTGCGCCGGTCTTCCTGGACCTGCGTCGTCGTCGCGGCGGGCGCTGGCTCGGCAGTCGTTCCGGTGGCGGCTGCCGGCGTCGAGTCGCCGGACTCCACTGCGGTCGAGGCGTCCTCCGCAGGAGCCGGTGCGCCGCTCTGCGACGCCGGTTCCGCGGGTGGCGGCGCGCTCGGAGCGGGTGCCGGCGTTTCGGCAGGAGCCCTCTGTCCGGCCTGACTGCTGCGGTCCGGGTTGACCGCGCGGGCGCGCAACACGCCGCGCTTCAGTTCGTCGCGGAAGCGACCGCGGGTCGTCGGATCGTGGGAGATGCGATCCGCGAGGATCAGCAGAACTCCTTCGAGGACGGACTCCGGCGTCGGCAGGCCCTTCGCCGCGTCGACGTACTGGTTCGCGATGTCCTGCAGCGTCTGTTCGCCGAGCTGGCGGTGCTGGATCGCCATCGCGAGGGGCATCAGCCCCTTTTCTTCCGCCTGCATCGCGGGGCCGCGGCGGCGCGGACGCATCGATTGGTAGAAGTCGTCGATCACGTCCTGATCCACGCAGTCGGCGAGCGTGGCCTCGAGATCGGCGGTGCGCCGGCCCCGCTCCTCCGCTTGCTGCAGGATCGCTGCGCGACGCTGCTCGATCTCGGTCAGCGTGTGCAGGCGATCGGCGATCGCCTGCACACGATCCTCGGCGACGTTGCCGATCGTCCACCGGCGGTGGCGTGCGATGTAGGCGGGCGTAGCCCCTTCCTCGAGGAGCAGCGCGATCGCGGACACGGTCTCGGGCGGGTTGTCGAATTCGGCGAAGAGACGATCGAGCGTGGCTTGTGATGCCATGGTTCTTGGCGGCGCCGGTGGCGCGGTGCAGGGGCGGCTACAGTAGCACGACCCGTGATTGCCGCCAGCATCGGCCTCGCCGGCCGGCGCGGGGAATCGCGATTGCGTGGCCTCTGCGAGTCCTCGAAGATGACGAGCCGCCATGGATCGGCTCCCGCTTCGTGTGACGCACTGCCGTCGATGACCCTGTCCGAGGACCTGTCGCGCGTCCGGCGCATCTGGCTCAGGGCTCCGAACTGGCTCGGTGACTTCGTGATGGCGACCTCGGCGTTCGCGCGTGTTCGCGCGGCGTTCCCGGCGGCCCACATCGCCGCCGGAATGCGCCCGTACCTGCGGCCGTTGCTGTCGGGATCGAACGTCTTCGACGAGATCGTGGACACACCGCGTGCCTCCGGGCTGCGGGCGTTGTGGCGTCAGGTGCGCGACCTGCGCGATCGCCGCTTCGACCTCGCCATCGTGCTGCCCAACTCGCTTGCAACGGGTTTGCCGCCGTTTCTCGCCCGCGTGCCGCTGCGCCTCGGCTACACGCAGGGGCGGCCGTTCCTCATGAACGTGGGGCGTCGCGCCGAGATGCAGCGCCGCCTTCTCGCGCGGCGGCTGGGCCCGAAGCGGAAGCCGGTGCCGATGCCGATCTACTACCGCGACCTGCTCGACGTCGTCGATCTTCCTCCGGTCGACCTGCGTCCGCGGCTCGACGTGACGCCGGAGGACGACGCGTGGGTCGACGAGCATCTCCGTTCGCAAGGCGTCGGGAGCGGCGATCGCCTCCTACTGCTCGTCGTCGGCGCCAACTTCGGCGCGAGCAAGTTGTGGATGCCCGAACGGTTCGCCGCGGTGGCGAAGTCGTTCCAGGATCGTCACGGCATGCGGGCGCTGGTTCTGGTCGGTCCGTCCGAAGTCGAGCTCGGTGAGCGCATCGCGAAGGAGGGGGGAGCGATCTGCCTCTCCAGGCCCGTGTTGCCGCTCGACAAGCTGAAGGCGTTGATCCGTCGCGGGGCGCTGATGGTCACCGGCGACACCGGGCCTCGCCACATCGCGGTCGCGTTCGACCGCCCGATCGTCTGCTTGTTCGGCCCGACGGACCTCGACTACACGCGCTACTGCCTCGAACGGACCGAGATCGTGCGCAGAGACCTGCCGTGTGCGCCGTGCCAGCGGAAGGTCTGCCCGCTCGGCCATCATCGCTGCATGCGCGACATCACGGTCGAAGAGGTGGTCGCGGCCGGCGAGCGCCTTCTCGCTCGCGGCTGAGGTCGCGCGCTCCGACGACCGGGCGGTAGGATCCTCGGGGTGCTGCGGCTGCGGTGGTTACGATCGCCGACCCGTCGGCTATTGCGTTCGCACCGCCCCTCATGAGTCGAGGCCCCTTCCTGCTGGTCGTCACGCGCGACGGCAAGTCCGAGACCCACGCGTTCCACCAGGACGTCGTGTCGATCGGGCGTTCGCGCGAGTGCGACTTGTTCCTGCCCGATCGTCTCGTGTCGCGCATTCACTGCCGCGTCGAACGCGACGACGCGTCCTTCGCCCTGGTCGACGCCGGCGCGCAGAACCCGGCGAAGCTGCGCGGGCGCCCGGTGCTGCGGGCCGAGCTGAAGGTCGGCGAAGCGTTCGCCCTCGGCAACTACGAGATCGCACTCGGACTGCCGGCGGTCGAGAACGCATCGGTCGACGAGACCCGTCCGGGCGATCACCCGCGCGGCAGCCACGACCTGGTCGCGTTCCTGCAGATCGCGCGCGCCCTCAACGAAGAGCAGGATCTGACGCGGCTCCTGACGCAGATCGTCGACGCGACGATCCAGATGTGCGGGGCCGAACGCGGCTTCCTGATCCTCGGCCAGAATGGCGAACACTCCGTCGAGGTCGCTCGCAACTTCGCGCAGGAAGAGGTGCTGTCGCCCGAGTTCAAGATCTCGCGCACGATCGCCAACCGCGTGATGGCGACCGGCGTCCCGGAGCTGACCACGAACGCGCAGGAAGACGACCGTTTTCGCGACCTGCAGTCGGTCGCCGATCTGCGGCTGCGCTCCGTGCTGTGCATCCCGATCCGGATCCAGGGCGAGGTGGGCGGCGTGTTGTACGTCGACAATCGCCTCCAGCAGCAGGTCTTCCAGGAGCGTGAGAAGGCGTTGCTCCTGTCACTCGCGGATCACGCTGGCACCGCGATCCACAACGCCCGCACGCTCGAGCAGCTGCGCGGCAAGCAGCTCGAGTTGCAGTCTGCGCTCGACCGCGTCGACCAGCTCAATGCGGCGCTGAAGGGTCAGCTGCAGGAGAAGTCGAGCGAGCTCTCGCAGATCCGCGAGGAGATCAGCACGCAGACGCTGAGCAACCGCAGCAAGTACGACTACAAGCAGATCGTCGGCAACGGACGCGCGATGCGGAACGTGTTCGCACTGCTGGACAAGTACATCGAGACGGACGACCCGGTGCTCGTCACCGGTGATTCGGGAACCGGCAAGGAACTCGTCGCGCGTGCGATCCACTCGCACAGTGCGCGCAAGCAGAAGGCCTTCGTCAGCGAGAACTGCGCGGCGCTGCCCGAGGCACTGCTCGAGAGCGAACTCTTCGGTTACGTGCGCGGAGCGTTCACCGGCGCCACGGCGAGCAAGAAGGGTCTGCTGGAGTCCGCGAACGGCGGCGTGCTCTTCCTCGACGAAGTGGGCGACATGCCCCTCGAGTTGCAGAAGAAGCTGCTCCGGGTCCTGCAGGAAGGCGAAGTGCGCCCGCTCGGCGGCCGCGAGACGATCAAGGTCGACGTGCGGCTGATCTGCGCGACCAACCGCAACCTCGAGACCATGGTGCGCGACGGCGGTTTCCGCGAGGACCTCTACTACCGCCTCGCCGTGCTGCCCGTGCACCTGCCGCCGCTGCGCGATCGCCGGGAGGACATTCCGCAGCTCGTGAAGCGCTTCCTCGGCGACGCACACCGCGAGAACCAGACGCGCACCCGGGTGAGCCCCGATGCAATGGAGCGCCTCGTGCAGTACGACTGGCCGGGCAACGTGCGCGAACTGCAGAACGAGATCCGGCGCGCGGCGATCCTGTGCGATGGCGTGATCCTCGAGTCGCACCTGAGCCAGCACGTCCGCGAGGGACGCAAGGGGCCGGGCTCGTCGTTCGCGGACGACGGCAGCGTGCCGGCCGATCGCGGCACGACACTGCCCGACATGGTTCGCGAGCTCGAGACTCGTGAGATCCAGAAGGCGTTCGACCGTGCCCAGTCGAACAAGAGCCGCGCCGCCGACCTGCTGGGGTTGTCGCGCTTCGCCCTGCAGCGCAAGCTGGACAAGTACGCGCTCGACGCGAACGGTCGTCCGACCGGTGCCCCGCCCGCGAACGACGATTCGCCGTGATCGACGCGATCAGCGGATGACCTTCGCGCAGCCATTCTCGGACTACGAGATCCTCGACCGGGTCGGCGCCGGCGCGATGGGCACCGTGTTCAAGGCGCGGCACAAGAAGCTGAACCGCATCGTCGCGTTGAAGGTGCTCAAGCCTTCGCTCGCAAGAGACACGCGCTACGTCGACCGACTCCGCCGCGAGGCGCGAATCGTCGCCTCCCTGAACCACGCGCACATCGTCACGGGTTACGACCTGGGCGAGCAGGGCGGCTACCACTACTTCGTGATGGAGTTCGTCGAGGGCAAGTCGCTGCGCGCGCTGCTCGTCGAATGGGGCATGTTCGCGGAGGAGTACGTGCGGCGCGTCGCCCGCCAGGTGGCGCTCGCCCTGGACCACGCGTACCAGCGGGGCGTCATCCACCGCGACATCAAGCCCGGCAACATCCTGATCGACGAACGCGGCAACGTGAAGTTGACCGACATGGGCCTCGCGAAGGGGCCCGCGGACATGACCCTGACGCGCGACGGTGCAACGGTCGGCACGCCTCAGTACATCTCGCCGGAGCAGGCGCGAAACCCGCAGGATGTCGACGTCCGCAGCGACCTGTACTCGCTCGGCGCGACGCTCTACCACATGGCGACCGGAGTGCCGCCGTTCCGCGGCGACACGATGGCCCAGCTGCTCACGAAGCTGTTGCACGAGACTCCGGTGCCGCCCGACGAGATCAACCCGGCGTTGTCGCCCGGTCTCTCGCTGGTGATCCGCAAGCTGCTCGCCAAGGACCTGCGCGTCCGTTACCAGACGCCGCGCGAACTGCTGGACGATCTCGACCGGATCGAGCGAGCGCTGCCGCCGCAGGTCGATGTCGATCGGCTCGTCGCATCGACCGGCCCGCGTACGGCCCTCTGGCCGACGCTGGGCGTCGGTCTCGGCGTCGTTGCGTTGGCGGGCGTGGCGCTGTGGATCGGCACGCAGATGCGGGGGCCGGACGTCGAATTGCCCACGCCGGACGAGTTCCTGGTGCAGCTCGATCGCGACCTCGGGGCGGCGGCGACCCCCGGGGCGCGTCTGCAGATCCTGCGCAACCTGTCGGGATCGGCGCCACTCGGCACGGAGGCGCAGGTGCTGCAGCGCGAACGTGCCGTGGCCGTGGTGTTGCAGCAGTTGGTCGACGTCACCGTTGCCGAGCTCGCCGGACCGCGCTGGGCCGAACTGCAGGCGTGGTGTCGCGACCCCTCGATCTGGCCGGACCGCCAGCGGTGCGAGCGCGAGCGCATCGCTCCGGTGCTCCGTGACCGCGCCGGCGTGGTGCTCGGCCAGTTGCCGCCGCAGGTTCGCACCGTGCGCATCGACGAACTGGCGACGGCGATCGATCGCGAACTCGCGGAACGCGATCGCGAACTGGTCGTGCGCTTCGAGGGGTTCCTCGGGTCGACATTGCCCGCACGGTCGGAAGAGCGGGTGCGCGCCGGCGACTTCGCCGCCGCGTCGCGCCTGTGGGCCGATGCCCTGGCGACGTTCTGCGACGGCGTGCGGCTTCCACTGCCCGAACGCATTCAGCCCGCGCTGAAGCAGCGCCTGACGGAGATGCACTCTCGGGCGCAGTCGGCTGCGATCGATGCGATCGCAGCGGCCGAAGCGGCGGTCGCGTCGGCGCTGCGCGCCGAAGTGGACGAAGTCTGCGCCGCACAGGCGGAGAGGCTGCGCGCCGGCGACGACCCGGACACGATCGCCGCCGTGATCGCGCGCTTCCGCCAGGATCTCGCGCAGGCGTGGCCGGCGGCGTCCCGGTTCCGCGTGGGCCACGACCCGTGGCCCGGGGTCGAACAGCAAGTGGGCGCGATGCAGCAGGCGGTGGCGGCAGCCGCTGCGCTCGCGCAGGAGGGGCGGTTCGACGCGCGCTGCGACCTCGCCTGGCGGGCCTACTGCGTCGGCAGTGCCGACGACGCGCTGGCCCTGCTCGAGCGGGCCGGTGCCCCCGCACCGCGCCACGACCGCCAGGCAGCGCGTCACCGCGAGGCGCTCGAGGCCGCACGCGACGTGGAGATCGCGGTGGTGCAGGCCATCTCCCGTGCTCCGTCGCCGGTCATCGCTTTCTCGCGGACGAGCGCGGTGACCGCCGTGCAGCTCCACACGGAGGTGAACGGTGGCGCGCTGCGCTTGATGTGTCGCGCGGGCGCACAGCCTGCGCGGCTCGCGCGGCTCGGCGAGTTCCGGTTCGGCGACCTCCTGCTGCAGCTTCGTCAGCAAGGCAGCGACCCGATGGCCGCACTGCCGGAACGGACCCGGACCGCCGGCGTCGCGGTCGCGACGATGGTGGCCGACGACCTGGCCGGCGTCGGTGTGCTGCTGCGCACCCTGCCCGCGGAGGACGATGCTTTTCTCGTTCACGATGTCTGGCCGCGTATCCAGCGATTCCGGGGTGAAGAGCCGGACGCGTCCCTGGATCGTCCGGCGTTGTTCGCCGGTCTCACGCGCGCACGTGAGGGCGCGGCGCGGTCTGGCGACCTCGCGGAAGTCGAAGCGGCTCTTCTCGCCTGCGAGACCCGGGTGCCGGTCGCGGAATGGACCGACCTGGAACGAGGGGAAGTGCGCACCACCCGGCGCTGGCTCGTGCTCGAGCGGCGGCGGCGCGCGGTGCAGGCCGAACTGGTCGGCGGCTCGCCGCGCGGGGCAGCCGTGAGCGTCGGGATCGCGAACGACGAGATCGCCGCCGAGGTCGCGATGCCGGCAACCGTGCTGCGCAGCGGGGCCGGGGAAGGGTGGTCGGCGCGCGGCGGTGCGCTCGAGTTCGCCGGCGGCGACCGGCCGTGGAGCGAGCTGTCGCTGCAGGCGCTGCGGTGCAACACCGGCATCCAGCCCTCGGTGCAGCGATCGACCCTGCAGGTCGACTTCGTGGTGCCGCCGGCGACCATCGGGCGTCGCTTCTACGTCGTCGAGTTCCGCGGCATAGCGGTGCTCCTGTGGATCGCCGCGAACGACTGCCTGTTCTGCACGGTGGTCGACGGCGATCTCAGACGCGAGGACCTGGCCCAGCGCGCGTTCCTCCACGTGGCCCAGGAGGCCTTCGGGTCGACACGGAACATCGTCGTGCCGGGCGCCGTGCACCGCCTCGTCATCGACGTGCTGCCTTCGGCGACGCGGCGCCGGGCCGCCGTCAAGGTGACGCTCGAGGGCACGAACGTGTTCGACGAGTCGCGGGAGGTGGATCCGCAGGCACCGATCGCCGTCGCGTTTCACGCACGGCAGGAGATCGCCGTGCACCGCTTCGTCGTTCGAGCGATCGGCTTCTGATGCGAGCGCGCGGTGCCGGAGCGGCGGTCAGCGCGGGGCCGCGGCCGCCGTCACCGTCGGCCGGTCCGGCAGCGTGAGCGGCGCTGCCGCGAAGCGCAGCGCGAGGTCGAACGGACGCTTGCCGATCGGCTGCGTCGCCGGCGCGACCGCCGCTCCGTCCGCGAACGTGTGTTCGCGCGCCAGCAGCGCGCACGCGAGTGCACCCATGCTCCACTCGTTCTGCTCGTGCACCGAACGGAGGACCTCGTAGTCCTGCGCGGGAGCGGGCCGGAGCCGACGGGCGGAGTGCAGCATCAGCTCGGCGACGGCGCGGTCCGCGACGATGGCGCGGTCGTCGCCCTCGGCGGCGGAAACGCGGCGCGCCCAGCTCGCGCGCGCGACCGGGTCCTGTGCGATCAGCATCGCCTGCTGCGCGTGGTCCGTGGCGAGTGCTCCGTCGCCCGTTCGCGTCGAGAGCAGGGCGATGCGCCGCTGGAACTCGGGCACACCGTCGGCCAGGCGAGTCGCCAGATGCAGTCGTTCCGCCGCGCGCTGGGGCCGACCGTTCCCGAGGTCGTCCGCGGCACCGCGCAGGAGACGGTCGCAGGAGAAGGCACGCAGGTTGGGCTCGCCGAGTCCGAGCGCCGGCGTGTCGGGCTCGGCCGCCAGCGCGAACGCGCGATCGAGCGCCTCGGTGATGCGATCCGCGATCGCGGGCGGCAGGTCGGCTTCGACGGCACAGGTCGAATCGCCCGTGGGAACGCAGCGAAGGAGCAGCTTCGCCCCGGCTGCACCGCCGAGGGACCGCAGGACCCGATTGCCGCACAGTGCGTCGACTTCGGTGGCGATGCCGCCCGGCTTCGCGGCGAAGCGGATCCGCGCGTTGGCGACCGGGATCCAGCAGCCCTGCGGCGTGCACTCGTAGGCGATCTCGAACCCAGGGCCGTTCGCGGAAGCCGGCGCTCCGGCCGAAGCGAGCACCGGGTCGGAGAACGGCAACGCGTGCCGCACTGCCGCGGCTGCGAGGCCGGTCGAAACGTCCACGGGCAGCGCGATCGTGCGGACGAAGCAGAGTCGTCGCGGCATTCCCATGTCCGGGGCCACGGCGCAGCCCTGGATCGACAAGGCGGCGACGACGCCGGCGGCAAGGCTGTGGATGCGCGCGGACATTTGCAGTCGACGCGTGGTCTTCGGCAGCTTCCGCGAACTCGTTCGACGGCCGGCACCCCGTTGTCCCGCCCCGGGACTCGCGCGGCGACCGCGGTCGATGGCAGCGTCAGTTCTCGGCGACCACGAACGCCGTCGCGGTGTCTTTCGTGTGCGTGAGGCTGACGTGCAGGCGGCGGATTCCGAGTTCCGCGGCGCGTAGCGCGGCGGCGCCGTGGAGTTCGAGGCGCACCGCGCCGCGCGCGTCGCGGCGGACCTCGATCTGGCGGAACGTGATGCCGTCGGTCCAGCCGGTGCCGAGGCACTTCATCACCGCCTCCTTCGCGCAGAAGCGCGCGGCGAGCGATTCGGCGGGTCGGTGGCGCGAGCGGCAGTACGCGAATTCGTCGTCGGTGAGGATGCGGCGTGCGAAGCGTTCGCCCGTGCGGCGCCACGCCGTCGCGAGGCGCTCGATCGCGACCGAGTCGACGCCGATGCCGACGATCACGGCGCGGTCTCCGGCACCTTCGTGAGGAGGGGGATCGTGTGCATGCCGTCCTGGTCGAACCAGAACGCGCCGACCGTGCCCGGTCGACCCGTCGCCGCACCGACGACGAGTTGCACGCAGTGCGGCCACGCGTCGCGGCGGTCACGCAAGGAAGGGACCGCGGCGCCGTTCGGATGGCTGTGCACGAATCCGAGCCAATGCCGCCCCGACGCCCGGATGGCCGCCTCGGCGCGCGCGAACGCGGGGGGCTGCACGGCGAAGCAGTCGCGGCCGACCTGTGCGTCGAGTGCGACGAATGTGTCGACGTCCGGGCGGTCGTCGTCCACGGTGCCTCCGAGCAGGGCGACGAACTCGTCGGGGAGTGCTGCCACGGCCGCCGCTTCGAGCTGCGCACGCGTCGCCGGATCGATCCACACGGCCTTCGGGCGCATCGCCAGAGGCTACGGTCGCCCGCCGCGCGAGCAAGGTCGCCGCGGCGACGCGTGCGTGGCCTTTCGGCGGGGCGCCTGCTACCGTGCGCGGTCTGCCATGAGACTCCGCGCGCCGTTCTTCGCTCTCTGCGCCTCACTGGTTCCGCTGCTGCCCGCCCAGGACGGCAAGACTGCGCCGAAGCCCGAGGCGCAGCCGGCCGAGGCTGCCGCGAAGAAGACGCCGCCGCCGCTCGTGATCGGCGTCGTCGACCTCGGCCGTGTGTTCGACCTGCACCCTCGCACCATCCGGGAGCGCGAGCGCCTGCAGCGCGAAGGCCAGGAGCGGGAAGGCGTGATGAAGGAGCTCGACCGGCGTGCGAGCGAACTGAAGGGCCTCATCCCGAACCTGAAGGAGGGTTCGCGGGAGCGTGGCCGCAAGGAACTCGAGTACGACCTGCTTCTGCAGCAGAAGCGTGCGACTGCGCAGCTGCTCAGCGACGAAATGCGTGCCGAACAGGCGAAGGTGCAGCTCGCGATCTACGAGGAACTCGAAGCCGCGGTGAAGCAACTCGCGAAGGACCGCGGACTGTCGCTCGTCCTGCGCATCGACGTGGACGACAAGTCGTCCGACGACGAGAAGCAGGGGCGCATCGTCTCCCGCCTGCGCACCTTCGAGCAGCGGCAGGTGCTGTTCGCCGCCGAGGAGCTCGACCTCACGCCTGCACTCATCAAGCTCGTGCAGGTTCCGCTCGACCCCGCGAGCGAGGCGCCACCCGCCGCGCCGCAGAACGGCGGCAAGGACGGCAAGTAGTGGTCGCCAACGCTCCGCCGACTCCGGCGCCGACGGCACGGCCGCAGCGCACGCTGAAGAACCCGGTCGAGTACCGTGGCGTCGGCCTGCACTCGGGCAAGGAGATCAAGATCGTCGTGCGGCCCGCGGAAGCGGGCACGGGTGTGTCGTTCGTGCGCACGGACATCGAAGACCACCCCGTCGTTCGCGCGCACGGCGCCAACATGAAGGCGCGCCAGCGCCGTACGTGCATCCAGGACGGGCGCGCAGAGGTCTACACCTGCGAGCATCTGCTGGCGGCGCTGTACGCGCTCGGCATCGACAACGCCGTGGTGGAGATCGACGGCGAGGAAGTGCCCGGTCTCGACGGTGCGGCGTCGGAGTTCTTTCGCGGGCTGCGCGAGAGCGGCGCGGTGGAGATGCGCGCGACGCGGCCCATCTGGTCGGTGAAGCACCCGATCTACGTCCGCGAGGGCACCGCGAGCCTGGTTGCACTGCCCGGCACCGGTCGCCTGACGATCGAGTACCACCTCGACTACCCGCGCGTGAACGGCACGGCCCTCGGCACGAAGCAGATCGTCGGGTTCGAGCTGACGCCGGAGAACTTCGAGCGCGACATCGCGCCGGCGCGCACGTTCGTGTTCGCCCACGAGGTCGAAGCGCTTCGCGCCGCAGGCCTCGGCAAGGGCGCGAACTCGCAGAACACGCTGGTCGTCGGGCCGAACGGCCCCGAGCAGAACTCGCTGCGCTGGGACGACGAACTCGCGCGCCACAAGATCCTCGACCTGATCGGCGATCTCGCGAACGCCGGCGTCGACCTCGACGCACACATCATCGCCACGCGTTCGGGTCACGGGCTCAACATGGCGCTGGTGCAGCGCATCCTCGAGGAGCGCGAGCGCGAGCAGGAGCAGGGCGAAGCGGTCAGCGACTCCGGGCTCGACATCCGGCAGATCCTCAACCTGCTGCCGCACCGCTACCCGTTCCTGCTGATCGATCGAGTGATCGAGCTCGACGGCTTCCAGCGTGCGGTCGCGATCAAGAACGTCACGATCAACGAGCCGTTCTTCCAGGGGCACTGGCCGGAACAGCCGATCATGCCGGGCGTGCTGCAGCTCGAGGCGATGGCGCAGCTCGCGGGCGTGCTCCTGCTGCGCAAGCTCGAGAACACGGGCAAGCTCGCGGTGCTGTGGAGCATCGACAAGGTCAAGCTGCGAGGCGCGGTCGTGCCGGGAGATCAGCTCCGCATCGAGGTCGAGACGATCCGTGCGAAGCCGCAGGTCGGCCACGTGCGCGCCCGGTGCAAGGTCGCCGGACGCCTCGTCGCGGAGGCCGAGCTGAAGTTCACGCTGGTGGACGCGTGACCAGGCGGCTGCGGGTCGGAGTCGTCGGCGTCGGTCACCTCGGCAAGCACCACGCACGCTTGCTGAAGACGCTCGACTGTGACCTCGTCGCGGTCGCCGACCCGAACGAAGCGGCGCGCACGTTCGCGGCGCAGACGCACGGCGTGCCCGGCTTCGCGGACCACCGCGAGCTGCTCGGCAGTGCCAACTTCAAACGGGTCGACGCGGTCTCCGTGGTCGTGCCGACGAAGTTGCACCGCGAAGTCGCGAGCGTGTTCCTCGAGAACGGAGTCGACGTGCTCGTCGAGAAGCCGATCGCGCGCACGTCCGCGGACGGTCAGGCGCTCGTCGATCTCGCCAGGAAGCACGGCCGCATCTTGCAGGTCGGCCACGTGGAGCGCTTCAACCCCGCGCTGCGCGGCATCGCCGACATCGGCATGAAGGCGCGCTACATCGAGTCGCACCGCCTCGCGCCGTTCTCGTTCCGCAGCACGGACATCGGTGTCGTGCTCGATCTGATGATCCACGACCTCGACCTCGTGCTGGCGCTCGTGCGCAGCGAGATCGTGTCGGTCGAAGCCTTCGGCGGCGCGGTTTTCACGCCCGCGGAGGACATGGCGTCCGCGATCATCAAGTTCGAGAACGGCGCCGTCGCGCACCTCACCGCGAACCGCGTCGCGCTGAAGCCTCTGCGCAAGATGCGCGTGTTCTCGCGGGAGGGCTATGCGAGCCTCGACTTCCAGACGGGCCAGGGAATGCTCGTGAAGAAGGCGCCCGGCTGGGACTTCGAGAAGCTCGATCTCGATCGCATCGACAAGACCCAGGTCGGCGATCTGTGGAAGTTCGTGTTCGACGGTCTTCTGCAGGTGCAGCAGATCGAGCTCAACGAGGGCAACCCGCTGCAGGAGGAACTCGTCGACTTCCTGCGTTGCTGCCGCGAGCGGACGACGCCGATCGTGCCCGGCGAGGACGGGGTCGCCGCCGTCGCGGCGGCCGAGCGGGTGCTCGCCGCGATCGCCCGGAATCGCTGGGAGTGAGTGGCCCGGGCAAGCGGAACTTGCGCGCGGGCGCGCTACACTCCGGCACTTCGAGAGGTTCCGCTCTGCGGTTCCCGCGCTTGCACGCGGGCCACAAAGTTGAACCGATGACCATTCTCCGGGCTCCGACCCCGAGGAGTTGGAGGGAGCAGGAGGCGCGCCGCACGGCGCTGCCGGCCTGCACCTGAATGCTCCGGGGGGAGCCCACCTGAACCCAAGGGTTCAACCGGCCTCCGTCGACGGTCCTCGTGGAGTGGAGCCTCTCGATTTCCTCCCGCTCGTCGCTACCGTGGTTCCGCCGGGCGATCCGGCGTGCGTTCCTGGTCAGGGGACGCGATGGCGGTGGCGCGCCGGTGCGGCGCACAGAGGAGGTGGATGGTCATGCGGCAGTTCGTCGTCGGCCTGTTGGTTCTCGCGTTCGCGTGGTGGGGCTGCTCGCGGTGGAGCGGCGCTCCGGTGAACGCCGGCGGAGATGCAGCCAGGGGCAGCGGCGCGCCCGCGCCGACCGGCAGTCTCGACCAGGTGCTCGGTCGCGGCACGGCGAACACCCCGGCGCCGCCGCCCGCGGTCGCTCCGTCGATCGGCCCCTCGTCGACCGGTGCACTCGATGCGCGTCCGGTGCCCGCCGAAGTTGCACCCGCCGATGTCGAGGATCTGATGTCGCGCGTCGCCGGCGGCGACGCCGCCTCGCGCTCCACGGCCTGGCAGCTGCTCGCGACGAAGGGGCTCGGCGACCAGCGGAGGCGCGTGGTGGACGGGCTGCTCGTCCCGACCGACGACTTCGCGACGATGTTCGCGGCTCTCGGCAGCGACAACGCCTGCCTGCACTCACCGGAGGGGCGGGCCGCCTGCGGCAAGGTGCTCGCCGCAGCGCTCCAACTCCCCGACGCCGAGTCCATTGCCGCGACGTCGAATCTGCTCGGCCTGTGCGTTCGCGGCCGCATCGAGAAGGGCGACACCGAAGTGCGCGCGTTCGTCGACAAGGCGTATTCGCAGCACCTCGTGCGGGTCGACCGGTGGCTCTGCGATCCGGCGAACGTCGCTCGTGCCCGCAGCTACACGATCGAGCGCGGCGATTCCCTGGCGTCGATCGCCACCAGGTTCCGCGCCCAGGGCGCAGTGCTCGAGTCCGGGACGCTGGCCCTGCTGAACCGGATCCACAATCCGAACGCGATCGCCGCGCAGCAGAAGATCAAGGTTCCGATCGACCCGATCGTCGCCGTGCTCGAGAAGCGCAGTTTTGCTCTGGCGCTCTACGTCGGTGACCACCTGCTGCGCCTCTACTGGGTCGGGCACGGGGAGAACGACAAGACGCCGGTAACCGAGTTCACGGTGACCGAGAAGCAGCCCCGGCCCGAATGGACCGCGCCCAACGGGGAGCGCTATCCCTACGGGCATCCGAAGAACATCCTCGGCGAGTACTTCATCAAGTTCCGCCACGAGCGCTACACGGGCTTCGGCGCGCACGGGACGCCGATGCCGGAGACGATCGGGACGATGTCGTCGGCGGGATGCATCCGGATGCTCGCGCCGGACATCGAAGAACTGTTCCGCATCCTGCCCCGCGGGGCCAAGGTCCAGGTCCGCTGCACCGAGTCGATCCGTTGAAACCGGCGCTTCGCCAGGCGGCGCCGGCTGGTAGTCTGGATCTCCCGTCGCCGAGCCCTGGGCGTCGGGGCGTCGCCGATCCGGTCGCTGGCGTGCACTCCTGTGCGGGAGCGGGGCGTTCCTAGATGTCCATGTCGCCGACGTTCCTCGCGCTGTGCGGATGCCTCCTGTTGGGGATCCTGCACATACTGCTGCCGCGCCTCGTGCTGCAGGCGCGTCGGCGGGAACTGCTCGCGCTGTGTCGGGAGCGCCGGGTCGTCGCCCTGTCCTTCGACGACGGGCCGAGTCACCTGCTGACGCCAATGGTCGTCGACCGCCTCGGTCGCGCGGGCGTCTTCGCGTCGTTCTTCATGCTCGGGGAACGGGTTCGCGCGAACGAGCGCACCGTGATGCGCATCCTCGACGCGGGGCACGAGGTCGGATCGCACGGTGCGACGCACGTGCACCACATCTGGTCCTGGCCGTGGGACGGCATTCTCGACACGATCGACGGGTGGCGGGCGCTGCACCGGATCACGGGGCGGCAGCCGCGCGAGATCCTGTTCCGACCGCCGTACGGCAAGCTGAACCTGCTCTCCCTGATGTGGGTTTGGTGGCGGCGTGCACCGATTGCGATGTGGACGCACGACGGCGGCGATGCGCGCGACAGCGACAAACTCGCACCGACGGCCCTGGTCGACTCGATTCGTCGCGACGGCGGGGGTGTCGTGTTGATGCACGACTTCGACCGCGTGCGACCCGACGAGGGGCAGCAGGTGCTCGCGAAGCTGGATGCGCTCCTGCAGCTGAAGCGCGAGGGATTCACCTTCCTGCGTGTCTCCGATCTGCTCTCGCTGGCGCCGCGCCAGCATCCGGTGGTCGGTCCTCGGCCCGTGATCGTCACCGCGGAACGAGAAGAAGTCGGCTCCGGCTCACGCTGACGGTCGTGCCGTCGGTCCCTGCGCCGGCGCGCGTCGCCCCGCGGTTCAGCGCACGCGGAGGTCGCTCACCTTCCAACGCCGCGTCAGGGCGACATGGTCGAGGGCGTCGACCGCGATGGGTGCTTCGGGGTCGTGCACCAGCACCAAGGGGCCGACGACAACCCGCGTCGTCGCATCGTCCGCCCCGGGGTGGGCCGGGTCGGCGGCAACCAGGGCGCGAGCCGCGAAGTTCGTCGTGCCACCCTGTTCGAGCTGGACTCCGTCCCCCGACACGTACCGGACTTCCCAGTAGGCCTGGCGCTCGAAGTCGAGCTCGATCGTGAGGCCTTCCACTTCGACGGCAACGGTCGCGCGGTCGTCGCCGGTGCGGCGCGGGGCCGGCACGTTCGCGTAGCCGGCGACGTGCAGGCCCGGGTTCTGTTCGCGGATCCGCTGCCACGCGAGCACCGCGGTCATGCTGTCGATGCCCAGGCGGCGTCGGTAGCCGTCGGAGAGGCAGAGGTACACCACTTCGGGATCGTCCCTTCGGATGGCCTCGAGCAGGGTCCGCGCCGTCGCGAGCGGCGTGTCGAACCGCTGCTGCACCCACGGGGTCTTGTCCGGTCCGCACCAGAATCTCGCCAGCGAGCAGCAGCCGGACAGCGGGAGCGCGGGCAGGATGACGAGCAGCGAAAGCCACGGTCGCATGGGTGTCGCGCATCGTGCGGCCTCACCGCGCGGAGTCCAGGGAACATCGCGACGGACTGGTGCGATGGGTCGGCGACCCGGATCCGGCGACGTGGGAGTTTTCGCGCGGAGTGCTGGCTATACTCCTGCGCCCCACATTCCGGCTCACGAGGCCGCTCGAGGCGGCGCGAAGGTCCTATCCCATGCCGCATCTCCGACGCATCCCCGACTTGTTCGCTGTCGCCGCCCTTTGGACCCTGTTCGGCGGGTGCCTCAACGCCCAGGAGAGCAAGGCACCGGTGTCCGAGCCCGTCAAGGTCGCGACGCCGCAGCAGAGGCCGGGCTCGATGCCGGGAAACACGTGGTTTGGCATCACCGAACTCGACCTCGGCACCTACTTCGGCGAAGGGGAGGCGACCGGCGTCCTCAAGTGGAAGAATCCGACCGACAAGGCCGTGGACTGGCAGAACCTGATCGGCAGCTGCCAGTGCCTGCACGCGACGATCCGCGTCGGCGACCGGCGGTACGAGCTGCGCCCGAAGCAGTCTTCGCCGCTGGTTCGGGTCATGAAGGGGGCGGACGGCAAGGAGACGACGGAGGTCGTGACCGCGGTCGCCATCGGCGGCCACGAAGACGGCGAGGTCGAGGTGCACCTCGACATGACCAATTACACGGGCCCGAAGATGGCGACGTTGGACATCCACACGACGGATCCGGGCCAGCCGCAGATCAAGCTGAAGTGGACCGCCACGGGCGCGACCCTTTTCGTCATCTCGCCGCAGGAGATCAACCTGAACAAGATGACCTGGAGCGAGTCGCGCGACTTCACGGCTACCGTGACGTCGCCGATGTTCAAGGACTGGAACATCACGCGCATGGATGACGCGGGCAAGGCGTTCGACGTTTCTTGGTCCAAGGCCATGAACGGCGACGTTGCCACGTGGACCGTCAAGGGCAAGTACGGACCCGTCGACGCCGAGGTCAATGGCGGCGGCATCCTGAAGTTCCACACGGACATTCGCGGCGACACGACCTTCACCGTCCGAGTGATGGCGTTCGTGCAGGGCCCGCTGGAAGTGAAGCCGGGTGCCTTCCTCACGCTGGGCATGATCCGCAAGGGCACCACCCTGAAGAAGGAACTGGTGTTCGAGCCGAACGACGGCTCCGACCTCGCGATGACCGGTTTCCGCTTCGAGAAGTCGACCGTCAGCGAAGACGTGCTGAAGGTGGAAGCCAAGAAGGACGGGGCGAAGCTCGTCGTGTCGCTCGAGGTGACCGACCATGCGCCGACCGGCCTCTTGAAGGGCGACCTCGTCGTCGAGTTGAACCACCCGCTCCTCAAGGAGAAGCGGATCATGTTCAACGGCTTCGTTCGTTGATCGCCCGCCCACGACGTCAGTGATGCGGTTCCCCCGGCGCTGCGAGCGTGCGGGCCGATGCCACGGTATGGTTCCGCACCTCACCGGACTGTTCGCATCGTATGGGCCGACACGACCTGCCTAGCGGTTTCACCGAAGACCAACTCCGCGCGTTCATGAAGGCCATCCTGGCCGACGTGCATGCGATGGAGCGGATGCTCGACGAAGAGAGGTTCGAGAAGGGCATTCGGCGCATCGGCGCGGAGCAGGAGATGTTCCTGCTCGACAAGGCCGGCCGCGCCTGGTGCGGCGCCGCCGCGATGATGCAGCGGCTGAACCACCCACAGTTCACCTACGAGCTCGCGCAGTTCAACCTCGAGTGCAACCTGAAGCCCCAGGTCTTCGGCGGCAACTGCCTCTCGGCGATGGAGGAGGAGCTGCAGGGCCTGTTGCGGACGGCGCGCGACGCGGCGACCGAAATGGGCGGCGGCATCGTGCTGGCTGGCATCCTGCCGACGCTGCGGCGTTCGGACCTCACGCTCGCGTCGATGGT
Source organism: Planctomycetota bacterium (assembly GCA_016794565.1). Classification (GTDB taxonomy): domain Bacteria; phylum Planctomycetota; class UBA1135; order UBA1135; family UBA2386; genus JAEUHQ01. Next base: position 38,296 of record JAEUHQ010000134.1, on the reverse strand, counting down.
CCAGAATCCGCGCTTCCTCGCGCTGAACAACGCGATCTCGCAGCTGCGAGGCGGCGACTTCCACTTCCGGATCAAGGGCGTGGACGAACTCGACATGACGCACGACAACGTGATGCTCGAGTCGTGCAACACGAGCTTCCAGGTCCACTTCCAGGTGGGGCCGCGCGAATTCGCGAAGCTCTACAACGTGGCCCAGGCGATCACCGCGCCGGTGCTGGCGGCTGCGACCAACTCGCCGGTCTTGCTCGGGCGCCGTCTGTGGCGGGAAACGCGCGTCGCGCTCTTCCAGCAGTCGGTGGACGCCCGTTCCGCGGCGCACCAACTGCGGGGTCGCCGTCCGCGCGTCAACTTCGGCGACGGATGGGTGCGGGACTCGGTGCTCGAGATCTTCCGTGAGGACATCGCCCGCTTCCGGGTCGTGCTCGCCACGGACATCGACGAGAACCCCGAAGCCGTGCTGGATCGCAACGGAGTTCCGGCCCTGACCGCGCTGCGCCTGCACAACGGCACCGTCTACCGCTGGAACCGCGCTTGCTACGGCATCAGCGACGGCAAGCCGCACTTGCGCATCGAGGCGCGCGCGTTCCCGGCTGGCCCCAGCGTCGTCGACGAGATCGCGAACGGAGCGTTCTTCTTCGGCCTCATGGCCGCAGTGTCGCACGAGTTCGACGACGTCAGCAAGGTGATGTCGTTCGACGACGCGAAGGGGAACTTCGTCGCGGCCGCACGCCTCGGCCTGCAGGCGAATCTCACGTGGTTCCACGGTCGCGAATACGCGGCGCAGCAGCTCATCCAGGAGGTGCTCCTGCCGATGGCGCGCGCCGGTCTGCAGAGCGCGAAGCTCGATTCGACCGACATCGATCGCTACCTCGGCATCGTGGAGGAACGTTGCAAGCGGGGTCGAACCGGCGCTCGTTGGACGCTCGACTCGCTCGCTGCGATGGGCGAGAAGGGCACGAAGGAACAGCGCATGGCCGCGCTCGTGCGGGCGATGATGGTCCGCCAGCAGGCCGGTGAGCCGGTGCACACGTGGGATCTCGCCGACACCGGCGAGTTCGAGGGCTGGAAGGAGAGCTATGTGCAGGTCGGTCAGTTCATGACGACGGACCTGTTCACCGTGCACCCCGAGGACGTCGTCGATCTCGCGGCGAGCCTGATGGACTGGCGCCACATCCGGCACGTGCCGGTCGAAGACAACGAAGGGCGCCTCGTCGGGCTGGTCTCGCACCGCACGCTTCTGCGTCTCGTCGGCCAGGGCATGCGCGGCGTCGAGCGAGCGCCGGTCGCCGTGAAGGACATCATGCGGAAGGATCCGATCACGGTCACGCCGAGCACGCCCACGCTCGAGGCGATCGAGCTGATGCGTCGCCACCGCGTCGGCAGCCTGCCGGTGGTCGAAGAGGGCCAGCGCCTCGTCGGGATCATCACCGAGCGCGACCTGATCCGCGTCGCCGCGATGCTGTTCGAGAAGCATCTTCGCGAGTCGAACGCCGAGTGACGCTGGTCGCCGACGCGTTCACTCGTGCGCGAGACCGTAGAAGGTCGGGTCCGCCGCGCCGGGCGACAGGTCCGGAGGCAACAGCAGCGTGCGGGCCGCCCAGATCTCGGTGAAGACGCGGTAGCGCAGGGCGGTCTGGTCGAGGTAGGCGACGCCGTCGCTGCCGCCGGTGCCAACCCGCCGGCCGATCACGCGTTCGACCATGCGCGCGTGGCGCTGCCGGAACGCGAGCATCGCCTGCTCGCACTCGATCAGCCCGTCGATCACCTGGCCCGGCCAGCTGAGCAGCGGCAGCGTGCGGTTGCTGTCGACGAACAGGATGGCGGCGCGCAGGCGGCGCACGAAACTCCGCCGTTCGGTGGGGACGTCGTCGGCGAGCAGGTGCCGGCGCGCACCCTGCAACTGGCCGCGGTAGCGGGCACGCAACCGCTCCTCGTCCGGGGGAGTCAGGGCCTGGACCCGGACCGCGTGGTCGAGGGCGCGCTGGCAGAGCGCTTCGTGCCCCTGCAGGAATCGCTCGACGAAGCGATCGACGATCGTCGCATCCCCCGGCGAATCGGGCGAACTGCCGTCGATGGGAGTGCGGTGCAGCCATGCGTCGACCGCAGTCTTCAGCGTCGGCATGTCCGCGAGGCGCCGGCGCACGCGAGCGAGTGCCGGCGAGGGCGAGCCGTCGGCACTCTTCAGCGCCTCCATGTAGCTGATCTCGTTGCCGAGCGGCACCCGTTCGTCGTCGGGCAGGCCGAGCAGGATCTCGATCTCCCGCATCTGCGCGGACTGGAATCCGCTCGCCGGGTTCAGCTTGTCACGGAACAGCAGGTAGTCCTGCGTCCGCATCGTCTCCATGAGCCGGAAGTGCTGCGCGGCGAGTTCGAAGCAGATCGTGACGCGGCGCAGGCTCGCGACCGCGCCTGCGAGGGCGTCCTCGGGCACGGGGCGGCGGGCGAAGAGGTCGCGTGCGGCCTTCAGTTCGCCCAGGACGACCTTGAACCACAACTCGTCGACCTGGTGGATGACGATGAAGCGGATCTCGTCCGTCGTCAGATCCGACTCGGTCGCGGAGGTCCCGTTCTGCAGCGCCAGCAGGTCCTCCACGCGGATGTAGTCCCAGTAGCTCGTCGGGCGGTGCGGACCGTTCGTCATCCGCCCGAATCTACCGCGCGTCCGCTTCGCTATCGCGCCGGCAGGTTGAACTTCACTTCGGCGCGATCCTGACCGGCGCGAATCATCAGCTGTTGTTCGGTGTTCTTCATGTCGAGGATCGTGCTGAACGGGCTCTCCGCGGTCTGGCGGCTCGCGGTCACCTTGTAGTTGCCGGGCGGCACGCGCTTCAGCAGCCGGAAGCGGCCGTCGTTGTCGCTGATCGCCACGCCGTGGAACAGCGGGCCGAGCGTGCGCGGATCGGTGATCGGCCCGGTCTGCCCCGGTGCGGCCGTCGGCATGGGCACCGAGACCTGCACCTTCACCTGGCCGGCAGGTTGACCGGCGACCAGCGTGATGCCTTCGACGACGGCGCCGCGCGCGAGCTTGATCACGCCCGCGTCGGCGACTTGCCCCGGCGTGTCGAGCTTGATGTCGACGGCCGTGCCTTCGCAGAACTCGGGGTGGGAGACGCGAACCATGTAGTCGGCGAACGAGAGCTTCGTCACCTTGAACCGGCCCTGTGCATCCGTGCGGCCCTGCGTCTTCGTGTGCTTCTCGGGGATCATCGTCGAGAAGATCTCCAGCAGGCCGAGGTCGCCCGCCGGTCCGCTGTTCATGTCTGTCGTGACGATGGCGTCGGGAACCGGCTGGCCGCGGTCGTCGACGACCGTGCCCGTGATGATGCCGCCGAGCGTGAGTTCTGCCGTGACCTCCGCGATCGGGCCGTTCTCGACCACCGTGAACGGCGGCGAGAGCGTCTTCGCGTGCGAGCCCTCCTGCACCTGCCACCGGTAGTCGCCGATCGGAACGTTCCTGATCGCGGCCCATTCGCCGCCGTACTCCGACGGGTAGTCGCCCGGAGTCACGCTGCGGTCGGGGAAGTCGAGCACCTTGCCGACACCCGTGGGGTTGTTCGGGAAGTACCGCATCAGAGTGAGGCGGTACGACTTCACCGGCGTCTTGTTGGCGGTCAGCACGCGCAGCTTCACGGTGGGGCGAAGGCCGAGCACGAGCTTCACCTCGGTGTCGCCGGTCATCACGGGCTGCTGCCGCCCGTCGATGTACGACGCGAGCGAGGCCACGAGGCTGTACGGACCCGCGCGCAGAGCCGGGAACTGGAACACGCCATCGCTGCCAGTCGTCGTCGTCGACACCTGGGGCGTCTTCTGGCTCAGGCCGTTCGCTGCGACGCTCGCGCCCGCGACCGGCTTGCCGTCCGGATCGACGACGATGCCGGCGATGGACTGGCCGTGCACCATCTGGATCTGGAACTCGTTCACGCCCTGCGGATTCAGCTGCAGGTTCGGCAGCGGCGAGCCCGCGTAGCCGGCGGCCTCGGGCGTCAGCGTGATCAGGCCGGTCGTCGGTGCCGTCGTGAAGCGATAGAAGCCCTTGTCGTCGGTTACCACCGCGATGCCCTTCTCGCGCCCGGGCGTGGCGATCATCGAGTGCGTCACGGCGCTGTTCGTCAGGTAGACGGTCGCGTTCGGGATGCCGAGCTTCGATTCCTCCTCGACGACGTTGCCCTGCACCACGAGACCGTTCTCGAGACGCACGTCACCCGTGTCGAACCAGTCGCCCTCACGCACCTTGATCTGCGGCACGTTCTTCTCCGGGTGTTCAGGGCTCACGATCCGCAGGTCGTAGGCCTTGCCGATCTGCCGGATGCCCAGCGCGAACGTGCCGTCCGCGGCCGTCGTGGCCGTCGCGGCGGTCGAGGCGGCGGTCGACTTCGAGGTCTTGTTCATCAAGAAGACCTCGATCGGGTTGTTCGTGAGGTTGGTGATCAACATCACCGGAACGTCTGCCGCCGGTCGGCCGTCGGGCAGCAGGAGGCGGCCCCGCACACCCTGCGGCGCGTCGGCGGACGCGGTGTCGACCTTGACCGCCGTTCGGTCCAGGTCCTGGCTCCGTGGCGCCTCTGCGGGGCGGACGACTTCGGGCGGCGGGGTCGGCGGCTTGACCTCCGGCTGCTGCACGGTCGGCGTCACCTTGGGCGGGGCCGGCTCGTCACCGCCACGCATCGCGAACCAGAGGCCGCCGCCCGCGAGGGCAGCGACGAGGACCAGGGGAAGGGCCAGGCTTTTGGAGTTGGACACGGGGAAGTCAGTGATCGTTCGGGATGTCGAGATCGCGTTCGACGCGTTCCTGCCCGTCGCCGACGGACAACGGAACCGCGGACCGCTGGAGTTGCTGCATCTGCCGGAAAGGCTGGGCCTCGGGCGAGGTGGTGTCGAGCGCCGCGGCGCGGAGTTCGTACATACCGGGTGGGACTCGTCGAGGCATGCGAAAGAAACCGTCGGCGTCGGCGATGGCCTCGAGGCGGAAGGCGCTGCCGCGCGAGGCCGCGTTGGACGGCGTCGTCAGCAGGATCTTCGCTTGCGCTGCAGTTCTGCCGCCGATCGTGACGCGCCCGCTGACCTCGGCGCCGCGCACGAGCCGGATCGGCGCGATGGTACGGACCCCTTCGGCGTCGAGCACGATGCCGTTCTGCCGGGCGAGGCATGCGTCGGGGTGCCGCACCTCGAGCTGGTACTGGCCGAACGACAGCCGCGGGAGTTCGAACCTGCCGTCCGCGTCGGTGGTGGCCGTTCGCGGCGTGATGCGCTCCGGGGCCGCTCCGGCGAGCACCCGCCACAGCGGCGAGTCGGGGTCGGCTCCTTCCGCGGCGGTGGTCACCGTCGCTCCCGTCAAGGGTCGGCCGAACGCGTCCATCACGTGGCCGCGGATCGTGGCTCCGGCCGACAGCGTGACGTCGAGTTCGCGCACGACGCCGTCACCGCCCTCCGCAGCCGCGAGGTCGACCGGCTCGGAGAATGTCGTCGCGAACCCTTCGGCCGCGACCTGGAAGACGAACGTTCCGTTCGGCAGATCGTCGATCGTGGCCCGCTCCGTCTCGCCCCGGAGGGCGACGCGACGGTCCGGCACGTCCGGGACGTAGGCGAGATGGCCGTCCCGGTCGGCCAGGAATCGCCGGACTGCGAGCTGGTAGTCGCGGACGAGGGTGCCCCCCGGCGCGAGCACGCGCAGTCGCAAGGAACTCCGCCGCGCGATCGCGATCAGCAGGTCGGTGCGGCCGGCTTCGACCTCGAGGCGTTCCGTCGCCACGAACGAGCGCGCCGACACCCGCAGGCGGTAGCGGCCCGGTGCGAGGTTCTGGACGTTGAACCAACCGTCTGCATCGCTCGTCGCGACGAGCGGCGGCAAGGCAGCCTGCTCGGGCCAGGCTTCGATGCGGGCCGATGCCACGCCGGCGCCGTTCCGCTCGTGGACCCGACCGCGGATGGTGAGCCCCGCCGGAAGGGCGAAATCGACGTCGGGCAACGGCTGCGTTCCGAGGTCCAGTCCGGTGCGCACGGCGCGCGCGAAGCCGGGAGCCATGGCCGTCACGCGCACCGTGCCGACGCGCGGCACGAGCAGTTCGTAGCGGCCGTGCGCATCGACCGTCGTCGACAGCGATCGCTCCCCGTCGGGCAGCGCGCGCAGGGCGGCGTCGACGAACGTCGTGCCGGTTTCGACCGTGACCATCGCGCTGGGCACCGGGGCGCCCGAGCCAGCGATCTCGACGCGACCACGCAGGACCGTGCCCGTGCCGACGACCACGATGCCGAGATCGAACCACTGGTCCGAGAGAAGGCGCAGGCCGGTGACGCGGGTCGGAGCGCGGTTTGCGGCGACGAAGAACAGCTCGTAGACCCGGTCCTGGGTGACGGGCAGCCCGAGCGCGAACGTGCCGTCGGAAGCGGTCCGGATCGTCGCCAGAGGAGCCGGCGAAAGGCGGCGCTCGGCGACCAGCGCCACGGCCAGCGGGTCGTTGGACGGACTCTCCAGCAGGTGCACGGCGACGGCTGGCAGCGGACGATTGGCCTCGTCGAGCACGACCCCGCGCCAGCCTTGCGCCGGCGAAAGGCCCGTAGCCGGGGGCAGCTCTTGCGCCAGCTCGCGCGCCGTCGACGGTGCCGCCTGCGGGACCGCGCGCGCGTCCTCGGGTTCGGCCTCTGCCTCGTGCGGCGGCGTCGGTGGCGGGGGCGGCGGCGCTTCGGGCGCGCGCCGCGACAGCGCCCACACCGCGGCGCCGGCGGCCACGAGCGCGACACAGATCGTCGCGCGCGACTTCATTCCATTGCCTCGGCGGCGCGGAGGAACTCGATTGCGATGCGGCGAACCACGATTTTTTCAGAGTATCCGCTCGGTGTCGGTCGGGCGCTTTTCTGTCCAAGGTTGCGACACGACGCGCTTCGTTCGCCGCCGTCGTCGCGCGCATCTGTCGGCGAGCAAGACAGCACGGACGCTTGTGAGCAGTTTTCCTTCCAGCCCACGGGTCTGTGCATGCTTGTGCACGGGGCAGCTGCAGCGCCGGTGCCAACGAAAGTCTGGCCGCACCAGAGTCGCGCCGCGTAGGGGGCGCGAATGCAAAAAACGGCCTCGCTGTTGGCGACCCTGTTCGCCACTCCTCTGCTCCTCGCGCAGGTCCCGGTGATCGAGCAGTTCGGCTCCGGCTGTGGTGGCTACGGCGGTCAGGAAGCGACGATCGACATCTTCCCGCCGATGCGACCGGGTTCCTGGTCGACGATCCAACTCGACCACCTGACGCCGTTCGCGCAGGCCGTCCTGATGATCGGGGACTCGCGGACGCAGTGGGGGAGCGTCGTGCTGCCGGCTTCGCTGGCGCCCGTGAACATGCCGGGCTGCTCGCTTCTCGTGTCGCCGCTGATCCAGATGCCCTTCTTCACGACCTCGCCGACGGTCGCGGCGGGTTTCCCGGTTCCGGAGGATCCGGTGCTCGCCGCGAGCGACTTGTACTTCCAGGCCTTCTTCGCCGAGCCCGGTCTCAACGCACCGGGGATCGGCCTCTCGAAGGCGCTGCGCAACCGCGTTGCGCCGCTGCCCACCCCGACGAGCCCGGTCACGTCGATCACGCAGTTCGGTATCACGTTCCAGTTCGCGCAACCGGTCGAGGCGGGGCAGTTCGTCAACGGCGACTGGTTCGTCATCGGGCCGGTCACGCTGGTCGACATGCAGCCCGCCTGCACGACCGTCGGCACCCGCGTCATCCACGGCGCGATGATCAACCCCAATCCGTCGACCTACATGCAGGGGTACGACCGCGGTCTCTACGGCGCGGGCAACGAGAACCGGTACTCCGACACGCTGAACGTCGCGAAGAACCTCGCGCCCGGCAATCCGCTCGTGCTGGCACCGAACCAGAGCCTGGTGAAGATCATCAGCAACATGAACACGGCGTTCATCCCGCAGATCGACACCTGTGCAGTGCTCACCTGCCTCGCGGTGCGGCCGCCGCTGGGTTCGTTCCGGCCGCCTTACGCCGGCAACGACCACTCGGTCGCCTACGACGTCGAGATGATCGACTGGAGTGCGCTGCTCTCGGTGACCGCTTCGTCGGGAATGCCGTCGATGTCGGCGCAGGTGGCGAAGTTCGAGCGTCCGTGGCTCGACCATGCGCCGGGCTGGCCCGCTCGCTTCATGCACCCGGTCCAGAACATGCCCGACTACGGCCGCGACTTCACGACGCTGTTCAACGAGTCGGCCCTGATGTGCAACGTGAACCTGCCGCTGCAACAGAAGCAGCTGCTGGTCACGCGACTCGTGCAGGTCGGCATCGACTTCTGGGGCAACGTGAAGAACGGATGCTCGTGGGAAGGCACGGGTGGCCACGACTCGGGTCGCAAGCTGCCGATCCTGTTCGCCGGCGCCTTGCTGCACGATGTCGAGATGCTCGCCGTCGGCGCGAACTATCCGTCCGTGCGCAACCTGAACGGCACCTACACCGCGCACTTCGGCGAGGACTGCCAGACGTTCGTCGTTCAGCAGACCTCGGCGACGCAGGTGAACTGGGGCTACGGTGGCTACACGAGCACTGACGTCGGCACGCCCGAGTTCGGCTTCGCTCACGTGCACGCGCCCAACGCGGACAACTCGAACTGGCTCGGCGACAGCTACCGCCGCTGCTGCACCGCGAACGCCTGGATCGGCGGCGTACTCTGCGCTCGCATGATGGGCCTGAAGCAGGCCTGGAGCCACGACGCGCTGTTCGACTACATGGATCGCTACACGCAGATCGAAACCAGCGGCTGGACGAAGTCGTGGTCGCCGTGGGTCGCGTCGATGTGGGACGCGCACCGCGCGTCATTCTGAACGGACCGCCCGCTTCGCGCGCGCTCCGCACAGGACCTTGCCGCTCGCCTTCGGCGCGCCGCTCCGGTTCTGAGCGGACCGCCCGCTTCGCGCGCGCTCCGCACAGCACCTTGCCGCTCGCCTTCGGCGCGCCGCTCCGGTTCGCGTCCGGCGGGCAGTGTGCCTCAGGTTCCGCAGGGACCGCAGCGACGCGGCGAGACGTTGGTGATCGGGAGGGTTCGCGGAAGTGCGGTGATCGCCGGGCGGTCGATGCCGCGCTCCTGAGTATGCTGCGCCGCCCAATGGCACCTCGCTGGCGCACGTTCGGTCTGCTTTGCGCGAGGGAGGGGCCCCTGCACTGGTCGGCGGGAAGGGCGCCGTGAAGGGCGCGGCGCACGCCCGCCTCGGAGTTGCCGCGCTCGCGGCGTCATTGATCGCCGCGAGCGTCGGCCTGCAGCGTTGGCTCGTGCTGGCCCCGGACGTCGTCGACCGGCTGCGCGACGACGCGTTCTACGAGTTCGCGTGGGCCGCCAACGTGGCGCGCGGGCTCGGCCCCGTCGTCAGCGACGGGGTCTCGACGAGCGGCGTGCAGATCCTGTGGTCGGCGCTGCTGGTCCCGATTGCCTGGTTCGGCGGCGCCGCTGCACTGCCGGCGATCGCGCCCTGGCTCGGGTTCTCGTTCCACCTCGCTGCGGCGGCCGGCTGGTACTTCTCGATGCGCGACCGCCTGGCCGGTCTCTGCATCGCGATGTGTTGGCTTGGCAATCCCCTCCTGTTGCGGGAGGCCCAGAACGGTCAGGAGACGGCACTTGCCTGTCTCCTCGCGCAGACGCTGTGGCTCTCACGGCGCGCATCGCAGGGGCGATTCGTCGGCGTGTCGGTCCTCGCCGTGCTCGCGCGCAGCGATCTCTTCGGTCTGGTGCTCGCGCTGTCCGCGTGGCGCGGCGGGTGTCGTGCGTTCGTCGCGCCGACCGCGGCGTTCGCGGTGTTCGCCGGTGCGAACGTCTGGCTGGGCGGCGGCATCTGGCCCGATTCGGCCTTGCCGATGGCGTGGTTGTGGCACGCGAACTTCGCCGCCACGTCGCCCGACCTCGGGTCCTGGTTCGCACAGGTCTGGTGGTTCGCGCGGCCGGTGTTGCTCGGAGGACCGTGGGCGACGGCGTCGGCGATGGGGCTCGGCTTCGCGGTGTTCGCGGTCGTGCGCAGCGTGTGGCCGGCTTCGTTGCGCGCATTGCCCTCACTCGTCGTTGGCGCCGCGTGCGCACTCGGCGCGCGCGACCTCGCGACGGCGGGGTGGATCGCGCTCTTCCTCGCCCTCGTGCCGAGAGCGAGGCCTCGCCCAGTCCCGAGAGACCTCGCCGCGCTCGTGCTGGGGCTCGCGGCGATCGTCGCGCTGCACTGGGCGATCCGCTGGTACCCACGCGACTACTACGTCGCACCGCTGGTGGTCGGCGCCGCCGCGGCGATCGCGCGCTTCCGCCGCTGGCGCACCCTGCTGTTGGTCGCGGCCGTTGCGCAGATCGTCGACGGCCGGCGGATCGGGCCCGAGCCCTTGGCCGGGCAGCGCCAGATGGAGATCGCGGGGCGGTGCCTCGACGACCTGGTCCCGGCCGGGGAACGGGTCGGCAGCTTCAACTCGGGGATCGTGACGTTCCATGCGGACGTTCTTCGCACGCCGGCGGAACGCAGGGGCGTGGTGAACCTGGACGGGGTCGTCGACTCCAGGTCGTTCCGCGCCTTGCGGGATCGGCGACTCGGCGCGTGGCTCGACGAGCAGGGGATCCGCTTCGTGCTCGACGACGCGCGCCAGTTCTCCCTCGACGTGCGGCGAGCGCATGCGTGTGGCCGCTGGTTCGGCGACGGGTTCGCCCCAGACCGGGATCTCGTCGAGATCGCCCGTTTCACGGCGGACGACACGGGTGGCCCGCGGCTCTACTGGCGGAAGGGACGCGGCGTTCGTCCGCAGTCGCTCGGCGTGACGGTGGACCTCGGACCGGGACCGACGGGCTCTCGCTACGTCCTCTGGCCAGCGCGAGCCGGTGCCGCGCTGGAAGGCGTCGGGCACGACGGCGCAAAGGTCCTGGTCGCGCGCAGCGATGCCGACTCGGCGATGGTCGTCTTCGTGCCCGCGTCCGCGCTGTTTGGCGGTGCCCTCTTCGAACGCGGAGTCGCCAAGCCCGTATTGACGCTGCCGAAGTTGTGAGCGCGGTGGTGGCGCGCTCCAATGCGCGCGCCCTGGAACCCCGCCGATGACCACGCGCCTCACTCTCAGCGAACAGTTCTTCCGCGATCAGGCCAGCCACAATGCGAGCGGCGGCCTGTCGTCCGTGCTCAATCGCTTCAGCCTCGTCGCGAGAATGCTGGCGAGCGAGATCATGCGGGCCGGCTTCGTCGGCAAGCTCGGCTACGCGGGTGGCACGAACGTGCAGGGCGAGGACGTCCGGGCACTCGACGTGATCAGCAACGATGCGGTTCTGCAGGTGTTCGAGAGCATCCCGATGGTCGCCGGGATCGCGAGCGAAGAGATGGAGGACGTGCACCTCCTGCCCGGGTGCGAGAACGGCAAGTACGTGATCACCGTCGATCCGCTCGACGGGTCTGGCAACGTCGACGTCGCCGGCCAGATGGGCACGATCTTCGGCATCTACCGCCGCGTGACCACGAACGGGAAGGCGACGCTCGCCGATTTCCTGCAGCCGGGTCGCGATCTCGTCGCGGCGGGCTACGTCCTCTATGGCCCCTGCACGATGCTCGTCTACTCGGCGGGCGGGCCGGTGAACGGTTTCACGCTCGATCGATCGATCGGCACGTTCTTCCTCACACACCCGAACCTGCGGATCCCCGAAGGCGAGGGGTCCTACTCGGTGAACGAGGCGAACGAGGGCAAGTGGGACACCAACACCCAGGCGATGGTGCGAGCGTTCCGACGACAGGAGACGACCTGCGGCAAGCGTTCGGCCCGCTACGCGGGTGCGCTCGTCGGCGACTTCCACCGAACGCTGCTGAAGGGCGGGGTCTACATGTACCCCGGTGAGGCGAAGAAGCCCGAGGGCAAGCTTCGCCTGCTCTACGAGAACGCGCCGCTCGCGTTCGTCTGCGAGAAGGCCGGTGGCGCCGCGACGGATGGTGTCCGCCGGATCCTCGACATCCAGCCGGAGAAATTGCACCAGCGCACGCCGCTCTACCTCGGCAGCAAGGGCGACGTCGAGGAAGCGGGGCGGCGGCTCACCGGCGCGACGCAGTAGCCAGTAGCGCCGCGCGAGCGGTGCGAACAGGGACGTCGTAGAGGGCCAGGGTGGTGTGCCGCGTGCGGAGTGTTTCCCCGGCGTTGCGAGCACTCCCAAGAGATGCCGAGCTACGCCGCCCGACGGGCGGGCTGGCTACGGCGCGCCGATGATCGCCCGGATGCCGCGGCTCGTGCCGCCGACGCCGTTCACCGCGGTGTCGTCCGGGATCAGGATCTGCGAGTAGAAGGGCAGGTTCACGAGCGTGGGGTCGTTCGGCAGGAACATCGTCGTGTCGGTCGTGCCGCTGCCGGCCAATGCGAGGGACACGAAGTCGGGCGAAACGAGCACAGTGCAGCCGGACAGCCCGAGGATCGACGCGTCGACAGGCAGCGGGATGCCCTGGTAGTTCTGGTTCGACAGACCCTGGAACACGATCACTGCCGCGGTCGTGAGCGGCAGGCCGGTCCAATGGATCGTGTAGGTGAGCCCGGTTGTCGCGGGGATCGTCGCCGAGCCCTCGGCGACGCCGACCGAAGTCGCGCAGCCTTCGCCGAACATGCCGGCAATCGCCGTGTTCTTGCCGGTGAATTCCCACGTCTCGTTGCCGAACGAGACACCGACGCCGCCGAATACGATGAACTTGTTGTTCTGGCCGTTGAAGGCGCCGTAGGACTCGGTGGTGAAGGGGGTCCCGGTGGCGCCACCGACGAGGTCCCACGAACTACCCGAGAACTCGTACGTCGCCTGCGAGTAGTTCGTGCCGTCGAAGCCGCCCGACATGACGATGCGCTTGCGTTTCGTGTCGTACACGGAGGTCGTGCGGAAAAGCGTGGGGGCACCGGACGCCGGCAGGACCTGCTTCCAGTCGACGCCGTCGAACTGCCAGGTGTCCCCGTAGAGGATGTCGAGATCGGCGTCGTAGCCGCCGAACAGGATCGTGCGGTTGAGCGCCGCGTCGAACCTCACCAGCATGTCCTCGCGCGGCGCGGGAGAGTGCTCCGTCGTGATGTGCGTCCAGTCGGTGCCGTCGAACTCCCACGTGTCGCCGATCGACCCGAGCGACGAGCGGCCGCCGAAGAGCACCGCGCGGTTGCGAAGCGTGTCGTAGGCGAGGCCGTAGCGGAAACGCGGCGTCGGCGCGTGCACGGTGACCACCGGCGTCCACGCGGAACCGGTCCACTGCGACGTGTCGTTCGCGAGCGTGGTGATCGCCGGAGAGCGGCCGCCGAAGGTCAGGAGGCGGTTCAGGGTCGGGATCCGGACGATCTGGTGGCCCCACCGCGGCTGGCCTCCGGCGGTCGTCAGGAGTTGCCACGTCGTGCCGTTGTAGCTCCACGTCTCGCCGAGGATCTGCGACGGCGTCTGCGTGAGGCCACCGTAGATGATCATCCGGTTGGCCGTGCCGTCGAAACCCATCGCGCCCGCGCGCCGGGCACCCGGCGACGCGGTCGGCGTGATCTTGACCCACGGATTCTGCGCGGGCAGGGCGGCGGCGAGAGCGGCGGCGACGAGAACGTACGGAATGCGTGCCATGCGGGGACCGATCGGGAGGGCGCTCGTTCGCGGGGACGAGCGAACGGCGTGCAGAACTGTAGCCAGGACTGGCGGCGGTGCCTACGTGGTCTGCAGAATGTCCGGATGACGGAGCCCATTCCGCGCGTCACGGTGCGCTGCTTCGCGTCGGTTCGAGAAGTCCTTGGCACCGATGCGATGCAGGTCGCGGTCGCGCCCGGCACCACGGTCGACGGACTTCGCAGACAGCTGATCGCGAATGTGCCGGCCCTCGCGCGGATTCCGGTCGCGTTCGCCGTGAACCGCGACTACGCGCGACCCGACACGGTCCTGCGCGACGGCGATGAAGTGGCCTTCATCCCGCCGATCAGCGGGGGGGCGGGCGCGACCGACCTGTTCCGGTTCGACCTGGTGCACGAAGACGTCGATCCGCGGGGGCTCGAGGCCGAGTGTCGCACGGATCGCGACGGCGCGGTCGTCACGTTCGCTGGCGTGACCCGCGACCACAACGAAGGCTCGGCGGTCGTGTCGCTGCGGTACGAGGCCTACGCGGAGATGGCGCAGAAGGTCATGTGCACGATCTTCGAGGACGCGCTGGTCCGCTTCCCGATCACGCGCGCACGCGTCGTGCACCGGCTCGGCGACGTGCCGGTCGGCAGTGCATCGGTCCTGGTCGTCGTGTCGTCGCCGCACCGCGGTCCCGCCTTCGACGCGTGCCGCTTCCTGATGGACCGCTTGAAGAACGAGGTCCCGATCTGGAAGCTCGAGCAGTTGCGCGACGGCGATCGTGTGCGCTGGGTCGGCGACCTGCCGCGTCCCACGTCGAGTTGAGCCGGCGCCGCGCCGTGGTGTGCGGCGGTTGCGTCAGCTACAACGGCTCGCGATGAAGATCCGCACCGTGCCCGCCGCTGCCGCAAGTCGCGGTGACCTCGTCGTCGTTCTCGCCGCCGATGGAGTCGATCCGGACGCGGGTTCCAAGCTGCAGTCTGCGATCGCGGCTGCCAAAGGCACCGGGGACGTGAAGGCGTCGTTCCGCGCGACGAGTCTCTTCCACCAGCCGGCGAAGGCGCGCTGCCGCCGGCTCGGTTTCGTCGGCCTCGGCAAGGTGGCCGCCCTGGACACGGAGCGGCTCCGTCGTGCTGCCGCCGTGGCACAGGCGGTCGCGGCGCAAGTCGGAGTGGAATCGTTCTCGCTCGTGGTCGGCGCCGCGAGCCTCGGGTCGCTCGATCGGGAAGCGGCGGGCCGTGCCATCGCCGAGGGGCTCGCGCTCGGCGCCTATGCATACGAAGCGCCGCGGAAGGACCGCAAGAGACCGAAGGCGATGGTGTGCAGCGTGGCGGTGGTGGGTCTCAGCAAGAAGGACGAGCGTTCCTTCCAGCGCGGCGCGGAGCTCGGCGCGATCGCTGCCGCCGCGACCGTGTTCGCGCGCGATCTCGAAAACCGCCCGGCGAACCTGTGCACTCCGACCGACCTCGGCAAGGCTGCGCGCGGACTCGCCGGCGGCCGCATCCGCGTGCGGGTCTTCGACGACCGTGCGATGGCGAAGTGGCGGATGGGGGCGCTGCTGGGTGTCGCGCGCGGCAGCACGGAGCCGCCGCGCTTCCGCGAACTGCACTACCGCGCCCCGCGCAGGAAGGGCACCGTCTGCGTGATCGGCAAGGGCCTCACGTTCGACACCGGCGGCATCAGCATCAAGCCGGCCGCGAAGATGGACGAGATGCGCTACGACATGTGCGGGGCCGGCGCGGTCCTCGGCCTGTTCCACGCGCTCGCGAACGGCGCACTCGGGGACCACCCGCTGCAGTACGACGTCGTCGGTCTCGTCGCCGCGACCGAGAACTGCGTCGGGCCCGACGCGCAGAAGCCCGGTGACGTCGTCACCGCGATGGACGGGCACACGATCGAGGTGCTCAACACCGACGCCGAGGGCCGTCTCGTGCTCGCCGACGCGATCTGCTACGCGAAGAAGTTCCACGCGCCGAAGCAGATCGTCGACCTCGCGACACTGACCGGCGCCGTCGTGACCGCGCTCGGCCACGAGGTCGCGGGAGTCATGGGCAACGACCAGAAGCTGATCGATGCGCTCGTGGCGGCGGGCAAGGCGGCCGACGAGCCCTTGTGGCAGCTCCCGCTGTGGGAGGTGCACAAGGAGCAGATGAAGAGCAAGTTCGCCGATCTCGCGAACATCAACGGCGGGCAGCACGGCAACGGCTCGATCGCCGGCGGTGCGTTCCTGTCGTACTTCGCCGGGGACACGCCGTGGGCGCACCTCGACATCGCGGGCACCGCGTACGGCGGCATCGCGAAGGACTACTACAAGCACGGCGCCGCGGGCACGGCCGTGCGGACCCTGCTGCACTGGCTTCGCTCGCTGTGAGCGGGCGCGGCCGGCGAGTCCGTGGTTGCGGCGGTGGCCGCGATGCGATGGACTCACGGCTGCCATGGCCGATCCCCTCGTCCCGACCAAACCCCGCATCGTGCGCCGTGCGCACGTCACGTCGTTCGAGCACTACCAGCGGCTCTACGCGGAGTCGCTGCAGGACACGTCGGGGTTCTGGCGGCGCCAGGCGCAGCGGGTGCACTGGTTCCATCCGTTCGAGCGCGCGTTCGAGCAGGACTTCGCGCGGGCCGAGGTCGGCTGGTTCCTCGGCGGGAAGCTGAACGCGAGCTTCAACTGCATCGATCGTCACCTGATCGAGCGGCCCGAGCAGACGGCGATCCTGTGGGTTCTCGACGAACCTGGCCAGTACCGGCACGTCACCTACCGCGAACTGCACGAGAAGGTCGGCCGGCTCGCCAACGTCCTGCGCCGCTACGGCGTGAAGAAGGGCGACCGTGTGTGCATCTACCTGCCGATGATGCCCGAGGCCGTCTACGCGATGCTGGCGTGTGCGCGGATCGGCGCGGTGCACAGCGTGGTGTTCGCCGGGTTCTCGGCCGAGTCGCTGCGCGATCGCATCGCCGATGCGGAGTGTCGGGTCGTCATCACGGCCAACGAAGGGTTGCGCGGCGGGAAGACGATCCCGCTGAAGGACACCGTCGACGCGGCGATCGCGGAGCTGCCCGTCCACACGGTCCTCGTCGCCAGGCGTACGGACGCCGCGGTCGACATGAAGAAGGGACGCGATCTGTGGCTCGTCGAGGAGATGGACAAGCAGCGCGCGTACAGCCCCGTCGAGTGGATGGACAGCGAGGATCCGCTGTTCGTTCTCTACACGTCCGGTTCGACGGGCAAGCCGAAGGGGCAGCTGCACACGACGGGCGGCTACCTCGTCTACGCTTCGTACACACACCAACTGGTCTTCGACTGGCACCCGGGCGACGTGCACTTCTGTGCGGCGGACGTCGGCTGGGTCACCGGCCACAGCTACATCGTCTACGGGCCTCTCGCGAACGGCGCGACGACGGTGCTGTTCGAGAGCACTCCGCTCTACCCCGATGCGAGCCGCTACTGGCAGGTCGTCGACGACGTGCAGGCGACGATCTTCTACACGGCACCGACGGCGCTGCGCGCGCTCCTTCGCTTCGGCGACGAGCCCGTGCGGAAACACCGACGCGACAGCATCCGCGTCCTCGGTTCGGTGGGAGAACCGATCAACCCCGAGGTGTGGCAGTGGTACCACGACGTCGTCGGTGAGAAACGCTGCGCGGTCGTGGACACGTGGTGGCAGACCGAGACCGGCGGCATCCTCATCTCCGCGCTGCCGGGCGCGACGCCGTGCAAGCCAGGATCGGCGACGTTCCCCCTGCCCGGCGTGCGTCCGGTCATCGTCGACGACCAGGGCAAGGTGCTCGCGGGCAACGGCGTCACCGGCAACCTGTGCCTCGAAGGCAGCTGGCCGGGGCAGGCGCGCACGATCCTCAACGACCACGCCCGCTTCCAGCAGACCTACTTCTCGACGTACCCGGGGCTCTACTTCACGGGCGACGGCTGCCGTCGCGACGAGGACGGTTACTACTGGATCACCGGCCGCGTGGACGACGTGCTGAACGTCGCGGGCCATCGTCTCGGCACCGCCGAGATCGAGAGTGCCCTGGTCGCGCACGAGTTCTGCGCCGAGGCCGCGGTGGTGGGGTTCCCGCACGACATGAAGGGGCAGGGCATCTACGCCTACGTGATCGCCGGCAAGCCGGCGGATGGCGTGCCGGCGAGCGAGATCGAAGCCGTGCTGAAGCAGCAGGTGCGCAAGGTGATCTCACCGATCGCGACGCCGGATCGGATCCAGGTCGTGCCGGGTCTGCCGAAGACCCGCAGCGGGAAGATCATGCGCCGCATCCTGCGCAAGATCGCCGAGGGCAACTACACCGAACTCGGTGACATCACCACGCTGGCGGAGCCGCACGTCGTCGAGCAGATCGTGCACGGCCATCGGGCGCAGCGATGAACGCGCCGGCCCGGGCGGGCGGAGCCGGACGGGGCGCGCCGGCGCGCATCGAACTCCGGTTGCGCACGCTCGACCAGCTGTTCGACTCGTTCGACCCGGCGCCGTTCCACGAGAAGGACCTCGATCGCGACGCCGAGGACTTCATCGTCAGCTGGGCGCGTGAGTACCCGCCGGACCAGCCGCTCTTGTTTCGCCTGCACCTCCCCGAGAGCCAGAAGCGGGACGAGCCGGAGGTCACGGTGCGGAACGCCATCTTCAACTACTTCACGTATCGCGCCGGTCTCGCGAGGCTCGAGGTGCGGCGAACGCTCCAGCAGGGCAGGACGAGCCTCGCGATCGGAATCGTGTTCCTCGCCTCCTGCATGGCCGCGCGCGAACTCCTGCGCAGCACGTTCGCAGCCGACTGGACGCGGTTCCTCGAGGAAGGCCTCTTGATCGTCGGCTGGGTCGCGATGTGGCGCCCGCTCGAGTTGCTGCTCTACGACTGGTGGCCGCTGATGCGCCGGCACCGTACGTACGAGAACCTCGCGCGCATGCAGGTCGAGGTCCTCTATTCGTCGTGAGGCCGCCGTCTGCGGCGGACCTCCGTGCCGCAGGTCGGCCGGCTCCGATCGAGGACAGGCTGCCGTCCGCGCGGCGGTGGTCCGATGAACCGGGAGGCGTCATCGCTGCGCTCGCCGGCATCGGCGGACCCGAGCAGTCAGCTCCGGCGCCACTCGATCGGCAGCGGGTCCTGACGGTAGTCGTTGCCGACGGACTTCAGCACCCGGAAGTGCGGTCGGGCTCCGCCCTCGTCCGGGCCGAAGTGCACGTGCAGCACGTTGTCGAAGCCGACGAGGTACGGCGACGGATCGAAGTCGGCGCGGCCGCGGCTCGCGCCCGGCGGAATCATGTCGACCAGGAACGGCGTGATCCCTTCGTAGCGCAGCATGTCCAGCATCGCCGCGATCAGGAAACGCTGCTCGGAGATCAGCGGGAAGCGATCCTGCAGCCGGTAGATGTTGTCGAACGCCATCCTCGTGACCGGCCCCGCGGCGCCGCCGCCATGGCCGCCCTGGCAGAGGCGCACGAGGTCCCACGTGAACTTGCCGGGCGCGATGAACTCGGGATGGAGGTAGACGACCCGGAAGTCGGGCGCGAACTTGCCGTTCGCGTCGAGGCAGACCGAGCGCAGCACGGGCTCGCGCTGGCAGATCCGCCGGATCGCGTCGCGATCCTCCCGCGTCGACACGAAGAGCACCCGTTCGCCTCGTCGCAGGCCGGCCGCGAGGAAGCGCAGGGCGAGGAACGTCGCGCGCGTGCCGGGCTCGGCGAGCAGCATCGTCGACGAGCGCAGTGACGGCCCGGTGTCGTTCAGGAACGCCAGGTTCAGGTCCGGGTGACCGAGGTCGATCGGTGCGTCCCCGCGCGGCGGCACCGTGAACTGCGCCTGGTCGCGGGCCATCGACAGCTGGGCGGCCACGGACGGATAGATGTGGATGCCGGGTCCCCGTTCGTTGCGCGCACCGAGGTAGACGTCGCGCGTGATGCCGCGTCCCGCGATCGAGAAGTGGTGGATGCCGCGGTAGTAGTACTGGTGGCGCGCCTTGCTGATCTCGATCGCGCGCGCCTTGAAGTCCGCCGCTTCCTCGTGGAAGGACAGATGGAGCATCAGGTCGGTCGAGAACTCCTCCGCCGACGGCAGACGCAGATCGCGCGGGTGCGCCTCTTCCATGACGAACACGCCGTGGATGCCGTGTTCGAGCAGACGGCGCCGCGTTTCGAGCAGGGCCGCGCGCTTCTCGAAGTACTCGAGGTCGGTGAGCAGCAGGCCCACGTTGTCGATCACCACCATGCGCACGGGGTTCGCGAGGCGCTGGTTCTCGATCTCCGCGAGGATCCACTCGATGTCGACCGTCGTGCCGCGCGCGCTTTTCTGCTGCATCGAGGCCGGGCGGGCCTGGGTCAGCACCAGGCGACTCGCGCCGGCGGCGGGCGACGCACGGAGTTCGAGCTTGCCCGGCACCTCGCGCGGCATCGCCACCACTGCGGACCCGCTGCGGAACCAGTCGAAGTCCGACGCGACCTTCTTGTGGATGCTCTCGGGCGAGTGCTCGACGGAGTAGTAGAGGAATGTCGAGCCGGGCTCCGCGTCGAGCCAGGCGCGCACGATCATCTCGAGGGCGAGCAGGGTCTTGCCGGTGCCGGGGCCGCCGGCGATGCAGACGAATGCCGCGGCGTCGTCGGGATACCGGATGCCGCCGCCGAGGATGCCGTCGAGCCCGTCGATGCCGGTCTTCAGCGTGGCGAAGGTCACGCGGAGGAGGCTACTGCCGCGCAACCGGGCGGGCCACGATGGACCGACGGACGCTTCGCCGCGAAGATCCCGCCCCGTGTTCGCCGATCCGACCGACTTCTGCCGACTCTGGATGTTCCGTCACCCGGAACTCGACGCCTCCCACGCCGAACGCGCCATCGGGGCCGGGCCCGCGGACCTGAGTCGGCGCGGCCGTGGTCACGTGCTGCGTTGGCTCGCGCTGCTGAAGCCGGTGACGGTCGCGGCGGTGCACTCGAGTTCGCAGCCGCAGTGTGCCGGCCCCGCGCGCGCCGTCGCCGAAGCTCACGGGCTCGAGGCGCGGCTCGACGGGCGACTGCGCGATCAGGAGATGGGACGCTGGCAGGGGCGCACGTGGAGCGACGTCATGCGCGAGGAGGACGGCGCGGTGCGCACGTTCTTCGCGGAGTTCGGCGACAGCAAGGCGCCCGGCGGGGAGAGCCTCGGTGACGCCGTCGAACGCATGCTCGGCTGGTGGACCGAGACGATGCCGACGGCGCTCGGCAAGTCGGTCGCGGTCGTGCTGCCGGGCTCGCTGCTCACCGGCTTCGCGGCTGCGATGCTCGGCATGCGTCTGCCGCGCTGCGTGTCGCTGCAGTTGCCGCACGGGGGCGTCGGCGTGCTCGAAGTGTTCCAGAACGGATCGCGCATCGCGTGCTGGAACCCCGATGCAGTGCAGCCGGACTGACCCGCGAGCAGTCCCGCGTCAGTCCTTCTTCTTCTTCTTCGCGCAGCCGGCGGGGGCGTCGCTCGTGCCGCACTTCGGCGTGCAACCGCCGCTCGGCGAGTCCGTGTCCTTCTTGGCGTCGCTCGAGTAGGAGGCGCCGCGGTAGTCGGTCTGGTAGAAACCGGAGCCCTTGAAGATGACGCCGGAGCCGGCGCCGATCAGGCGGTCGAGCGCGTTCTTCTTGCACGCGGGACACTTCCGCAGCTCCTTCGCCGACATGCTCTGGAACTCGTCGAAGCGATGGCCGCAGGCCTTGCAGAGGTACTCGTAGGTGGGCATGGATCAGTCCTTCTTCGCGGGGCCCGCGACGACGACGCGGCTGTGGCGGACGACGCGGTCGCCGAGCAGGTAGCCGGCTTGCAGCACGCGGACGATCTGCCCCTCGGGGACACCGGCCGCGGTTTCCACCGAGACGGCTTCGTGCCGCGACGGATCGAACGGGAGCGCGGCGGCGGGAATCTCCTGCAGGCCGTGGCGCTCGAGCGCGCCCGTCAGCAGCGTGCGCACCATCCGGATGCCGTCGATCAGCGACTTCGGGTCGCTGTTGCCGCCGTCGTAGGCCTGCAGGGCCATCGAGAAGCTGTCGAGCACGGGCAGCAGTTCCTGCGTCAGTCCCTCGAGCACGCGGCGCTTGCCGTCGTCGAGTTCCTGCTTCTGGCGTCGGCGCATGTTCGCCGTGTCGGCGAGTGCGCGCTGCAGCTGCTGTTCGAACTGGTCGCGCTCCTCGCGGAGCTTCGCCACCTCGCGTTCGTGCGCCGGGATCTCCACCGTGGGTTCGCCCTCGGGCGTGTTCGGCTCGACCGGGTCTGGTTGTTCGTCGGTTCGGTTCACGGGGTCTCCCTGTGGCTCACGAGAAGATGTCCTTCACCTTCTCGAAGATCGTCTTCTTGCTCTTCTTGCCTCGTTTGCCGCCGTCCAGTTCATCGAACCGGTTGAGCAGCTCCTCCATTTCGCCGGTGAGCTTCTTCGGCACGTTCACCTGCACCTGTACGACGAGATTGCCGCGGCCATAGCCGTCGCTTCGCGGCAGCCCGTGGTTGCGCACCCGCAGCTTCTCGCCCGGCTGCGTACCGGCCGGAATCGACATGGTCACCGTTTCGCCGGTGATGGTGGGGATCTCGATCTCGTCGCCGAGCACGGCCTGTCGGAACGAGATGCGCGACTGCATCAGCAGGTCGTCGCCGATGCGGGTGAACACGTCGTGCTCCTTCACGTGGAGCACCACGACGAGATCGCCCGGAGGGCCGCCGCCTTCGCCCGGCTCGCCTTGCCCGACGATGCGCTCCGTGTGGCCCGACTCGATGCCGGCGGGGACCGTGAGGTTGATCGGCGCGTCCTTCGGCACGGAGCCCCGTCCGCGGCAGTTCGTGCACGGGTCGTCGACGGTCTGGCCCTGACCTTCGCAGGCGGGGCACGTCTGCCGCAGCTGGAAGAAGCCCTGGGAACGCACGACCTGGCCGTGCCCGCCGCAGGTCCCGCAGCGCTTGGGTTTCGTGCCGGGACGGGCGCCCGAGCCGGCGCACACGTCGCACCGCTCGGCGCGACGCAGTTCGATGGTCTTCTTGACGCCGGTCGCGACTTCCTCGAGGGTCAGCTCGAGGTCGACCTTGAGGCTCGTGCCGCGTCGCCCGCGTCCGCGGCGGCCGCCGCCGAAGAACTGTTCGAAGAAGCCGCCGCCGCCGCCACCGCCGAACAGGTCGCCGAACGCCGCGAAGACGTCTTCGGCCGACGCGAAGCCCTGGCCGCCCTGGGGACCGTCGACACCCGCGTGGCCGAACTGGTCGTAGCGCCGCCGCTTCTCGGCGTCGCCGAGCACTGCGTACGCCTCGGCGCCTTCCTTGAAGCGCTGCTCGGCCTCGGTGTTCCCGGGGTTGCGGTCGGGGTGGTTCTCGAGCGCGAGCTTGCGATACGCCTTCCGGATGGTGTCCTCGTCGGCCTTGCGGTCGACGCCGAGCACTTCGTAGTAGTCGCGCTTCTGGGCCATCGCTGGGAACGGAACTCTCGATACCAAGGCGGGGACGACCAACCTATCGGTCGGCGTCCCCGTCGAACTTCGCGCCAACACCGCTCCGCCGAACGAAGCCGCCAATCGCTGGATACGCCCGCGTCCTTGTTCGGCCCGTTCGGCAGGGATCACGCGCATCGTTCGCAGCCGGAACGGCTGCGAACGATCGTCAGCTCGTGCTGCCGCTGACCGCCTTCTGCTCTTCCTTGATGGAGGTGACCATGGTGTTCGTCGTCAGCATCAGGCCGGCGATGCTCGCCGCGTTCTGCAGCGCGCTGCGCACGACCTTCGTCGGATCGACGATGCCGGCGGCGAACATGTCGACCCATTCGCCGGAGAGGGCGTTGAAGCCTTCGTTGGCCTTGCGGGTCAGCGCTTCGTCGACGACGACGGAGCCGTGTTCGCCGGCGTTCTCCGCGATCTGGCGCATCGGCGCTTCGCACGCGCGCTTCACGATCTCGACGCCGAACTGCTGGTCGCCCTTCACCTTCAGGGTCTCGAGCGAACGGCTGGCGCGCAGGAGGGCCACGCCGCCGCCGGGCACGATGCCTTCTTCGACGGCCGCGCGGGTCGCGTTGAGTGCGTCCTCGATGCGCTGCTTCTTCTGCTTCATGTCGGCTTCGGTCATCGCGCCGGCGCGGATGATCGCGACGCCGCCGCACAGCTTGGCGAGTCGCTCCTGGAGCTTCTCGCGGTCGTAGTCCGACGTCGTCCGTTCGATCTGCGAACGGATGCTGTCCGCGCGGGCCTCGATCTCCGACTTCTGGCCCTTGCCGCCGATGATCGTCGTGTGGTCCTTCGTCACGCGCACCTTCTGTGCGGTGCCGAGCTGCTCGAGCGTGACGTTCTCGAGCTTGATGCCGAGGTCTTCGCTGATGCACTGACCGCCGGTCAGCGTCGCGAGGTCCTGCAGCATCGCCTTGCGGCGGTCGCCGAAGCCAGGCGCCTTGACGGCACAGACGTTCAGCACGCCCTTCAGGCGGTTCACGACCAGCGCCGCGAGCGCTTCGGACTCGACGTCCTCGGCGATGATCAGGAGCGGCTTGCCGCTGCGCGAGACCTGCTCGAGCAGCGGGATCATCTCGCGCACGTTCGAGATCTTCTTCTCGTGCACGAGGATGGCGGCGTTCTCGTAGACCGCCTCCATGGTCTTCGGGTCCGTGATGAAGTACGGCGACACGTAGCCCTTGTCGAACTGCATGCCGTCGACGTGCTCGAGTTCGGTCGAAGCGCTCTTGCCTTCTTCGACGGTGACGACGCCTTCGGCGCCGACCTTCATCATCGCGTCGGCGAGCAGGTTGCCGATCTCGGCGTCGTTGTTCGCCGAAATCGCGCCGACCTGCGCGATCGCGTCGCGGCTCTTGTTGTCGACCTTCTTCGCCATCGCGGCGAGCTTCTCGGTGACGTGCAGAACCGCGGCGTCGATGCCCGCGCGCAGGTGGTTCGGGTCGACGCCCGAGGTCAGGTAGCGCTGGCCGATCGTGAGGATCGCCTCGGCGAGTACCGTGGCCGTCGTCGTGCCGTCGCCGGCGACGTCGTTCGTCTTGCTGGCGACTTCGCGCACGAGCTTCGCGCCCATGTTCTCGAAGGGATCCTCGAGATCGACTTCCTTCGCGACGGTGACGCCGTCCTTCGTGACCTGCGGGCCGCCGAAGGGCTTCTCGATGATGACGTTCTTGCCGGCGGGGCCGAGGGTGACCTTGACCGCGCGGGCGAGCTTCTGGACGCCTTCGACCGCCTTACGACGTGCGGCGTCCTCGTACATGATCTGCTTGCCCATCGGATCAGCCCTCCACCCGCGCGAGGATCTCGCTCTCGCGCAGGATCTTGTAGTCGTCGCCATCGACCTTCACGTCGCTGCCGGCGTACTTGCCGAACAGCACGACGTCGCCCTTCTTCACGTCGGGCTTGATGCGCTTGCCGTCCTTGCCGAGCTTGCCGTCGCCGACGGCGGTGATCTTGCCGCGCTGCGGCTTTTCCTTGGCGGTGTCGGGCAGCAGGATGCCGCCGGCGGTCTTCTCTTCGGCGTCGAGCACCTTCAGCACGACGCGATCGTCCAGGGGTCGCAGGGAAGCCATGTGTGTCTACTCCGTTGGTATGTGGTCAGGGTTGGGGTGGTGAGGGGCGGACTCACATCTCGCCGTGGTCGCCCTCGGCGTTCTCGTCGTCCTTCTTCGCGTCGGTGATGACGCAGTCCGTCGTGAGCAGCAGCGTCGCGACCGACACTGCGTTCTGCAGAGCCGAACGCGTGACGCGCGTCGGGTCGACGACGCCGAACTCGAGCATGTCGCCGTAGGCCTGTGTGAGGGCGTTGAAGCCGAAGGTGGCGCTCTTGTTGGCGAGCACCTTCTTCGCGACGATCGCGCCGTCGACGCCCGCGTTCTCGGCGATCGTGCGGACAGGCTTCTGCGCGACGGTCTTCATCAGATCGACGCCGAACGCCGAGTCGCCCTTCAGCTCGAGTTCGTCGAGCACGTGGCTCGCCTTCAGCAGCGCGGTGCCGCCGCCGGGCAGGATGCCTTCGGCGATCGCGGCGCGGGTCGCGTGCAGTGCGTCCTCGACGAGAGCCTTGCGCTCCTTCATCTCGGTCTCCGTGTGCGCGCCAACACGCACTTCGGCGATGCCGCCGGTCAGCTTGGCGAGGCGCTCCTGGAGCTTCTCGCGGTCGTAGTCCGAGGTCGTCGCTTCGATCTCGCGGCGGATCTGGTCGGCCCGCGCCTTGATGTCGGCCGCCTTGCCCTTGCCCTCGACGATCGTCGTGTTGTCTCCGTCGATCAGCACCTTCTTCGCGACGCCGAGCTGGCGCAGCTGCACCTTCTCGAGGTCGAGGCCGAGGTCCTTGAAGATCGCCTCGCCACCGCACAGGATCGCGATGTCCTGCAGCATGGCCTTGCGGCGGTCGCCGTAGCCAGGTGCCTTCACAGCGCAGACCTTGAGCACGCCGCGCAGCTTGTTGACGACGAGCGTCGCGAGAGCTTCGCCTTCGATGTCCTCCGCGATGATGAGGAGCGGCTTGTTGCTCTCCTTCAGCTTCTCGAGCAGAGGCAGCAGCGCGCGCACGTTCGACAGCTTGTCCTCGTGCACCAGCACGTAGCAGTCGCGCAGGTCGACCGTCATGTCTTCGGGATTCGTGACGAAGTGCGGCGACAGGTAGCCGCGGTCGAACTGCATGCCTTCGACGACCTTCACTTCGGTCTCGAGCCCTTTGCCCTCTTCGACCGTGATGACGCCGTCCTGGCCGACCTTCTTCATCGCGTCCGCGATGATCTTGCCGATCTCTGGGTCGTTGTTGGCGGCGATGGCGGCGACTTGCACGATCGCCTTCTGGTCGTTGCCCGGAACGACCTTCTTCATCCGCTGCAGTTCCTCGACGATCGCGTCGGCTGCCTTCTTGATGCCCTTGATGAGCTCGGCGTGGTTGGCCCCGGCCGTCAGGTACTTCATCCCCTCTTCGCAGATCGCCTGGGCGAGCAGCGTCGCGGTCGTCGTGCCGTCACCGGCCGTGTCCGAGGTCTTGCTCGCCGCTTCCTTCACGAGCTTCGCGCCCATGTTCTCATAGCGGTCCTGGAGCTCGATCTCCTCGGCGACGGTGACACCGTCCTTCGTGACCGTCGGGCCGCCCCAGCCCTTGTCGAGTACCGCGTTGCGGCCACGGGGACCGAGAGTGGAGACGACGGCCTTCGCCAGCTTGGTGACACCGCGCAGCACGGCTTCGCGGGCGTCGTTTTCGAACACGAGTTGTTTGACCATCACAACCTCGGGGAGGAATCTGGGATACTTCGTTGGGGTGGCTGTGCGGGCCACCTCGTCGAGGCGGCTCCGCGGATCCCGGTCGGCGCAGCGAGTCGCTGCGTCCGGCCGAGCGGGCGCGCCGGCAAGCAAACGTGGTGCCGCCTTGGAAGCGAGCCTGGATCGCGATCGTGATGATGGCGCAAGCGAGGAACTGACAAATGGTTGTGGCGCATCCCCTAGGCCCCTTGGCACCGCGCGACAGCAGCATCGCGCGACATTCTGACAGCCAACGGGTGCGGGCCGCGGAGGCGGCGCGCCATTCTGGCATGGGTCCCATGGTTTGGGCGGCGCCCGTGCTCGCCGTGCTTGCGGGAGCGCTGCCGGCCCAGGGGCCTGCGGTCGAGTTGCTCTTGCGCAACGGCACGGCGGTCGTCGTGCACGACCTGCGCGGGGCGCCCGACCAGGGCCTCGAGGGGCAGGCAAACGGCCAACGCATCCGCTTCGCGGCCGGGGACGTGGTCGTGCTCGCCGGCGTCGCGGCGCGCGCCGTCGACCTGCCTTCGGCGTGGCTGTCCAACGACGAGGTCGTGCGCGGCGCGCTGGCGGGCGGCGACAGCGGGGGCGATCGGTTGCAGGTCGTGTCGCCGGTGCTCGGCCGGATCGACCTGCCGGTCGAACGGCTTGCTGCGTTCGCGCGAGCGGGCGAGGCCTTTCCGCTGGCCCTCCGGCTGCCGGACGGGGTCGGCGAAGCGCTGTTTCAGCGGGCCGCGGTCGGCTTCGACCTCGTCGCGGGCACCCTGCACCAGTTCGGCGAGCAGGGCGTGAAGTTCCAGCCGGACGGTGCCGCCGCGCCGCGCTGGTTCGGGTTGTCCGAGTTCGTCGCGCTCCGCATCGCGGACCCGGCACCGCGCTCGACGCCGGCGCCCGTCGATCTCGTGACGCGTGCGGCCGATCGTCTCGGGGTCGTCGTGCGGCGGTTCGAGGCCGACGTCGTGAAGTGCGAACGCGACGGGATCGAGTTCGACGTACGCCTCACGGATGTCGCGTGTCTGTCGTTCGCGGGGACGGCGAAGTTCGCATCCGACCTTCGGCCGTCCGCCGTGACGGAACGTGGCTACGACGGCGATCCGGTGCATCCTTGGCGCCGCGACGCCGCGTGTGTCGGCACGCCGATGGTGGCAGCCGGGCGGACCCATGGAAAGGGCTTCGGCGTGCAGGCGGAGAGCCGCTTGTCGTTCGTGGTGCCGGAGGGTGCTTCCCACTTCCGGACCCTGGTGGCTCTCGACGATTCCTCCGCCGAACTGGGCGTCGCCGCGGATGTCGACGTGCGGCTGCTCGTCGGCGATGGCGTGAAGTTCGAGCAGAAGGGGCTCGGCGCCGGCGTCGTTCGCGACACCGGCCTCGTCGCGGTTCGCGCGGGGGACGTGGTCACGCTCGAAGCCGGCTTCGGCAAGGGGCGCGACGTCGGGGATCGGGTCGACTGGTTGTCGCCGATGTTCCTCTTCGCGGGCGGGCGCCGACCGTGATCGTCGCCGTCGTGAGCGCGCTCGCGGCGGCGGCCACCGGCCTTCTCGTCGTGCGTTCGACGCCGCCGCTCGTCCGCGTCGCGGCATGGTGCGTCCTGCTCGCGTTCGCAGCCGCAGCGCTCGCTCCCGACGGGGCGCGTTTCGAAGAGTCGTCGCCGCGCGTCGCGGACGCCGTGTTGGCGAACGCCGACGTCGTGAATGCTGCGCTCGACGCGGCGGCCGCGGCCGGGCCGCGTTCGCAGGATCTGCGGCTGCGCTGGCACCCCGCAGCGCGTGCGGCCGACGCGACGGGGCCGCTCGGTGCGCTCGCCGTCGTGCCCGAAGAGCCGTTGCCGTTCGATGCCGGACGCCTCGTCGTGCGCGCCGCGACGCCGCTGGTCGCGGGTCGCCCCGCGCTGCTCTCCGTCGAACTGCCCGGGCTGCCGACCGGTACCGCCGCCGAAGTCGTCGTCCGCGCGGCAGCGGGCGAAACCGCGCAGCGCACGATCACCATCGGCGGGGATCGTGCGGCCGAGTGCGAGATCGTCCCGAACGCTCCGGGCCGGCACTCGATCGAAGTGGCGTTCTCGTTCGGCGGCCATCGGGTCGTCGCGCGGGGCGTGTGCGACGTCGGTGACGAACGGCCTCTGCTCGTGCTCGACCCGAGCGGCATCGCCGCCGCGGCGCTGCGTGCGCAGGGCGTCGCCGTGCGCGAGAGCGCGGATCTGCCCGCGGACTGGCGCGACGCGCCCGTCATCGTGCTCGGGCGCCCGCTGCCGGTGTCGGCGCAGCAGGCGCTGGTGGCCGCCGTGATCGACGGGACCGGGCTGTTCGTGGCGGGCCCCGCCTTCGGCGGTTCGGACGAACCCATGCGGGCCCTGTTGCCGGTGCGTCCCTCGCGAGAGCAGGAACGTCCCGGACGCGAAAGCGCCGGCGGTGGTGCGGCCGACACTCCGCCGCCGGTGCCACCAGCCGAACCTCCTGCGCCGCCGCCGGAGCGGCCGCCGACGGGCGAGACCGGCGCGGCGGATCGGATCGGCGCGGAGCCGATCGAGGTCGACAAGCGCGCGATCGCGATGGTGCTGGTGGTGGACCGCTCGGGCAGCATGGGCAACGAAGTCGCGAGCGGCCGTACGAAGATGAGCTACGCGAAGACGAGCGCGCTCCGCACCGCGCTCGCCCTCGGGCCCGGCGACTCGGTGGCGATCGTCACGTTCGGTGACAAGGGCAGAGGGCGCGTGGAACTGCCGTTGACCGACGCGACCGACCTCGCCCGCGTGCGGGCCGGCATCGACAAGCTCGCGCACACCCCGGAGCGCACGTTCCTCCTCGGTGGCCTGCGTGCCGCCGAGGACCTGTTGCGCGAGAGCCGCGCTGCGGTGAAGCACGTCGTCGTCGTCACGGACGGCGAATTCGACGTCGACGAGTCGTTGCCGCTGCAGGAACTCGCGCGCCACATGCGCGAGCGGACGAAGGCGACGGTTTCGGTGATCTCGATCATCGACCCGTTCACCGGGCAGTCCTTCAAGCGCGAAGCCGAAGTGCTCACTCGGATCGGCGGCGGACAGTTCCTCCCGATCGACGACCCCGCCGTCGTGCCGGTGTTCGTGAGCGCCGAGGTCACGCGGGCGCTCGAGCGCGTCGGACGGCATCCTCGCGAAGGCGAAACGCACGAGGCCGAGCCCGCGCCGCAACCGCCGATCGACCCGCGTCCGACTCCGGAAGAGGCGCCGAAACCCGCCGGTCGTTTGCCAGTACGCGCGGTCGCTGCGTCGCCGCTGCTGGCGCCGCTCCCGGACCCCGAGCCTTGGCCGCCACTGGCTGCCGCGGTGGCGGGGGAGGCGAGGCTCGACGCGAGCGTGCTGCTCGTCGCGGGCCCCGCCGGGTGGCCTCTGCTCGCGTTCGGCAATCGCGGCCTCGGCCGCGTCGCCGCCGTCGCCACGGACCTGTTCGGCGCCGCTGCGGCCGAGTTCCGCCGCGACCCCGCCTTTCCGGCGCGTCTGTCGAAGTGGGTCGCGGCGGTGCGACCGCCGCAGCCGACGTGGGCGCCGATGCGCATCGCGACGGAAGTGGTCGTCGAGCCGCAGGCGCCCGACGCGCGCGATGCCGCGTGGCTCCGCGGGCTGGCGGGAAGTCAACCCGCGGTCGGGCCGGCGCCGCCGGCGCCGCAGTTCGTGCGGCGTGCGGTGCCGACGGCGCCCGCGTTCGCCGGATGGCTGCTGCTCGCCGTCGTGGCGCTCGCGGCGTGCGAACGGTTCGTGCTCACGCGGCGGTTCCGCCGCGGTGCGGCGTGACGACGGCGACGGCTCGTCAGCGCGCTGCTTCGAGCAGCGCCACCGACTCGACGTGGCTCGTCATCGGGAACATGTCGACGCCGGTGATCGAACGGGCGGCGAAGCCCGCCGCGTGCAGTTCGCGCAGATCGCGCTGCAACGTCTCCGGGTCGCAGGAGACGTAGGCGATGCGACGCGGCCGCAGCGCGGCCAGTTCGCGGACGACGCCGGGTGCGAGTCCGTCGCGCGGCGGGTCCATCGCGACGAGGGCGGGGCGCGGAGTGCGGCCGCTGCGGCATCCCGAGAGCCATGCCTCGACGTCGTCGGAGCGGAAGTGTGCGTTCGTGATCCCGTTCGCGCTCGCGGCGGCGGTCGCGTCCTGCACCGAATCGCGGTTGCGCTCGACGCCGAACGCACTGCGGGCTCGGCGTGCGAGCGGCAGGGTCAGGAGGCCGCCGCCGCAGTAGAGGTCCGCGACGACGTCGTCCTTGCCGGGAGCGAGCCATTCTCCGGCGAGTCGCACGAGGTGTGCGGCGCCCTGCGGCGAGGTCTGGAAGAACGCGGTCGGGGACACGAGGTAGCGCACGTCGCCGATGCGCTCTTCGATCCGCTGCGGGCCCGACACGATGGTCGTGCGCGGGCCGAGGAGCTGCGAGAACTCCCCGGCGTTCGCATTGACGCTGATGGTCGTCGCGCCGGCGCGGTGCAGGCGGCCGAGGATGCGGTGCAGGTCGGGCACCAGCGGCTGCCGTGCGACGATCACGAGGTGGGCCTGGCCCGCGGTCGTGGTGCGTACGAGCACGGTGCGCAGCAGGTCGTTCGGCGCGAAGTCGGGATCCCATGCCCCGTGCGGCAGATCGCGCAGCGCGTCGATCGCTTCGTTCGCGATGTCCCACGCCAGCGGGTCGCTCGCCGGGCACTCGTGCACTGCCTCGAGTTCGGGACTGCGCAGCCGGTGGAAGCAGCCCTCGAGCCCGCCGTCGCGTGTGTTGCGCAGATGCAGCACGACCTTGTGCCGATGGCCGTGTGGCGGCACCGCGGGGATCGTCGGGCGGACTTCGATCGCCGCGTCGCCGATCGCGAACTTCGCCGCGCGAGCGAGCCGCGCCTGTTTGTCGGTGAGCTGTGCCGCGTACTGCCGGTGCCGGCGGTGGCAGCCGCCGCACGCGAGGAAGTGCGCGCATCCCGGTGGCGTGCGTTCGGGCGTCGTCTCGACCACTTCGAGCAGGTCGGCGCGGCCGAACTTGCGCGCCGCCGACGTCATGCGGACCAGCGCCCGTTCGCCGGGCAGCACGCCCGGAACGAGCACGACATAGCCGCCGACGTGCGCGATGCCGTCGGGGCCGTCGCCGAGTGCGTCGACGGTGACCTCGAGTTCGTCGCCGCGCGCGACCGGGATGGATCTCGGGTCCTTCATCGTGGCATCCCCTTCTGCACCCGTTCGCGCCATTCCGCTTCGATCGTCCGCACGCGCTCCGGCGTGAGCGGCGTCGCGCGCGCATGCACGACTTCGTGCCGTTCGCCGGGTGCCCCTTCGATCGTGACGTTCGGCGCGAACGCGTCGCGGTAATCGAGCGGGATCGAGCGTTCGTGCGCCATGAACCGGATGCCGTCGCAGAACGCCGCGAACTCGGCGATCTCCGCCGACGTGAGCGCGTCGGCGCTCGTGCGTGCGAACATCGTCAGCACGAGATCCACGCCCCAGGTCCGCTCCGGTGCGGTTTCGGTGCCGACGCCGAAGGCGTCCGCGATCTCGGCGCGGGACGCACGACCGTCGCCGTCGCGATCGGCCTGCTGCAGCGCTCCGACCGCGGCCGCGGCGGGAAACAGCGCCTGTTTCGCGCGGATCGGCCAGCGGGCCGTGACCCAGTCGTTCAGTCCGTGGGCGTCCAGGATCGCGATGTCGGGCAGCGCCCATGCGATGTAGCCGGCGCTCGCGACGTCGAGCACCGGGATGTCGTCGGGCCGGGGCGGCGAGCGGTGGCGCTCCGGCGACCCGCTCCGCATTCCCGCGAGCGACGTCGCGTGCTGCGAACAACGCAGGCAGACGAACTGGGTCTGCAACCACGCCTGGTGGCGGTCGTAGACCCGCAGGAACGGGCGGAGCCACGCCGGCGCGTGTTGCGCAAACGCCTCGTAGCGCGGCGGCGGATACGCGACCACCGACGCGAGGTGCCACCAGCCGAACGTCGACGCGATGCCGAGCGCCGCCACCGAGGCGAACCCGATGCCTTCGCCGCGACCGCAGCGCAGCGCCATCGCCGCGACCGCCAGCGTGGACAGCGGGACCAGATGGCTGAAGACGCGGTACTCGAAGTGATCGCCGCCGACGGCGAGCGTGTAGTAGGCGACCGTCGCGATCGTGGTGGCCACGGCTGCGACCGCGGGCAAGTTCGCGACCAGCGCGCGCAGCGCGGCGCGCCGTGCGACGACGGCGAACCACAGAGCGGCGACCGGAGCGATCGTCCACGTGCCGTGTTCGACGACGAAGCAGAAGAGGTAGCGCCAGCCCGCCTCGGGCCAGGGTGCGGCGACCTTCGCGTAGTAGGTGTTCGGGAGCCAGGCGCCGTAGAAGGACCGCCGCCACAGCACGTGTGCGACGACCGTCAGCAGCGGTGCCAGGCCGAGTGCCGTCGCGCGCCACGAGCGTTCGCGGCTCAGGGCGCCGGCCGCCGCCGCCGCGCCCGTCGCCGCTACTACGAGCAGTCCGTCGGGCCGGGTGAGCGCGGCGATCGCGGCGAACGTGCTCCAGCCGGCGAGCCAGCGGGTGGTGCGCTCCGGCGCGGGCCGGAAGGCGCCGAGTGTCCACGCGACGAGCGCACAGTCGTAGAGTGCGGTCTCGAGGCCGCTGGACAACCACTGCAGGAACGTGCGGTTGCCGACGACGACGGCGACCGTCACGAGGGCGAAGCCATCCGACACGCGCGCCCCGTCGCGGCGGACGAGGCGGAACGCCGAGCGCGCCACGACGGCGAGCATCACGAGCCCGATGGCGATCGAGAGCGGGTTCGCGGCGTCGGGCGGTTCGACTCCGGTGAACGCCCACACGACCCACAGGAGAATCGCCCAGAGGAAGCACGAGTAGCCTTCCACGGGCAGGAACGGGGCCTTGTTCCAGACGAGGCCGGCGCCGTCGTGCGCGTTGCTCACGTAGCGGAACGCGATGAACGCGTCGTCACACAAGAACGCGAGGCGGTGGGCGCCGAAGACGGTGATCGCGGCCAGCAACAGCAGGACCGGGCCGCGGATGCGCCAGGCTGCGCGGGCAGCAGCGGGGGAGGCGGTGTGCATGGGGCGCGGCGGTCCGGCGCAACCTAGCGCGCGGCCCGCGCCAACGCGAGGCGGCACCGCGGTCCGCCTCGCCCGAGCGCGCCGGGGTAAGGTTCTTCCTTCGCCGTCGTCGACCCGATCCGCGCGTCGATTTTCCGGTTTCCCCCCGGCCGTTCGGACGCGAAGAGCGCCTTGCACGAACCCTTCCCTTTCCCCTTCGCAAGGAACGAATGCACATCCCCCTGATCCTCCGCTGTGGCCTCGCCCTGGCGGCGTCGTCGAGCGCAGCTCTCGCCCAGTGGCAGCAGTTCGCGATCGCCCCGTCCCCGACGGCGCGGGTCGGCGCGGCGATGGACTACGTGCCCCTGAACGGCGGCCTCCTGCTGTTCGGCGGTTCCGCGCCGCTGATCAACAACGAGACGTGGACGTTCGACGGATTCGCGTGGACCCAGCTCGCGCCGGCGGTCTCGCCGACCGCGCGCTCGGGCGCGCAGCTCGTCTACGACTCCAACCGCGGTGTCGCCGTTCTCTACGGCGGACTCGCGTCGAACATCAGCATTCCGCCTCCGACGAACCAGACCTGGGAATGGAACGGTGCGACGTGGGCCCAGGTGACGCCAGCGGCGAACCCGGGCAATCGCTATCTGTACGGTGCGTGCTACGACGCGGTGCGTTCGCGCGTCGTGATGTACGGCGGCGCCACCACGCAGCTGATCTCGGTGCCGAACAGCCAGACCTGGGAGTACGACGGCACGACGTGGGTGCAGGTCACGACGACCGGCAACCCGGGACCGCGGGAACGCCCGGCGATGTGCTTCCACCAGGGGCTCGGCAAGGCCGTGATGTTCGGCGGCGGCAACGGCAGCGGTGTCACCGACCAGACCTGGCTCTACGACGGTGTCGCCGGCACGTGGCAGCAGGTCGCGATGGCCGGTGTGAAGCCTCCTGGCCGCAACGCCGCGACCCTGTCGTACGACGCCGTCCGCGGCCTCTGCGTGCTCACCGGCGGTCAGGACGCGAACGGCGTGCTGGCCGACACGTGGACGTTCGACGGCGCGAGCTGGACGCAGCAGCCGACCACGACGACCGGAGTGCGCGACCACATGGCCGCGTTCCTGCCGAATCTGGCGCAGGTCGTGAAGTTCGGCGGTTTCGTGACCGGGCCGTTCGTGCTCACGAACGAGACGTGGGGCATAGGCTCGGGCGTCTTCGGTCAGGGGTGCGCCGGCTCGAACGGCACACCGTCGCTCGCCGCCTCGAGCGCGCCGCGCACAGGGCAGCCGTGGACCCTGAACATGGGCAACCTCGCTCCGGCGTTCAGCGCCGCGATCCTCGCGTTCGGCTTCTTCCAGCTCCCGGGCATCGACCTCGGCATCATCGACATGCCGGGCTGCTCGGCGTTCACGTTCGCGGACATCACGATCGTCGCGAACGGCATCGGCGGCAGTGCCAGTTGGACCTGGTCGTCGGTCACCGGTGGGATCGGCGACGTCTTCTTCGGGCAGGCCTATTGCCTCGATCCGGGCACCACTCCGCTCGGCTTCACGGTGTCGAACGCGGTCTACGTGACCCTCTCGTACTGAGGGACGCGGTCGCCGCTGTCGCGGATCCGGCACGCGACGTCACGCATTCCCCACGCCTCGGTGCCGGCCAGCGAACGGTGACCCCGGCGTCGCGTGGGCACGACGCTTGCCCTGCGCGCCAGGGAATGCGTCACCTCATGGCCTTCGCCGCGGCGTTGTCGTTCTGCCCACTCTTGCCGGCCCAGGCATCTGCCGCCGGTGAGGCACCGATCCGTGTGGCGCTGCGTGCACGCGCGGGCGGCGCCGATCGCCTCACTCCGCTGCGGTACCTCGGTGGGTTCGAGACGAAGACGCTGCTGTACGAGACGCTGGTGCAGCGCGGCGCCGATGGGCGCCTCGTGCCGGGACTCGCGACGTGGACGATCGCCGCGGACGGCGCCTCGTTCCGGTTCCGGATCCGGGCCGGTGCGAGGTTCCACGACGGCACGCCGGTGACGCCGGAAGCGGTCGCCACGCACTTCCGGCGCTGGGTCGGCCTCCCCGAGCACGACTGGCTGCTCGCGAACCGCCGCATCCGCGAGGTGCAGGTCGACGGCGCGGACACCTTCGTCGTGAGCCTCGACCGTCCCTACCCGCTGCTCGGCGATCTGGCCGCGATCAACCCGTGCGCGATCGCGGCGCCGGGCGCTCGCGACTGGGAAGGCGAGTTCCAGCGCCCGATGGGCAGCGGCCCGTTCCGATTCCTCGGGCCGACCGCTGACGGCGGCTTCCTGGTGCGCGCCGGCGACGACGCACCGATCGTGGAGATCAGGCCGTTCCCGCGCAGCAATCTCGATCCGACGCACGACGAAGCGCCGCTCGACGAGATGGTCGCGGGCCGCCTCGATGCGTTCGTCGGCGCATGGGACGAAGACCTCCCGGCCCGGCGGCTCGCCGAGATCGACGCAGACCCGCGCTTCGTCGTGCAGCAGGCGCCGGGTTCGTCCGTCGTGTTCCTGTCGTTCCGGATGTTCGACGGCCCGACCGCCGATCTCGCGGTGCGCCGGCGGATCGCGGCGGCCATCGACCGGCGCGCTCTCGTTTCGGAACTCGAAGGCGGTCGGGCAGACCCGTGCACCGCGTGGGCGGCGCCGTCCGTGGCGTTCTGGCCGCGCCGTCCGCTCGTTCTGCCCGCGGAACCCGACGCCGCTGCGCCGCGGCTCGCGCTTCGCATCGCGGCGGCGCGCCTCAATCCACGCGCTCTGCGGGTCGCCCGCGGCGTGGCCGCGCAGCTCGCGCGGCACGGCATCGATGCGACCGTGGTCGAAGCCGACCCGCACGCGGAGATCGCGGCGTCGACGAAGAAGGAGGGAACGGTGCGGCCGTTGACCGCCGAGTCGGGCGAGGTGCGGGCCGCCGTGAATCGGGACCTGCGCGGCATCGCGGAGACCGCGGACCTCTGCGTCGAGATCACGCACGGCATGCCCTACGACCCGCAGCTGTCACTCGTCTCGCGGTGGGGCGGGTTCGAGAACCACAACGAGGACGAGCCGCGCCCGGAACTCGGAGTGGACCCGGCGCTGCGCGAACTCGTGCTGCAGACCCTGTCGATCCCGGACGAGATGGACTGTGTGCCGATCTACGCGCAGATCCAGACTCGAATGGACGAAGCGGTGCTGATGGTTCCGCTCTACGTTCCGCGTCGGGTGGCCGTGCGCACGATCGACGTCGACGGCGTCGGCATCGGGCCGGACCTCTATCGCGTCGACCTCACACGCTTGCATCGCGCGGTGCGGGAGCGTTGAGGCGCGGTGTCATGAAACTGCGACGTCGTACCGCCGCGACGCGCGCTCCGGAACGGGAACGGCAACGAGGTCGGTGTTGCACGTTGCGCGACGGCGCGCGCTCGCAGAACGAACGGCACGAGCATTGCCGAGACGGTGCGCCCGTCGTCTCGCGTCCTCCTTGCACCTCCTTCGACCAATGCACCTCCGATCCGTCTTCTCGTTCTCGTCCCTCGTGGTGGCTGCTTCCGTCGCCGCGCAGGAGATCCCGCGGTCCGGCACGTTCGGCATCGACGCGTTCGTGGTCACGGCGACCTCGGGCGCTGCCGCGCTTCATCTCTCCCAGCCGCTCGCGCCCATCACGTCCTACCCGCTGCCTGCTCCGCCGTCGCGGTGGCTGCACCGGCGGCGCCACATGGCGGGTCTCGAGACCGAGATCGCGTGCGATCGCGGTCAGCTCGTGATGGTGATCCCGACCGGCGATCAGGCCACGAACGGCGGCGTGTCGTTCTTCGACTTCCGCGCCGGGCCCGCCATCCATCACGAGGCGGCGACCGCGCCCGCCGCGTACGACGTGCTCCTTCTGCCGGAACGTTCGTATGCGATGGTCGGGTCCGACGACGGCCTCGGCAACACCGTCGTCGACGTCTTCGACTACTCCGTGCCCGGCGCGACGCCGCAGCACGCGGCGGTCACGGTGGCCGGCATCCCGGCAGCCGCGGTCACGCGCATCGCCGCGACGCCGAACGAGTCGCACGTCCTCGTCGCGACGTCGAAGGGAGTGCAGATCTTCGCGGTGGGCGCGATGCCGCAGCCGCTCACGGCCGTGTCGTTCCTCGACACGCAGCCGCGCTCGCCGTCGGGCAACGTGGCCGTTTTCGTGCGTGGCAGTTCGCCTCACGCGGCCGTCATCACGTCCGACTTCGGCGCGAACAACCGGCCGCTCGACGCCGAGATCGTGTCCTTCGACTTCGCGGGAAACCGGGTGAACACGCCCGTCGGCAACGTCCCGAACACGAACCCGCCGAAGCCGTACGTTCCTGCGGCCGGGTTCCACGACCCCGGCGTCGTGCAGGTGGGCGGCATCGCCTACGTCGCCTTCCTGCTGCGCGAGAAGGATCCGGGCACGTTCTTCACGAAGCCGGCGGGCGTCGGCGTGGTCGGGTTCGGCGTGCCGAACGACCCGACGTTCGCCATCCCGCTGACGACTGCCGCAGCCGGCGAGCCGTTCGAGGAAGTGGCCGTGTACGGCACGCGCATCGCGTTCATGACGGGCGGCGATCC
>JAEUHQ010000190.1 GCA_016794565.1 Planctomycetota bacterium | reverse complement strand
GCTCAGCGCTTGTCGGCCATCATCTCGCCGCTCTCGGCGTCCGTGCCCTTCTTGCTCCCCTTCGCGGCCCAGGTGTCGAACCAGGTGCCGTCGTAGAAGTCGAGCGGCTTGATCTCCGGGCCGTACGGGTGCAGCTCGGCGGCGCCGTAGAACAGGCAGAACGGCAGATCGACGAGGTGCAACACGCCGTAGAGACCGTGCTCGATCGCGTGGTAGGTGAAGGTGAACGGGAAGGCGAGCACCTCGACGGCGGAACCGCCATCCATGCCGGTGCGCACGCTCTTCGCGCTGTCGTAGCCGTCGGTCGCGCCGCCGTAGATCATCAGCACGGGTGTGCCGACGCCGAGGAACACGTCCTTGCCGGCGCGGTTCAACGTGCCGCACGAGGCCAACGGGAGCGCGAGCAGCGCGGAAAGGGAAAGGAGAGCTTGGCGAGCGTTCACTCTGGAGTCCTCGATGGGATCGACGGTCACCGCGGCCCGATGCTGGGGAGCGAGGTGACCGTTGAGGTTCGGTCGGATTCGAAAGGGGCTGTCTGCGCCGCGAATGCAAGCGCGCGAGCGGGTCGACAACAAGGACCGAGGCGCAAAAACTGCCCGCCCCACCTGCCTCCTGCCCGCGTCGCTATAGTCGTGCCCGCCTCGGGCCGAAAGGACGCGGCAGACTCCGGATGTCCACTCGCCTCGTCCTCACGACCTTCGCCCTCGCTGCCGGGTCGCTGCTCGCGCAAGAGCCGACCACCGGCCGGGCGCAGCTGCCGCGGCTGTCCGCGCGCACCTGGTCCGAGGCAACGAGCCGGGATCTGTTCGCGGGCTGCGATGCGGACGCCGACGACCGGCTCGACATCTTCGAGGCGTCGGAAGCCCTCGATGCACTCGACGACCCGAAGAACAGCGAGTCGTTCGCCCGACTCGACACGAACCGCGACGGCTTCCTCTCGTGGCCCGAGTTCGACCAGCACTTCTGGAACGTCGTGCAGGCTGGCAACACGTTCCACGTCCGGCCGTGCCGTCAGGGCGTCGAGCAGGCACCAGAACAACGCGAAGCGCGTCCGGACACGGGCCTGCAGAAGTTCCTCTCGCTACACGACCAGAACGGCGACGGCGCGCTGGATCCGACCGAACTCGAGCGCATGGTGCTCCGCACGAACCTGCCGCCGGCGATCGCGAGCCAGCTGCGCACGCTCGATGCAGATCAGTCCGGCAAGGTCGACGCGGCGGAACTCGCGCCCATCTTCGAACTCCTGCGCGGCCGTGTCCCCGAAGCGACGACCACCGCGCCGAAGACCGGCGGGGCGCTCCTGTCGCCGTGGCACGACAACGACGCGGACAGGAACGGCCGGATCGACGCCGCCGAACTCGCCGCGACCTTGCGCCGGATCGATCCGTCGCTCGCACGCTGGGCCGACGCGCTGATGAAGCTGCTCGATCGCGACAAGGACGGCTCGCTCAGCGGTGACGAACTGCCGGTCGTGCGCCGACCGCAGCGCACTCCGCCGTCCACCGCCAAGGCGGACACCGCGGACCAGCGCAGCAACCCGGTCGCCGGCACCCGCGCGACCCACTAGTCCAGTGCATCAGCCCGGCCGACGATCGGCCGCACCGTCGGCGAACCAGATCGTGTCGTCGAGCAGCTCGCGCAACACCGACGTCGCGTAGGCACCGCGCGGCAGCACGAACGACACCCGCACGCCCCCACCGTCGGCCGCCGCCGCCGCGACGTCCCCGACGGGGATGCGCAGCGGCCGCCGTTCGCCGCGCGCCAGCCGGAACGGCAACGCCGCGAACGCCGACTCGGGCAGTTCGAGTTCGGCCAACGCGCGCTGCTCGGTCGCGAAGGGTTCGCCGGTCGGCTGCACCATCTCGGGCCCCGGCATCGGGCCCGACGGCGAGATCTCGAACGCATCGGCGCGCGCCTGCTCCGTCGCGGCTTCGACGACCGGGAAGACGGCGCCGCTGCGGTGCAGGAACGCGAGATCCCCGTGCTGCAGGCGATCGAGCGAACGCACACGCGCCGCGACGACACGGTTGAACACTTCGCTCTGCACCGCCGAGATCACGAGGCCGAACACGCGCCGGGGCATGCGGGCCGCGTAGGCACGCGCATTGCCGCGCAGCACGTCGAGGCCCTTCTGCAGGTTGGCGCCGCGCTTGCCGAATCGCTGCTCACCGAAGTAGTTCGGCACACCCGTTCGGGCGATCTCCGCGAGTGCACGTTCCGCGATGCCGACGTCGTCCGGCTTCGTCCCGCGCAGCACGACGGCGAAGCGGTTCCCGCGCAAGTGGCCCATGCGGATCTTGTTGGCATGGCGCGAGGTGCGCAGCACGACGAAGCGGTCGCCGCGCAGCTCGGCGCAACGGCGGTCGTCCGCGTGCTCGAGACTCACCCACTGCCGACTCACCGCCTGCGCGTCCTTCAGACCAGCGACGCCGAACGAACGTTCGTCGCGATCGAGGCGCCGCGCGAGTTCGTGCAGCATGTCGAGCGTCGACACGCCCCGCTTCTCGACCCACATCCACACGTGGTCACCCCGACCCTCGGGTTCGTACGCCGGCACTTCCTCGACGACAAAGTCCTCGGGCGACTCCTTGTAGCGACCGCGGAAGAACCCGGCGGTGGTGCCGCGCGGAACGGGACGGAGCGGCTTCCTGGGCGGCATCGGGAGAGACTGGCTCTCAGGCTTCCTCGGCCTTCCGGACCTTAGCCTTCTTCCGCGGCTTCTCGGCCGGCGGTTCGACCGCCGGGACCGCGACCGCCTCGAGTTCCGCCGCAACTGGCACCGGCTTGAACGCCGCGACGGCGTCGCGGCCGGTGGCGTACGCGAGCAGGCGCGCGAGTTCGTCGCGCATGGCCGAACGCGCGACGATGCGGTCGATCTGGCCCTTCTCGAGCAGGAACTCCGACCGCTGGAAGCCCTTCGGCAGCTCCTTCTTGATCGTCGTCGCGATCACACGGGGCCCGGCGAACCCGATCAAGGCACCCGGCTCGGCGATCAGCATGTCACAGACGGAGGCGAACGACGCGGTGACGCCGCCGGTCGTCGGGTGCGTCATCACGGAGATCGACGCCACGCCGGCCTGGTGCAATCGCTGCAGCGCGCCGCAGGTCTTGGCCATCTGCATGAGCGACACCGCGCCTTCGTGCATGCGAGCACCGCCGGAGCAGGCGAACAGCACGACCGGGAGCTTCCGTTCGGTGGCCATCTCGCACAGGAGGGCGATCTTCTCGCCGACGACCATGCCCATCGAACCGCCGAGGAACTGGAAGTTCATCACGCCGAGCGCACACGGAATGCCCTTCACCTGCGCGGTACCCGTGACCATCGCGTCCGATTCACCGGTCTTCGCCTTCGTGGACACGAGCTTCTCGGCGTAGGGCACCCGGTCGTTGAATTCGAGCACGTCGCGCGCCGTCAGGTCCTTCCACATCTCCTCGAAGGTGCCAGGATCCGCGGTCAGGGCGATGCGATCGCGCGCCGGCAGCGTGAAGTGGTAGCCACAGGTCCCGCACACCCGGTGCTTCTGCTCGAACTCCTTGCGGAAGAGCATGGCGCCGCACGACTCGCACTTGATCCACAGCCCCCCGGGCATGTCCTTCTTCTTGCCGAAGCGGGTCCAAGCCATGTGTTCGATCCTGTTCTTGTCGGGTCTCGGAGGAGGAAAGCAGCGGGACGATAGCCCTGCCGGGGTGCCGCGGCCAGCGCGGCGTCACACCGCCGCCGCCCCCGCGGCGAGTCGGCGCAGTTCGGCGATGCGCTGCGCCCGGTCGGGGGCCCCGAACACCGCGGTGCCGGCGACGAAGACGTTGGTGCCCGCGGCGGCGCTCGCGGCGATCGTCGCGGGACCGATGCCACCGTCCATCGAGACCTCGCCGCGGTAGCCGAGGCGCCGCAGCTCCTGCACCTTCGACAGCACATCGGGCATGAACTTCTGGCCGCCGAAGCCGGCGAACACGCTCATCACGAGCACGAGGTCGAGCTTGTCGAGATGCGGCGCAAGGCGCGCAACGGGAGTGTCGGGCTGCACGGAGAGCCCGGCCTTGCGGCCGCGCTGCCGGATGTGGTCGAGCAACCCGCCGACATCGCCGCGGTCTCCGACCTCGATGTGGAACGTGAGCCAGTCCGCGCCCGCGTCCAGGAACGGATCCGCGTATTTCCACGGGTCGGTGATCATCAGGTGCACGTCCAGCGGCTTCGTGGAGCACTTGTCGATCGCGGCCGTGATGAACGGCCCGAACGTGAGGTTCG
Organism: Planctomycetota bacterium; assembly: GCA_016794565.1. GTDB lineage: Bacteria > Planctomycetota > UBA1135 > UBA1135 > UBA2386 > JAEUHQ01. Next base: position 6,385 of record JAEUHQ010000190.1, on the reverse strand, counting down.
GCACGAAGTGGCCGTCCATGACGTCGAGGTGCAACCAGTCGGCACCGGCGGCTTCCACGGAGCGGACTTCGTCGGCGAGGGTCGTGAAGTCGGCGGCGAGCAGGGACGGCGCGATGCGGATCGGGTGCATGGGACGCGGGAACCTCGAAGGAGACGGCGCAGCGGGGCCCGATGCAACGCCTCGTTGCGCACGGTCGCGCGCGGGGAGGGCCGAGTACGCTCGGTGGGGCTAGAACGCGGCGGCCGCACCGCCGCTGCGGTGGTCGGCGACGCCGAGTCGTGAACCGTCGGCCAGCACTTCGATCGCGAACACGCGCGCGACCTGGCGCGGCGCCTTCGCGAACGTGTGACCCTTCTTCTCGAGGGCGGCACGCACGTCCGGCGACAGCGACAGCGGCTCCCACAGGATCTCGTCGGGCAGCCACTGGTGATGGATGCGCGGCGCACGCACGGCCTGCTCGAGGCCCATGCCGTGGTCGACGGCGTTCAGCAGCACCTGCAGCACCGCCGTGATGATGCGGCCGCCGCCCGGGGCACCCAGCACGAAGCGCACCCGGTCGTCCTTCAGGACGATCGTGGGCGTCATCGACGAGAGCATGCGCTTGCCCGGCGCGATCGCGTTGGCCCGGCCGCCCACCAGGCCGAACTGGTTCGGCACGCCGGGCTTCGCCGAGAAGTCGTCCATCTCGTTGTTGAGAAAGAAGCCTGCTCCCTCCACGACGCACATCGAACCGAACGTCGAGTTGATCGTCGTCGTACAGGACACGGCGTTGCCCGCCGCGTCGACGATCGAGAAGTGCGTCGTGTCGTCGCTCTCCTTCGCGCCGGGCGGAACACCGGGCGCGACTTCGCTCTTCTTCGTGCGATCGATGCTCGCGCGCAGCTTCGCCGCGTACTCCTTGCCGACGAGTCCTTCGACCGGGACGGCGACGTGATCGGGATCGCCGAGCCAGCGCGACCGATCCGCGTACGCGCGGCGCATGACCTCGGTCAGCAGATGCACGTACTCGCTGCCGCCGAACCCGATCGCGGCGAGGTCGTACGGCTCGAGCAGGTTCAGCATCTCGAGCAGCGCGACGCCGCCGGACGACGGCGGCGGCATGCCGAGGATCTCGTGGCCGTGGTACTCGGCACGCAGCGGTTCCCGTTCGCGCGGTGCGTACGCCGCGAGATCCCCCGCCGTGACGAACCCGCCGCCGGCCTCCATCTGCGCGACGATGCGTTCCGCGGTCACCCCGGCGTAGAAGCCGTCGAGGCCGCCCTTCGCGAAGCGCTCGAGCGTCGCCGCGAGATCGCGCTGCACGAGCTGTTCGCCCTGTCGCAGGGGAGCGTCCCCGCGGAAGAACACCTTGCGCGTCGAAGGGAAGCGCCCGAGCGCCGCCGCGTTCTCCGCGAGGTCTTCGGCGAGGAACGCGTCGACGGCGATGCCCTCCCTCGCGAGCCGGATCGCCGGCGCGGCGCACGCCGAGAGATTCCACGAGCCGTACTTCTGGAGAGCGAACAAGAGGCCTGCGGGGCTGCCGGGCACGCCTGCGGCCGACGCACCGAACTGCACCTTGTCGACGTCGACCGAGCCGTCGGGCCTCAGGTACATCGACTCGGTGGCGGCCTTCGGCGCGCGTTCGCGGAAGTCGATCGCCGCGGTGCGGCCGTCCGCCGTGCGCAGCAGGAGGAAACCGCCGCCGCCGAGGTTGCCGGCCTGCGGGTGGGTCACGGCAAGCGCGAGGGCGACGGCGACCGCAGCATCGACGGCGTTGCCCCCCTTCTGCAGCACCTCGATCCCGACCCGCGTCGCGTGCGGCTCCGCGGTGACGACCGCGGCACGCACCCCCCAGGCGACGAGGTCGTTCGGGACGACCGGTCCGCCCACGAACGCCGCGAGCAGCAGAGCCGACGCCGACGCGAGCACGCGCCGACCGCCGCCGTTCATCGTTCGCTGCTCCCGAGGCCTTCGCCGAGCTTCACGCCCTGGCTGCGCAGGTACTGCATCACGCGTTCGACCTCCGCCTGCTCCCCCTCGAGCTCCAGCGCGATGAATCCGCCCTGGTCGGTGACCGACGCACCGCGGATGTTCACCACGACGTCGAACGACCGGTTGATCTTGTACAGAAGGGGCTCGCGCACGAGTTCCTGGTCGAACTCGAAGTGGATGTTCTTCTTGGTCTTCACGGGAATGACGGCGCGCGGCGCGGCGCCGGGGACGGCGCAGCATACGTCGATGCCGAGAGAATGCCGCACGTTCTCGCAGCGGCCGATCGTCGCCCTTGAACCGTCGAGGGGGTTCGCTACGGTGCCCGCCTTCCCGGTCCCGTAGCCAAGTGGTTAGGCAACGGATTGCAAATCCGTCTACGGCGGTTCGATTCCGCCCGGGACCTCATCCACGCCGACCGACCGCGCGTGAGCCCTTCGGAATCGTGCCGCGATGCCGGCACCCGCGAGGGTCTGGTGCCGATCCTGCTCGCGGGGATTCGCGAGCCGCGGTCGGTGCGAGAAGATGCCGGACCTCGACGCCCCCGGTCTCCTCATCACTCGAATCCCATGCGCGCCACGTCCACGTTCCTCGCCGCCGCCCTGTTCGCGGCACCGGTCCTCTGCCAGACGACCTGGATCCTGCCCGCGGAGTACGAATTCGCGTGGGGCCGCACCAGCGGCACGATGCTCGGTGGGAACTCGACGCGCACCCAGACCGTGTTCGCGAGCCCGTTCGTCCCCGGCACCGTGATCACGGGCATGTCGATCCGACCGGCCGTTTCCACACTGGATGCGAACGCATTCACCGCGACGGTCGAAATCCGCCTGTCGAGCACCACCGCCGTTCCCGGATCGCTGAGCAGCACCTGGGCCAACAACGTCGGCAACGACGAAGTCGTCGTGCTGCCGCAGCAGTCGGTCAGCGTCCCCGCGATGTCCGCGAATCGCGGAACGGGCGTCTTCCTGGACTTCACGTTCAACACGCCCTTCGTGTTCGGCCTGAACGGCAACCCGAACCTCTGCGTCGACTTCCTGGTCTACGGCCGTTCGGCGGGGGCGTCGTGGAGCACCGATCGGGCGTTCGCCGCGACCAACGGGCGCGCGACGAACTGGGGCTACGGCTGCAGTCCGGGACTGGTCACGACGACGTCGACTGGCGGCACGTACGTGAACGGCAGCACCGTCAACTTCAACGTCGCCGGCGGACTCCCGAACACGCTGCTCCTGTTGGTGCTGTCGCCGAACGAGAAGGAGGTGGCTCCCGGTGTCCCGGGGCCGTTCCCGCTCGACCTGATCGGCGCCGCCCCCGGGTGCAACCTGCTCATCCCCCTCGACATCCTCTTGGCGACGATCAGCGACGGCAGCGGCGGCGCGACGCTCCCGCTCACGATCACCGGCCTGTCGCAGTTCGGCTTCGGCGCGCAGTGGATCGCACTCGTTCCGCCGACGCCCACGAACCCCGCCGGCATCGAGACGCTGCGAGGCCACCACGTGTGGATCGGCCCGGAAGTCGTGCAGCCGAACGGCCAGGCCATCTACGACCTGTTCAACGTGGCGGCGACGACTGCGACGACGAGCGTCAACGCGATGCCGGTCGTCCGTTTCACCACGCTCTGACCCGCCCCTTCACGCAGAGGCACGACGCTCGCGCAACACATCCATCGGGACACGCTGCGCGGTCCCGGGCGAACGGAACCAAGTCGCTTCGTCGTAGACGGCGAGGTCGAGGTCCGCGAGCGTGAACTGCACGGTGATCACGTTCTTGCGCAGTTCTTCGTGGTCGAAGAAGCGGTCGTTCGAGACCACGAGCGCGGCGTGAGCGCGCGCATGACGCAGCACGACTTCGTCCGCCATCTCCTCCAGCGGCACCACCGCGTAACGCGCGCGCCCCGGAGTGACGTCTTCGCAGCGTGCACGCAGCACAGCCTGCGCGTCGGGGCGGCAGCGGCGGGCCGTGGTGCAGTCGACGAACACCTGGATCGGCAGATCCTCGCGCCAGGCGCGGAACCAGGAGACCACGACGTCGAGGCGCTCGATCGGCCGCGCCCTGCTGCTCGCGATCACGTTCGATCCGTCGATCACGATCCCCGCGATCGGCGGCGGCAGGGGCGGCGGCCCGCGGCGTTTGCGTCCGGCCACCGGATCAGCTCCGGCAAGAGGCAGGGGCAGGCGAGTCGGGAACGGCGGTGCGCATGGCGCGCGTTGTAGGGAACCCGACGTTCGCCGGCCATCGCTCGCGGCGACGGACGCAGACGAAAAATCCAGGAATCACGAAACGCGGCTCGGGGGACGCTGCGTCCGAGTGCTGACACTCTCCACGCGGGGGTGAAGCTTCGGGATCGGGGAAGGCGGAGGTTGCCCCTGGCTGACGAACCCGCCCGAAGGCGCTCGTTCGACCCACGCGTGCCGGCCAGAATGCTGGCGATGCCGAAGCCCGCGCGCCGAGCACCGCGTCGTCGAGAGTCGAGACCGCCGGTCGCGGTCGGCCACGTGGTCCTGCGGGTGCCCGACCCGGAAGCCGCGGCCGCGTTCTACGAGCGCCTCGGGCTGCGTCCCGTGTGGTGTGCGCCGCACCTCGCGATCCTCGAACTGCGCGGCGGCACGCACCTGCTCCTGTTTCCCGGCGGGCGTCGCGCACGCTCGGATCGTGCCGCGCCGTTCGACTTGATGGCTGACGATCTCGCGGACTTCCGAGGGAGAACGTCGGCGGCCGGGCTGCGGCCTTCGCAAACGCGGCTCGAACGACGCAGCGGGCACCGCTTCTTCTCCGTCGTCGACCCGGCGGGCAACCGGATCACGATCTACTCGAGCCACACGGACGGTCGACGGGTGTGATTTTCCGGTAAGGTCGCACCCGCTGCGCAGGTACTGCGGGCTCCCGCGGCGACCGTCCAAGTTCCGGGGCTCGTTGCCTTGGAGCACTCAAGGGAAGCGCCGGTCGCCGCGGGATCCTGCCTCTCCCGGTCCGAGAGTCCCGCGGGCAAGCCCGGTTCCCTCGTGGCATACTCGGGCGATGAAGGTCCGCGGCCAAGCGTGTGTCTCCCTCCTCACCCCGGCCCTGGTTGCAACCCAACTCTGCCTCGGACTCGCCGCCCAGGCGACGCTGACCGTCGGTCCGGGGGGCTACGCCCAGATCAGCGATGCAGTCTCGGCCGCGCAGCCAGGCGACCTGATCCTGGTCCAATCGGGCGCGTACTTGCCCTTCAACCTGCCCATCGGTGTGCGCATCGTCGCGCCGCAGGGCGCAACCGTCACGACCCCGCCCGGCGGCGGCGGCCTCCCCTGGTCGCACACGTTCAATCCGCCGACCGGACAACAGGCGGCGATCGTGGGGTTGAACTACGCGACCAACACCGCATACCCGCCCGCCGAACCGCCGGTCACGGTGATCGTCTCGGGCAACGTTGTGTTCACGAACTGCCAGTTCTTCAACTTCTCCGACTACGCGAGCTCCGCCGTCGTGTGCAACGGCAACGCCGACGTGCAGTTCGATCGCTGCCAGTTCTCGAGCCCGTGGGATTGCCTCTCGGTCGGCAGCGGACGCGTCGCGGCCACCAACTGCCAATTCACCGGCTACAACGTCCTGTGGGGCGCCGGGCCGGCGTCGGGGATCGTCGCGGGCGGAGGCGACATCACGTTGTTCTCGTGCAACGTGCTGGGATCGCCAGGCAATTCGTCCAACCCGACCGGCACGCCGGGCATTCGCCTTTCGGGGACCGCCCGCCTCAGGGTCATCGACAGTACGGTGACCTGCGGCAACCCGTGGTCGATGGCCGGCGCAGGCATCGTCAACAACACGACGAACCCCGTGGAGTACGCGCGTTCGGCCATCACCGGGTCCTACGGCATCATCTCCTGGAACCCGCTCACTGCCGGGCAGGGTCCACCGGTGTCCGGTCCGAGCCAGGAGCTGATGCTCGTCGGAGGTTCAGCCCCGACTCGCCCCATGGTGGGCGTCGGCTTCGCCGGCTCGATCACGGGCCCCGAGAACAGTCTCGCGGGCACGGTGCTGTCTCTCGAGCGAGCGCCGGCGACCGTGGTGCCCTTCGCGGCGCAGCCGATCCACTTCGATCCGGCGACCGCAGTGGTCTTCGATGTCGGCTTCACCGGCGTCAGCACGACGTGGCCAGGCTCCGGCACCTACAGCTGGCAGACCGTCCCGCTGGACGTGTCGCTCTCCGGCCTGCAGTTCTTCCTCCACTCACTGCTGTGGGACGGCACGACCTTCCAGGTCGGGCCGGTCTTCGGCGGCATCCTGTACTGACTCGGGGCGGAACACGGAAGGCTCGCCTCGGCCTGCGCGACGCGACTCTTCTCGCGGCCTTGCGTGCACCCTCACGCGCACCGGCTCAGATCGACGGCCACGCAGATCGAGCCACCCTCGGCGACCGGTAGCCACCGCCGACACGACCAC
>JAEUHQ010000108.1 GCA_016794565.1 Planctomycetota bacterium | reverse complement strand
GAGCCACCGTTCGACACGAACCGAGGGCCGGTGAACCGGCGCACGAGGGCGCGGCGGCGCTGGCCACTGCCCTGTGTGCCTCGGCAGTCTCGGCGTGCACGCGACGCTCTCGACGCGCTTCGAAGAGGCCGTGGAGCCGCGGCTCCCGACCGGCGGGGCTGCCGGCGAACGAACGGGTCTTCGTCGTGCCGCTCGAGATCGACGTCAACGGCAGTGCGGCGCTCCTCGTCGATGTCGTCGCCACCGACTCGGGCAGACCGTTTTCCTTGTGCGGCGGCATGATCGCCGCGACCGCCCGTCACCACGCACGATCGGACATCTCGTTCGAGATCCGCTCGTCAGTGCCCACGGGGGCGCCGAAGGCCCGCGGTAGATCGTGCGTTGCGGCCGGCTGCTCTGTTCGCCCGCGGCGTCGTTCCGCAGAGCGGGCGGACATCGCACATGAGCCGCGTTCGCGAGTTCGTGGCGAGCCGCGCCTGGCGCGGCTCAGCCACCGAAATCGTCGAACCGGATCATGTCCTTCTCGACGCCGAGGTCACCGAGCATCTTCTGCACGGCGGTGTTCATCATCGGCGGTCCGCAGAGGTAGAACTCGATCTCGTCGACGTTCGGGTGGTTCTTCAGGTAGTTGTCGAACACGACCTGGTGGATGAAGCCCTTGAAGCCGGTCCAGTTGTCCTCCGGCTGCGGCTCCGACAGGGCGACGTGGTACTTGAAGTTGGGGAACTTCGCTTCGATCGCCTCGAACTCTTCCGTGTAGAACATCTCGCGCTTGCTGCGCGCGCCGTACCAGTAGCTGACCCTGCGGGTCGTCTTCTCGGTGTGGAAGAGGTGGAAGATGTGGCTGCGCAACGGCGCCATGCCCGCACCACCGCCGATGTAGATCATCTCGCGGTTGGTCTTGTTGATGTGGAACTCGCCGTACGGGCCCGAGATCGTGATCTTGTCGCCCTTCTTCAGCGAGAACACGTAGCTCGAGCAGATGCCCGGCGGCAACGTCATCTGCTTCGGCGGCGGCGTGGCGATGCGGATGTTGAGCATCACCATGTTGCCCTCGGCCGGGTGGTTGGCCATCGAGTACGCGCGGAAGATCGGAGTCGCGTTGTTCGCGACGAGATCCCACAACTTGAACTTGTCCCAGTCCCCGCGGAAGCGTTCCTCGACGTCGAAGTCCTTGAACTTCAGGTTCTGGTACTCGGGCACGTCGATCTGGATGTAGCCGCCCGATTCGAAGTGGATGATCTCGCCCGGCGGCAGGTCCATCACCAGTTCCTTGATGAACGTGGCGACGTTGTTGTTGCTGCGCACGGTGCACTCCCACTTGCGGATGCCGAACACCGCGTCCGGCACCTTCACCTTCATCGGGCCGCGCACCTTGACCTGGCACGACAGCCGCCAGCCCTGCTTCGCCTCGGCGCGTTTGATGTGCGTCAGCTCGCTCGGGAGGATGTCGCCGCCGCCTTCGAAGACCTGGCACTTGCACATCGCGCAGGAGCCTTTGCCGCCGCACGCGGACGGCAGGAAGATCTTCGCGCTGCTGAGCGCCAGCAGCAGGTTGCTGCCCACGTCGACCTCCGGCGACTTCACCGGGTCGTCGTTGATCAGCACCTTCACCTTGCCCTTCTTGACGAGCTTCTTCTCGCAGAACATCAGCACGGTCACGAGGAGCACGATGACTCCCGTGAGTGCCGCGACGCCGGTCAGGATCGTGGTGAGCATGAACGAGGTTTCCTGATCAGATGCCGCTGAAGGTCATGAACGCCATCGCGACGAGACCGGTCGTGATGAACGTGATTCCGAGACCGCGCAGGGGCGCCGGCACGTGCGCGGTGCGCATGCGCCAGCGGATCGTGGCCATGCTGACGATCGCGAGCGCCCAGCCGGCACCCGAACCGATGCCGTAGACCACGGACTGCGAGAACGAGTACTTGCGCTCCGCCATGAACAGCGAGCCGCCGAGGATCGCGCAGTTCACCGCGATCAGCGGCAGGAAGATGCCGAGCGCGGCGTAGAGCTTCGGGCTGAACTTGTCGACCGCCATCTCGACGACCTGCACGACGGCGGCGATCGACGCGATGAAGGTCAGGAACTGCAGGTAGCCGAGGTCGCTGTCGGGAAAGCCCGCCCACGCGAGCGCGCCTTCACCGAGCACGTAGGTCTGCAGCGCCCAGTTCATCGGCACGGTGAGGACCTGCACGAAGATCACGGCGATGCCGAGGCCGACCGCCGAGTCGACGCGCTTGCTCACCGCGAGGTAGCTGCACATCCCGAGGAAGAACGACAGCAGGATGTTCTCGACGAAGACGGACTTCAGCAGGATGCCGACGAGCGGCTCGTCGTTGACGAAGGAGATCATCGCGGTCATGGGTCACTTCTCCACGTAGCCGGAAATCGAGCGCTGGATCCACACGATGATGCCGAGCAGCACGAACGCGCCGGGCGCCAGCACCATCAGGCCGTTGTTGACGTAGCCCGCGTCGTAGAGCGCCTGCGGCACGACCTGCATGCCGAGCAGCTTGCCCGAGCCGAAGATCTCGCGGATCGAGCCGACCACCGCCAGGATCCACAAGTACCCGAGGCCGTTGCCGATGCCGTCGAGGAAGCTGCGCCACGGCGGGTTGCCCATCGCGTACGCCTCGAGCCGGCCCATCACGATGCAGTTCGTGATGATGAGGCCCACGAAGACCGACAGCTGCTTGCTGAGGTCGAACATGTAGGCCTTCAGCACCTGGTCGAACACGATCACGACGCCCGACACCACGACCAGCTGCACGATGATGCGGATCTTGTTCGGGATGAAGTTGCGGATCGCCGAGATCATCACGTTCGACAGCGCCGTGACGAGCGTGACGCCGATGCCCATCACGAGGGCCTTGTCGAGCCGCGTGGTCACCGCGAGCGAACTGCAGATGCCGAGCACCTGCAGCGCAATCGGGTTGTTGTCCCACAGCGGGTCCTTGATGACCTTCAGCTCGTCCTTGCCGAACAGTCCGGACTTGCGGACCGCGGGAGGGGTGGTGGTTGCCGTCATTGGTTCGCTCCGTCAGGGCTGCCGCAGGCCCGTGAGGTACTTCTCGAATGCCGTGAGGTCGGCCTTCACGAACTTCGTGATGCCGTTGCTGGTGATCGTGGCGCCGGACAGGCCGTCGACCTTGTGCGCCTTCTCCATCGGCACGGCCGGGTCGACCTTGCCCTTCTTCACGCCGACGCCGACCAGCTTGTGCTCCTCGTCGAGGATCGACTTGCCCTTCCACTGCGCGCACCACACCGGGTTCTCGCACTCGCCGCCGAGGCCCGGGGTCTCGCCATGCTTGTAGAAGGTGACGCCGCGAACGTGCGTCGCGTCGTGCTCGAGGGCGAGGTAGCCGTAGATCGTGCTCCACAGACCCTTGCCGGAGATCGGCAGCACATAGGTGTCCGCCTTGCCGTTCGTGTCCTTGCCGATCGCGACCACGCGGTAACGCAGCCGGTCTTCGGGCTTCTTCATCGACGCGACGTCGGCGGGAGACTTGCCGGCGGCGACCTTGCCCTCCGAGAGGTCGACGACGACCTCGTCGACCCGGTCCTTGTAGAGCTTCTCGAGTTCGGCGCGTTGCCGCTTGTCGTCGGGAGCGACGAGGCCGGCGGCGACCATCACGTTCTTCTGGCGATCGAACTCGGCCGCCGCGTCCTGGATCGGCTTCAGGTTGTTCGCCGTGACCGCGAGCATCGTGCTGATCACGACGCAGACGCCGACCGCGAACGACATCACGTAGCCGTTGCTGCTGGTGTTCATGACCGCTTCATCCTCCGCTTGATGTTCGCCGCGACGACGAAGTGGTCGATGCCGGGCGCGAACGCGTTCATCAGCAGGATCGCGAGCATCGTGCCTTCCGGATACGCGGGGTTGATCGTGCGCACGAGGATCGTCACGAAGCCGATCAGCGCGCCGTAGATCCACTTGCCGACGCTCGTCTCGGGGCTCGACACGGGGTCGGTCGCCATGAAGACGATGCCGAAGAGGAAGCCGCCGCACAGAAGGTGCTCCCACGGCAGCAGCGAGATCGGCCCCGTCTCGGCGCCGCTCGCGGTTTTCATGAGGAACGCACTCGCGAGAAGGCCGAGCACGCCGCCGACCATCACGCGCCAGCTGCCGACGCCGGTGAACACGAGCCAGAACGCGCCGAGCAGCACGCACAGCTTGCTCATCTCGCCCGCACTGCCCGGGATGTTTCCGAAGAACAGGTCCTGGTGCGAGAACGCGTGCGTGAGCGCCGCGCTGGCGTCCGTCGTCGCGGCCTTCACGACCGCGAGCGCGGTCGGCTGCGAGAAGCCGTCGATCAGCGAGCCCGGCACGCCGGTCGGCGAGTTGTTCCCCGCGACCCACACCATGTCGCCCGACATCTGGCCGGCGAACGCGAAGAACAGGAACGCGCGCACCAGCATCGCCGGGTTGAACACGTTCATGCCGGTGCCGCCGAAGACCTCCTTGCCGAGGACGACGGCGAACGCGACGCCGATGGCCAGCTGCCACAGCGGGATCGACGCGGGCACGATCAGCGCGATCAACATGCCGGAGACGAGATAGCCCTCGCTGACCTCCTCGTTGCGGATCACCGAGAACAACATCTCGATGCCGAGGCCGACGCCGTAGCTCACGATCAGGATCGGCAGCATGCGCTGCAATCCGAACACCACGGTGTCGACCGCCGTCGGCGCCGCGACGTTCGGCGCAAGGAGCGACTGCAGCCAGCCCGGCACGTAGTTCGCCGCCAGCAGCTTGCCCGACCCGATCATCGCGCCGATCGCGTGGAAGTGCTGGGCGCCGGTGTTCCAGATCGCCCAAAGGAGACACGGCAGCATCGCGATGATGACCGTGTTCATCACGCGCTTCAGGTCGACGTAGTCGCGCACTTGGACGCGCTGCGGACCGGTGCGGTGATCGGGGGCGAACAGGAACGTCTCGAACGCGTCGAACAGCGGCCACACCTTGTGGAACTTGCTGTCCTTGGCGTGATAGAGCTGCTTCTGCTTCTCGACCAGGTTGCGCAGGAACTGCACGGCCTAGCCCTCCTTCTCGTACATGTCGAGGCCTTGGCGGATCACTTCACCGACGTCGTTCTTGCAGGGATCGACGAACGTGCACAGCGCGACGTCCTCCTCGGTGACCTCGAGCAGGCCGAGCTTGACCGCCTCCTCGACGTCGTTCGCCTTGATGGCGCGCACGAGGTAGGTCGGATGGATGTCGAGCGGTACGACCCGCGACCACGCGCCGATGTCGACGATCGGGCGGTGCCCGCCGTTCAGGCGAGCGTCGACGGTGTACTCCTTCTTCGGCAGCAGCCAGCTGAACACGCTGCGGTGGAAGCTGAGCTTGCCGAACTGCGGCAGGGCCCAGCCGAACAGATCGCGCTGGCCCGTGCCCTCGGGGATGAAGGTGACGGTCTTCGTGTGGTAGGCGACGAAACCGTCGACCGGTACCGCACTGCCGTGCAACACCGTGCCGTTCACGACGCGCACGTCGCCGGCGATCGCCGCGTTGCCGTTCAGGGCCTTCACCTCGGCGCTCTGCCGCAGGCGGAAGTACTTGCGCGACGGCGCCGCGCTGCCGGACGCCGCGACGACCGTCTTCGCCGGGTACTTGCCCGACACGGCCCACTCGCCGAGGCGCACGACGTCCTGTGCGCAGAGCGCCCACGCCGTCTCGCCGGTCTTCAGCGGCTGGATGCGGCTGATGTGCGTGCCGACGAGGCCCGACGGGTGCGGGCCCGCGAAGTCGTGGACCTCGACGCCCTTCAGGTCGCGCAGCTCGGACTGGTGCGGAGCCGCCGCGCGGAGCGTCAGGTAGACCTTGCCCGGCGTCAGCTTCTTCAGCAGATCGACGCCGGCCTGCAGGAGCGCCTTCTTGCCCTCGACGGCGAACGCCGGATCGGCGGCCAGCGGCGCGCTGTCCATGCCGTTCACGAAGATCGCCACGGGAACGTGGTTGCCGCGCGGCATCCGGCCGAGCGGGCGCTGGCGGAAGAGCGGCCACAGGCCCGCGCGCTTGATCGCGGCGATCAGCGCGTCGCGGTCGCCGGCCGGCTTCGACATGTCGGCGAACTCCTCGCGTCCGCCCTTCGCCGCGTCGTTGTCGATCACGACGCGCAGGAGGAAGCGCCGCTCGCCGAAGTCCAGGCGGGCCACGGTACCCGTCACCGGCGAGCACCAGACGACGTCGCGGTCGAGCTTGTCGAGGAAGAGCGGCTGGCCGGTCTTCACACGGTCGCCTTCCTTCACGAGCGCCTTCGGCTTGATGCCGGGGAACTCGGCCGTCTCGAGGCAGACGCGCACAGGCTCCGGTGCGTCGGCCAGGATCGCTTCGGGACGACCGGCGAGCCGCAGGTCGAAGCCTTTCTTGATCGTGTGGAGGATCATCCGGGGAGGGGCGAGAAGGAGATCGCGGGGCGAGAGGGAAGCGCGGAGAGAACGGGTCGACCGATCAGCGCGTACACGCGCCGCCGCCCGACGTTCCCGCGGGGTCGGCCTTGCGGCCGCACCGCTGGCAACTGCCGTCCCCGTTCATGCCGCCGCACGAACCCGAGAGGCGGCGCCCACCGAGGGCGAGGAACACGATGGCCAGCACGGGAACCGTGAAGACCAGGATGGGCAGGAGGACTGAGGACACCGCGGGGGTTCCGAAAATGGATCGGAAGAGGGTAGCGAAACCGGCCGCAGATTCGAGCCCGAGCGCCTCGATGGCGCGTGGCGGCGTCACTCCGACGCCATCCGCGCCAGGATGAGTTCGCTCAAACCCCGCAGTGAGTTGCAGTTTCGCAGCGAGATGTCTTCGTCGCCGATCCGGACCCGGAAGCGCCGCTCGACGAACTCCACGACCTCGAGCACGCCCGCGGAATCGACGATGCCCGACGTGACGAGCGGTGTGTCCGGCTCGAGTCCGTTCTCGTTGCCGTCGCGGAACCACGTGGCCACGAAGGCCCGGATCTCGGCCATGACGGAGGCGCGGTCGGCGGGTTCGGGCATCGGCGGCCCGCATCATGCCGGCGCCCGCGAACGAGGCAACGCCTCCTTCCCCTCGCAACGCGCGCCGCAGCGCGGCATCGTGCGTGGCATGCGGGTCCGACCGACGAACCTCATCGTACTGCTGGCAGTGCCGGCGATGGGCGCCGCCGCGGCACCGTTCGTCGCGAGCTGGCACTGGTCGCTCGACCTGCTGGCGTGTTTCCCGCTGCAGGCCACCCTGGCTCTCGCAGCCGCGGCGATCGCGCTCTCCGCCGCGCGGCGCTGGCGTCCCGCGATCCTGTGCGCACTCGCCGGCGGTCTCGCCGCCGGTGCGACGTGGCGGCCGCTGCCGGGAGCGATCGAGCCGCTTCCGCCGCCCTCCCGCGCTCCCGTGCTCGTGGTCGCCAGCCTGAACGTGCTGCGCGGCAACCACGCGAACGCGGACCGGGCCCTCGCCGCGGTGGAACACGAGCGCCCCGACGTGGTGTTCTGCTCGGAGGTCACCGCGGAATGGCTCGAGCGCCTCGCGGCCGGGCTGCCCGACTTCCCCCATCGCTGCACGAAGCCCGATCCCGGCTACTACGGCGCCGCGCTGTTCTCGCGCTGGCCGCTGCGTTCGGCCGAAGCGGTGCCGCTCGGCTCGCCGCGGACTCCGGCGATCCGCGCCATCGTCGACGCGCCCGGCGGCGCGATCGGACTCCTGTGCGTGCACACGCCGCGACCCGGCAACGCCGAACGCGCTGCGAACCTCTCGCGCGCGCTCGCGGACGTCCCGGACGCGCTGGCTCCGCTGCCCGCGGCCCGCGTCGTACTCGGCGACTTCAACGCGACGCCGTGGAACGCCGGTTTCCGCACCATGCTGCCGCGCGCCGGGCTCAACGGGGGCAGCGCGAACGGACTCGTGCCGACGTGGCCCGCGCACGCGCCGTGGCCGCTGCGCGTGCCGATCGACCACGTGCTGTGCAGTCCTCCGCTGCACGTCGCCGACGCGCGCACCGGGCCATCGTTCGGCAGCGACCACCTGCCGCTGTTCGCGACGATCCTGCGCTCCGCCGACGATCCGCAGCGGCGCTAGTACGCGGTCGACGCACTCTGCCGCGTCGCGTCGTTCGCGGGGAAGAAGCACTCGATGCGCAGCTCCTGCAGCGCGATGTCGCGCGGCGTGCCGAGCGTCGTCACCGTCGAGAAGAAGTCGAGCGCGAGGTCGCCCTTCCGGAAGCACAGCGGCACGATCGGTGCGGACGGCTGGGACGCGGATCCCGGCGCCGGCAAGCGCGGCGCGCCGCCGGCGATCTCGCCGAGCAGTGCCGTCGTCTCCGCGTCGACGACGCCGCCGACCGCTTCCCGGCGCACACGATCCAGGAGTGCCTCGGCGACTTCCGACCAGTTCGCGATCCACGGCTTCAGGCCGTCGTCGGCGAAGACGAGGCGGACGATGTTGACCGGCCCCGTTGCGGCCCGATCGCCGAGCAGCTTCGCGAAGAACCGCACGGCGGCGCCGTTGCCCTTCACCAGGTTCCAGCGACGGTCCAGCACCACCGCCGGGTACGGCTCCTGGTGCGAGAGGATCAGCTCGATCGCAGCGTTCGCGGCGCGGAGGTCCGGCCCGTCGAGCGGCGTCTCGCGGTGCACGGGAGCGAAGCCCGCCGCGAGCAAGAGGTCGTTGCCTTCGCGCAGCGGCACCTGCAGCACACGGGAGAGGTGCAGCACCATCTCGCGGCTCGGTCGCGAACGCCCGCTCTCGACGAAACTCAGGTGACGGCTCGAGACCCCGGCGTGCAGCGACAGGCTGAGCTGGCTGTGCCCGCGCCTCTGCCGCCAGCCTCGCAGCAGGTCGCCGAACGGGGTCGCTTCGTGACTCGGCATGCCACCGTTTTCACCGAACCGGACGGGCACGGCCATGACCTCGGAGGGAATTGGCGCGGCGTCGCACGTCGCGAGGATGCGGCCCGCGATCGCCGGAGCGTTCCGGCGCGCACTCTTCGCAACCGACGACTCCCATGAAATCCGACTTCCTGATCCACACCGTCGACACCGCCCCTGACGCCAGCAGGCCCGCGCTGCAGAAGCTGCAGGCGAGCGTGGGCATGATCCCCAACCTCGCGGCCGCGATGGCCGAGTCCCCCGCGCTGATCCACGGGTTCGTGAACCTGCGCCATCAGCTCGAAACCGGCGGCTCGTTCTCGGCCGCCGAACGCGAACTGCTGTCGCTCGTGAACGCCGCCGAGAACGACTGCCGCTACTGCACCGCGATCCACGCGACGTTCGGCCTGAAGGCCGGCCTGCAACCGACGGCGATCGATCGCCTGCGCAGCGGCGGTGCGCCCGACGGCGAGAGGCTGGCGGCGCTCTCGGTCTTCGCACGGCGCGTGCTGCGCTCGCGCGGCGACGTCGCGGGTGACGACCTCGTTGCCTTCCTCGCCGCCGGCTTCACGAGGGCGCAGGCCCTCGAAGTCATCGCGCGGCTCGCGCTGTCCGTGATGGCAAACTACGCGGGGCACCTCACGCAAGTGCCCCCGGACGAGGCCATCCGACCGATGTTCCGCCCGGCCTGACGGGCGCCCCGCGGGACGGCGGTGCCGCGCCACTGTTCGTACTGACAGGCGGTCGTTCGTCGTGTTCCGATGGTGCGATGGTCCGCTGGAACGGCAAGAGGCTGCGAGGCCTGCTCCCGGTCGTGCTGGGAATCGCCGCGATGGGCGTGCTGCTCGCGTGGCTGATGGGCGCGTTCGCGAAGCGGGTGCCGCCCGGCATCCTGCCGCGCGCCGAGAAGGCGCTCCCGCCGGGCGAACTGTTGCGCGTCGAGCCGGTCCGCGTGCCGCGTTCCGAAGCGGCGGTCGGCACGATCCGCGCGATCCACGAGACGACCGTCTCGTCGCGCATCCTCGCCCGCGTCCGGACGATGGCCATCCAGCGCGCGGGCCAGCCGGTCGCGGCCGGCGACGTGCTCGCGCAGCTCGAGGAGAGCGACTTGCGCGCCCTCGCCGACCAGGCGCGCGCCGCGCTGCGCGTCGCCGAGACCCACCGCGACAAGGCGAGGACCGACCATGCGCGCACCGAGGAGCTGGCGAAGCAGGGCATCGCGGCGCCCGACAAGCTCGAGACCGATCGGGCAGCCCTCGCCGCCGCGGAGGCCGAAGTCGAACGCAGCCGGCAGGCGGTCGCCGCGGCGGACAGCACGCTGTCGTTCGCGACGATCCGCGCGCCGATCACGGGCATCGTCGTCGACAAGAAGGTCGACGTCGGCGACGTCGTGATGCCGGGCCAGACGATCTGCACCGTCTACGACCCGACGAAGCTGCAGCTCGTCGCGGTGCTGCGCGAAGAACTCGCCGGCCGCCTCCGGGTCGGCCAGGACGTCGACGTCGCGCTCGAGGCACTCGGCGCCCGCTGCCGCGGCCAGGTCGCGGAGATCGTGCCCGCGGCCGAGGCGAAGAGCCGTTCGTTCGAAGTCAAGGTGACCGGCCCGTGCCACGACGGCGTCGTCACCGGGATGTTCGGCCGCCTCGACGTGCCCCTCGACGAAGTCGACGAACTGCGCGTGCCGACGAGGGCGCTCGCGAGCGTCGGGCAGCTCGACTTCGTACAGGTCGTCGCCGACGGTGTTCCGCGACGCCGCTACGTGCGCACCGGCAGACGGACGGCGGACGCCGTCGAGATCACCAGCGGTCTCGTCGCCGGCGAGACCATCCTCGTCCCCGCCGCACCGCGCTGAACATGACCGCCCACCACGGCTGGATGCAGCGCATCGTGCAGGTGTTCCTCACCGGGCACCTGTCGCCGCTCCTGCTGCTCGTCTCGCTCGGCGCCGGCGCGATCGCGCTGCTCGCGACGCCGCGCGAAGAGGATCCGCAGATCGTCGTGCCCGTCGCCGAGATCCTGGTCGCCGCACCCGGTGCGTCGGCGCTCGAGGTCGAACGCCAGATCACGATCCCGATCGAACGTGTCGTGCGCGGCATCAGCGGCGTCGAGGACGTGTACTCGATGAGTTCGCGCGGCCGAGCCGTCGTCACCGCGCGCTTCTACGTCGGCGAGAACCGCGAGGACAGCCTCGTGAAGCTGCACACGACGCTGCAGCAGCACGCGGCCGCGATGCCGCCGCAGGCCCGTTCGTGGCGCGTCGACACGATCTCGATCGACGACGTGCCCATCCTCGCGATCACCCTGCACAGCAGCCGCGTCGACGATCACGGCCTCCGTCGCATCGCGGAGGAAGTGGTCGCGCGGCTGCAGCAGGTCGACGATGCGGGGCCGGCGACCATCCACGGCGGGCGGGCGCGTCGACTCTGCGTTCGCGTCGACCCGACCGCGCTCGCCGGCCGCGCACTTCCGTTCTCGGCCATCGAACACGCCCTCGCCGCCGCATCGACCGCGGCGACCGCGGGCACGGGCACGCGCGGCGACCGCACGATCCTCGTCGAAGCGGCGCCGATCGCGCCGGACGCGGCTGCCCTGCGCGACGTCGTCATCGGCAGCCACGGCGGCCAGCCGGTGCACCTCGGCGATGTCGCGACCGTCGCCGACGGACCCGAAGAACCCGAGTCGTACGTGTGGATGCTCGGCGGCGCGGCGCGAGGCCGCGCGAACGTCGTCCCCGAGAACGCGGTCACTATCGCGATCGCCAAGCGGCGCGGCGCGAACGCCGTCGGCACGTCCGAGCGCCTGCGCGAACGGATGACGGAGCTCGCACGCGAGCTGTTGCCAGCCGACGTGCAGTGGACGGTCACGCGCGACTCCGGCGCCACCGCGGACGCGAAGGTCGACGAACTGCTCGAAGGGCTCCTCGTCGCCGTCGCGATCGTCGTGGTGCTGATCACGATGATGCTCGGCTGGCGCGCTGCGATCGTCGTCGCGCTCGCGGTGCCGATCACGTTCGGCCTCACGCTGCTCGTGAACCTGCTCGGCGGCTACAGCATCAACCGCGTCACGCTGTTCGCGCTGATCCTGTCGCTCGGCCTCGTCGTCGACGATCCGATCGTCGACGTGGAGAACATCCACCGTCACCTGCAGCGTCGCGACCGTCCGCCGCTCCAGGCGGTGCTCGACGCGGTCGACGAGGTGCGGCCGCCGGTCATCGTCGCGACCCTCGCCGTCGTGCTCAGCTTCCTGCCGCTGTTCTTCATCACCGGGATGATGGGTCCGTACATGCGGCCGATGGCGCTCAACGTGCCCGTCGCGATGGCGATGAGCATGCTCGTCGCGTTCACGCTGACGCCGTGGCTGTCGCACCTCCTGCTCCGCTCGGCACCGCACGGCCACGGCGGCCAGGAGGCCGACGACGCGCACCCGGCGGTGCAGCGCGCCTAC
>JAEUHQ010000088.1 GCA_016794565.1 Planctomycetota bacterium | reverse complement strand
GTAGTCGAGGTGCGGCAGGTAGACGAGCATCAGCTCCGGATCGTGCTGCCGCGCGACGGACAGCGCCGACGACACGATCCAGCGCGTGCTCGCGATGCCGGCCTTCGGGCCCCAGAAGTCGAAGAGCGGGAACGCGCCGAGTTCTTCCTGCAGCGCACGCTGCAGGTCCGGCGGCTCGCTGTAGAGGCCGGGCCGCTTCATGCCGTTGGCGTGGTACTCGGGCCGCGGCGTCACCGACCAGTCCACCGCCGGTGCATACATGTTCCACCACCAGAACAGCTTCGCCGTGCGCGCCCCGAAGCGCTGCCGCGCCGCCTCGTAGACCTTCTCGCCGTGCACGAGCTGGTTGTTCTGTCGCCACAGCATCACCTGCGCGAGGTCGCGGAAGTACCAGCCGTTGCCGACCGCGCCGTGCCCCGACGGCTGCAGGCCCGTGAGGAACGTCGCCTGCACGCTGCACGTAACCGCGGGGAACACCGTGTCGAGCGGCGCCGCGAACCCGTGCTCGCCGAGGCCGCGCAGCACCGGAGCGTGCGCGAGATCCTTCGGCCTCAGGCCGACCGCGATGACGACGAGCAGCTTCACGAGAACTCGCGCCGCAGGTCTTCGATCCGATCGAGCAGGTCGACGAACTTCTCGCCGAACGGCGTGAGGTCGTATTCGACGCGCGGGGGGATCTCCGCGAACGCGCGCTTCGTGAGCACGCCGTACCTCGTCAGCTTCGCGAGCCGCTCGTTGAGGACCTTCGTCGTGAGGCCGCGCTTGCTGCGCACGAGCGCACCGGGCCGGCGCACGCCGCGACGGATCTGGTCGAGCACGTGCAGCGTCCACTTGCAGCCGATGCAGTTCTCGAACATCGCGGTGACGTCGACGTCCACCGGGCGCGGGACCACGGATTCCGCAGCGACCGCAACTGCTGCTCGCACGGCTTTCTTGACCAAGAGGTGCCTACCTCACCGAAAAGTACCCGGTTTCGAAGCAGCGGCGCGCGAGCGAACGTTCGCCCCACGCGGCGCAGTGCCGCAAACCATCATGGAGAAACGAACGTGAAGAGAAAAGCAACGTGGTACCACGCGGGCTGCGATGTCGAGCGCCGACCTCAGCGAACGACGACCCGCGCCGCACCCGCATGTTCTTCGCCCGCCTGTTTGGCGAGGCGCCCGCCTTCGACCCGGACGTGCACGATCTCGGTCGACACTACTCCGGGAACACTCAGCACACCGCCAGGCCCCAGCTTCGCGGCGACCCGGCGTTGAGGACAGCGCTTCAAGGCGAGAGTCACGGCCTGGCCCTCGGCCAGCGGCGATCCCGCGGCATCGCACACGATCATCGCGGTCGTAGTGGTCCTCACATCCCCGATGAAGCGCAGACGATCTCCAGCTCGCACGGTGCAGGCGGCGAAGAACACGGGTAGGTAGTCGGGCCCTACACCATCGGGCTTGACAGCAGCGGAGACCAGCCAGTCGCCGACGAGCAGCGGCTCGATGAGGAAGGTCCCATCCGGCCCTACGAGCGTTTCGCCGGCGATCCCGGGATTGGCGACGCCATCGACGACGCGGTGCAAGCGCACCTGAGCCGGTATCGCTCCATCCACGAACACCGTACCGGTCGCGGTGCCGGGGATGTTCGCGCCGGCATCAACGACCACGCTCTCCTCGCCGCGAGCGGCCGGAGTTCCCCCCGCAACCCGGGCAATCCCCGTCGCCGTGAGCACCGGCCCGAACGTGGCGGACCCAATGCCAACCGAAGGCAGCGCGAGGTCGAGCCGCACTTCGCCCGTCGAGTCGATGGCGAACTCGAAGCTGCCGGTTTCCCGATCGACCGGGACCCACGCTCCGAGGACTGCTTTCCCGGACCGCTCGTGGCACGTCCGCAGGTACGGACGGAAGCACAGGATGCCCGGCGGGCCGACGACGCCGCGAATCAGAGTTCCTCGATCGAGCGCCACCTCGAGATCGGGCGGCGGGGTTCCGCTTGCCAACGGGAGGCTCACCGCGCGGTAGTCGGCGTGCACGCACTCGACGCGGGCTTCCACACCGGGGTCGGCAGCGCGCATCACAGCGACGCCGTTCGCGTCGGTCTTGGCTCTGGCGAGCACTCCGGTGCGAGACCACGTCAGCATCCGGATCCCCTGCGCCTCTGCGACACGCGGCAGCGTTGCATCGATCCGGCGCTCGTCGTCTGAGTCGCCGACGACGATGTGCAGATCGGCGAGGGGCACGCCAAGACCGGTTTGCCGATCGATCACACGCACCCTCTGCAACGGCGCCGGTGACAGGGTCACCGAAGCGACACACGCGCCGTTCTCGGGCACGACCACCGCGATCATCGCACCCGGCTGCAGGTCGACATCGTCGGGAACGACAATCGCAGATACCGGCCCGGGGATGCAGCGGATGCGGGTAACGCCGTCGCCGGCAGCGACGCGAACGGGCCTGCGAGCATCCCATCCCTGCGGTCCCTGGTGCTCGTGGTGCAACAAGCACACGGCGAACGCGGCAACGGGCGTGGCATCGATGCTTCGCGTAACGCGGATCTCGAGCTCGCCCGGACTCTGCGCGCGAAGCACGAGATCCTCCGTGCCCCAGGCGACGCGCGGCTTTTCCGCCAGAAGGCCGTGCCCGTGGGTGAACAGCTCCGACACGACCACGTAACCCTCGCGATTCGGGTCCGCGCGACAGAGATCGAATCTGCCGCCAGCATCGGTGGTCGCCGCAGCGAGCGGCTGGCCGATGTCCCCGATCGCCGCCAACCTGTAGCCTTCGATCGGCTCGCCGCGAGCATCCACCAGCGTGCCGGAGATCCTCGGCGCGCGGTCGAGTTGGATGACCGTCGGCGAGGCCGCGCGGACGATGATCGCGACATTCGCCGCCAGGTACCGCGGGCAACTGGCGCGGAGGACCAGATTCGTGCCGCTGCGGATCGCACTCGGCAGACGAAACGCCCCGTCCACGCCGGTCACGCAGGACGTACCGGCACGCATCTGCGCGAGCACGCTGGCCCGCTCGATCGGGTGACCTTCCCGATCCACGACGAAGCCGCGGACTTCGATCATCTCGCCCTCAGCCGCGACGATTGCCGGATCGTTGCGCTCGGCGGGCACTGCGTCCGGCGCCAGCGCCCGCAACGTAGCCGGCGGCGCATCAGTCCCTCGTGGAAGCGCTGGCGGCGGCTCGATTGTCGGGAGTGGCACCCCCTGGCCTGGCTCGGCACCAGACTCCCGCGTCGCAAGCCAGACCGCGATAGCGGCCATCATCACGACCACGACGAAGAACCGTGACTTCAAGCCACGGGCTCGCAGCGGGGGAAGCAGCTGATCACAGCCGCACCCTCAGGGAGTTGCGTCCGGGTCTGCAGGGCCGAACAGCCAGACCATGCAGAGCACTCCGCGTCATCCGACGCACACCGTCCCACATGGCTGAGGTGGCGGATTCCCCGCATCACAAGCTCTGATCTCGTGATCGCCGGCAGGTAGGCCATGTGGTGACTTGAAGGCCAGGTTGTTGGCGGCAACCGTAGTTCGGAGCAACAACTCACCCTCCGAGGACCAAATCTCCACGACCACGTCCACCGCGAACCCGTTTCCTACCAGGATATCACCGGGATCGGACAGCTTGGCCGGCTGGTTGGTGGGGGTCCCACTGGAATCGACTACTTCCGTCGTCGTGTACGGATCGTTTCCCACTTGGATCTGAGCCGTAAGCCCAGTCGCCAGCAACAACGCCGCTACCGCGGCCATCCAGGCGTACTTCATTTCGGTTTCCCTCCTTTGATTTGACGACCCATCGTCGCCCAGCCCTACAGATGCTCAGGACCGACACTTCCTGGTGGTTTCCGAAGCGAACCAAGAAAGCGCCGGCGCAGGCTCGCCCGTGAACGCTCGATCGTTCGCCTGTCAACCCCCAAGCACGCTGACATCTCTTCGTTGGTCGGCGAACCTTCTCGGAGCATCTCGAGAACTTGACGCTCGACACCACGAGTGGAAGCCAGCATCTCCCTGACAAGGCGCTCAGCCCTTTCGGACAAGGTCGCGGTCGGCATCGCATGTGCTCCCATTTCACTCGCGAAAATGAGATCGCAACGCTTCGCCCTGCGGTAGTCGCGGTAGACGTGGTTGATCGAAACGCGGCAAAGCCAAGACCACTTTCTCCCCAGAGCCATCTCGGACTCCGCTCCGAACTCCAACATAGCTTGGAACACTGCGTCGCCCGCGATGTTCGCGGCGTCGACCCGCCGGAAGCGACGCTGCAGCCATGCGGTCAACTCATCCCTCAGGCGCTGCCACTCTTCGCCGGGCCGGATTCGCGCCGCGTTCGAACACTCACGAGCAGCCCGACTCGACCGGGCAACGGGGAATGGGGAATGGGGAATGGGCGACCGAAACACCACCGCTTCTCCTCATTGCACTCATGCCTCCTCCTATCACACCCGCGCTCCACAGCGTGTCAGGGAGAGGGCCTGGTCCGAAGCGACCCCTGATGGTCCAACTTACTCGGCGCCGGAGGGCTGGCAAGCCCCTGGGTGCATCGCTGCGTCCCTACGATGGCAGCCTGACGAAGAGCGCGATCGCGCGAGACCAACGGTCAGTTCTCGAACATCGCGGTGACGTCGACGTCCACCCGGCGCGGGACCACGGATTCCGCGGCGACCGCAACTGCTGCTCGCACGGCTTTCTTGACCAAGAGGTGCCTACCTCACCGAAAAGTACCCGGTTTCGAAGCAGCGGCGCGCGAGCGAACGTTCGCCCCACGCGGCGCAGTGCCGCGAACCATCATGGAGAAACGAACGTGAAGAGAAAAGCAACGTGGTACCACGCAGGCTGCGACGTCTGCGTGTCGGCGGAGAACTCGCTCGTGGCGGCGCTCGACGCGGAGAAGCTCGACATCGAGAAGGTGGACGTCGGTCGCACACGCGCGCGCATCGACGAGGCCCGGCGGCGCGGCGTGAAGACGCTGCCGGCGCTGGTTGTCGGCGACGACGTGTTCCACGTCAACTTCGGCGCGAACCTCGCCGACCTCGGATGAGCGCGCGCCTTTGCGCAGTCTGCGTCGGTCGGACGGAACCCCGCGGCACGGACGGTGCCGCGGACCCGTTCGATCGCCCGTGGGAGTCCGCGATCTGGAAGAACCCGGTCGCCGGCGCGGTCGGCGTGGACACACTCGGCCTCGACGGCGACGCGCAGGCCGATCCTCGTGTGCACGGCGGCCCGGAGAAGGCCGTTCTCGCGTACGCGACGCGTCACTACACGGAGACATGGCGGCCGCATCTCGCGGCGGACATGCTGCGCCCCGGCGCGTTCGGCGAGAACCTCGCGGTCGACGGCCTCGACGAAGCAACGGTCGCGATCGGCGACGTGTTCGCGATCGGTTCCGCCCGACTGCAGGTGTCCCAGCCGCGCGGGCCGTGCTGGAAGCTGGTGCGCAAGTTCCGCCGCCCC
Source organism: Planctomycetota bacterium (assembly GCA_016794565.1). Taxonomy (GTDB): domain Bacteria; phylum Planctomycetota; class UBA1135; order UBA1135; family UBA2386; genus JAEUHQ01. Next base: position 12,464 of record JAEUHQ010000088.1, on the reverse strand, counting down.
GACCTCTTCGACCCGGTGATCGGGAACGGCTGCACGGGCTGGTACCTGGGCGTGCTCGAGGACGGGCTCCTCGAAGCGGGCCAGCCGATCGTTCTCGTCGACCGGCCGCATCCCCGACTCACGGTCGCGGCCACGAACGGCGTGCTGCACCGGAGACCGCTCGATCGTGCCGTGACGGCCGAACTCGCCGCGTGTGCGCTGCTCGCGCCGAACATGCGGCGCCAGATCGCGGGCAAACTCAGCGACTCGTGAACGGGCGCGGCGAGCGCGGCACGTTCACGAAGCCGTCGACGCCTTCGGTGACCACGATCGACGCGCCGATCGGCACGCCCTCGACGACCTGGGTCTTGCCGGTCTTCGGCCAGAAGATCTCGATGCGCTCGATGCGGTCCGCGCCGCCGAGGCCGATCGTCTGACGCAGCGGGCTGCTGCCGAAGCTGCCGCCGGTGTTCACGTGGCGGCGGATCGTCCGCGTCGCTGCGCCGGCCCGCGCGACGACACGGATCTGCGCGCCGATCGCGCAGCGAACGCTGTCCGTGCCGACAAGGCGCACGACGACGTGGCCGTTCCCGAAGCCGGGGTTCTCGTACAGCATGTCGTGGTAGGCATCGCCGGGGTACGCACCGCCGACGACTTCGAAGACGTCGAGGTCGCCGTCGTCGTCGAGGTCGGCGAACGCGACGCCGTGCCCCTTCTGCAGGTGGCCGAAACCGCCGGAGATCGTGACGTCCTCGAAGCCGCGACCCTCGGCGTTGCGGAACATCAGGTTCGGCATCAGGCTCGCGTACTCGGGGTCGCCGGTGCCGAGGTAGAAATCGAGCCAGCCGTCGTTGTCGAGGTCGCCGAAGTTGCAGCCCATCGGCATCGCGGCCTGCACGAGACCGAAGCGCTTCGCCACGTCCTCGAAGCCGCCTTTCCCATCGCCGCGGTAGATGCGCAGAGTGTCGTGGCGCAGCGAACCGCCGACGAGGTCCGACGCGAGGTGCGCGATCGTGGTGTCGTAGTTGGCGACGAAGAGGTCCAGCACGCCGTCGTCGTCGAAGTCCCAGAACCACGTGCCGAACGCCGCGCGCGGCCCAGTGACGCCGGCCTTCGCCGCGACGTCCTCGAAGGTGCCGTCGCGCCGGTTCCGATAGAGGCGGTTGTCGCCGTCGAAGTTGCTGACGAAGAGATCGGGCCAGCGGTCGCCGTCGACGTCGCCCCACGTGGCGCCCTTGCAGTACGCGTCGTTCGTGACGCCGGCCGCGGCGGCGACGTCGACGAACTTGCCGTTGCCCTCGTTGCGCCAGAGCTGCGAGGCGCAGCGGATGCGCGCCGAACTCTCGGCGCCGACGAACAGATCGAGGTCGCCGTCGTTGTCGTAGTCCGCGAACGCGCCGACCTGCGTCGGGAACTGCCGCTCGCCGAGGCCCGCGTCGAACGTGACGTCGGTGAAGCGGCCGCGGCCGTCGTTCTGCAGCAGTGAGCACGGCAGCCGGCCGTGCTCGAACCACCACGCGCCGCGCAGCACGAGCAGGTCGAGGTCGCCGTCGTTGTCGTAGTCGGCGTGCACGACGTTCAGACCGCCGGTGATGCCCGTGAGCCCGGCGTCGACGGTACGGTCCTCGAAGCGCCCGTCGGCGCCGCGGCGGAAGAAGCGCACTTGCCCGCGCGGCGCCCAGTCGGACACGACCACGTCGAGCACGCCATCGCCGTCGAAGTCGTCGATCGCGACGCCGCCCGCCGTCCCGAACGTGTCGAGGCCGACCTTCGGCGCCACGTTGAAGAAGCGCGGGAACTTCGTCTGCGCCGCGAACGCCGTCGCCGGCAGCCGCTCCGCGGCCGGCACGCCGTCGGGCCACGTGCCGAGCGTCATGTGGGCGATGTTGAGCAGCCACCGCGCCGCGTGGTGCCAGTAGTCGTCGCGGTCGGTGTTGTTCAGCACTTCGAGGAGACACGCGATCGCCTTCGTGCTGCCCTCCTTCCGGTCGTGCAGACCGCCGCCGGCGATGGGCAGGATGCAGGAGTCCTCGTTGTGCCGCGCGCAGCAGTTCTCCGTCTCGCCGAGGCGCAGGTAGGCGACGCCGAGCTGGAAGCACGTGCCGACGATCGCCGCGTGGTCGGCTTTCAACGCGCCGTCGCGCAGCAGGTCGTGCGCCTCCTGCAAGATGCCGATGCCGCGCCGTTCGTCGCCGAGTCGCAGCGCCGCCATGCCCGCGTCGAACCGCGTCTGCCAGAGCGCCGCCGCGCCCGCCTTCTGCAGGGCAGCGTCGAGGTCGGAAGCCCGGCGGCGGCCGAAGAACGGATTGTCCTGCTCCGCCGCGACCGCTCGCTCGGCGAGCAACTCGACCATGCGTTCGTGGCTCGTGCGCTGCGCGGACGCCGGCGCACACACGATCACGGTCATCAGGATGGCAGCCGGGCGGCGCATGCCGCGCATCATGCCGGCGAACGCGCTGGCGGTCGCGGCACGACTTGCGTACGGTCCGCGGCCTGATGTCGGACAGCACGGAAACACCGGAGAAGAGCCTGCCGCCTCCCTGGGACCGCATCTTCTCGCTCGCGACGCGAGCGTTCGTGTGGATCCTCCTCATCGCGATCCTCTGGGTCCTGCGACCCTTCATGCTGCTGATCTTCCTGACGTTCGTGTTCGCCTACATCCAGGCGCACGGCGTCGACGGACTGCAGCACCGGATCAAGAACCGGGCGATCCGCGTGACCTTCGTCGGCCTCGTCTTCCTCGGCACGCTGGCGGCCACCGGCTTCACGCTGTTCCCGCAGGTGAAGGAGCAGGCCGAGACCGCGTGGGAGAACCGGCACAAGTACGCGAACGACGCCGACCGCGAACTCGTCAAGTTCCTGAAGAAGTACCCGTCGGCGTACGACTCGCTGCTGAAACGCAGCGCGGCGCTGAAGGAGATCGGGGACGCGTCGAGCGGACCGGGAACGCCCGGCGAGCACGCGGCCCGCACGCCGCCAGGCGGCGGCAACGACGAGAAGGACAAGCCACAGGCGCCCGAGCTGCATCCGATCCGCGACGTGCTCGCGAACGTGCAGAACGACCTCGCCGACAACGCCCTCGCGTTCGGCCAGTCGGTGCTCGGCTACGCGTCGTCGTTCCTGTTGTCCCTGCTCTTCTCGTTCCTGATCGTGCTCGATCTGCCGAAGCTGCAGCGCAGCATCCAGGGCCTGTCGAGGACGAAGATCGGGTTCATCTACGACGAGGTCGCCGACAACATCGCCGGCTTCGGCCGCGTGCTCGGGCGCGCGCTCGAGGCGCAGCTCTTCATCGCGGCGTGCAACACGATCCTCACCGCGATCGGCGTCTGGATGATGGGCCTGCCGAACCTGCTCGTGCTGTCGACGATCGTGTTCTTCTGCAGCTTCATCCCGGTCGTCGGCACGTTCATCAGCTCGACTCCGATCTGTCTTCTCGCGCTGCAATCGGACGGCGTCGGGGCGATGGTGCTCGCGATCGTGCTGATCTGCGCGATCCACGCGCTCGAGACCTACGTGCTCAACCCGCAGATCTACGGGCACCACATGCACATGAACCCGGTGCTCGTGCTCATCGTGCTGACGATCGGCGGCAAGCTCTTCGGCGTGTGGGGCCTCGTGCTCGGCATCCCGATCGTGAACTACTTCTTCCGCCACGCGATCCGCTACAGGGCGGAGCGGCCCGCCGAGACCTGACGACGTCAGGCGGTGACGAACGGGTCGCGGTCGCTCGCCGCGATCCGCACGTCGAGATCGTTGCCGAACGCCGAGCGCAACCGCCGCTTCAGCACCGGCAGGAAGCCGCGCTCGGTGTTGCTGTGCCCGGCGCAGACGACCGCGATGCCCGCCGCGGTCGCCGCCAGCGCATCGTGGTGCGACAGTTCGCCGGTGACCCAGACGTCGGCGCGTTCGCCGCGCAGCACCGACGCGCCAGCACCCGCCGCGACGGCGATCGTGCGCGCGGCGGCCTTCTTCCGTTCCGGCAGTGCGACGCGCAGGTCGCGGACGCGCAGGTGGCGGCGCAGCCGCTGCAGGAGCGCCTGGAACGGGATCGCCTTGCCGACCGCGACGACGCGGCCGAATTCGCCGGCCCCGCACGGCCGCACTTCCCGAGGCACCGCGCCGTCGAGCACACCCTCGACGAGCCAGTCGGCGAGCCCGCTCGGAGCCGCGTCGAGCGCCGTGTGCGGCGAATACACGGCGAACCCGGCCGCCGCCGCCGCGAGCAGGACCCGCTGCCGCGGATCGTCGTGCACGAGACGCTTCACCGGCTGGAAGATCGGCGGGTGGTAGCTGACGACGAGGTCCGCACGCACCTTCTTCGCTTCGGCGACCACCGGCTCGGTGAGGTCGATCGTCAGCAGTGCGCGACGGACGGCGCCGGCGCGGGCGCGCGGCTGCAGGAGCAGCCCCGTGTTGTCCCAGTCGGCCGCGAGTTCGAGCGGCGCGATCTCGTGCAGGATGTCGACGACCTCGATCAGCGAAGGGGCGCGCATGGCGATCTCAGGAAGCCCCGGCGCTCACCACGACGAGGCGATCCGGGTGCAGGTGGCGTTCGGCGGCCTCGCGCACCTGCTCCGGCGTGATCGCGCGAACGACGTCCGGGTACCGCTGCAGGAAGTCGAAGCCGAGGCCGAAGCGGCGCGCGCGAATCGCGTAGGCCGCGAGGTTCGTGTTGCGCTCGAGGCCGAACACGAAACTGCCGGTCAGGTAGTCCTTCACGTCCTGCAGCTCCTGCGGGCTCGGCGGCTCGCTGCGAATGCGGCGGATCTCGGTGAGGAAGCCGTCGATCGCCTTCTGGCGGTGTTCGGGCGACGTGCCGATGTAGGCGGTAAACGTGCCCGGCTCCTCGCCCGCACTCGCGGTGATGCCGGCGCTGACGGCGTAGCAGAGGCCCTGCTCGTCGCGCAGCTTCTTCGAGACGCGCGACGTGAAGCCTGGCCCGGTGCCGAGCACGTGGTCCATCAGCGACAGCACGTAGAAGTCCGGGTGCGTGCGGCGGATGCCGATGTGCCCGAGGAACACGTGGACCTGCTCGCGCGACATCGGCAGATGGGCGTCGCGCGAAGTCGCCGCGAGGTCCACGTCGGCCATCGGCACGTGCTTCGCCGGCTTGCCGCGGAAGCGGCCGAACACCTTCGTGAGCTGGTCGAGCAGACGCTCGGGCTCCATCGGTCCGGCCGCGGCGACGAAGCCGCCCGCGGGCCGGAACCACGCGTCGTGGAAGGCGCGCAGGTCCTTCGGCTTCAGCTTGCCGAGCGAACGCAAGGTGCCGTGCGGCGGGCGGCCGAGCGGGTGGTCGCCGTAGATCTCGCGGCGGAAACGACGCGCCGCGACGCTGCGCGGGTCGTCTTCTTCCGCGCGGATCTCCGTCACGATCTCGGCCTGTACCCGGCGCACTTCGCGACCCGGGAACTCCGGTTCGAGCACCATCTCGCGCAGGAGGTCGAGCGCTTCCTTCTGCGACGCCGCCGGGCCCATCACCACGCCGCCGCGCGCGTTGCCCTCCATCGAGGCGCCGATGCGTTCGACGGCGGCCGCGAGTCCCAGCGCGTCGTGGTGCGACGTGCCCTCGTCGAGGCATTCGCCGACGAGGTGCGCGAGGCCGGAGCGATCCTCGGGTTCGTCGCCGGGACGGATGTCCAGCGACACCGCGCACGCGAACGTGCGCACGCGGGGGTTGTGCACGGCGAGCAGCGTGAGGCCGGACGGCAGTTCGCGCTCGGCGATCGACAGGCGGAGAGAGTCGCTCATCGACGCTTCCTCCGTGCACCCTCGGCCTTCCTGGCCGGCGCGCGCCCCTTGCGCGACGGCGCCTTCGCCGCAGCGGGCACGGCAGTGACGATCGCCGCACGATCGAAGTCGAGGTACTTCGCTGCCGCCTCGCGCAGTTCCTTCTGCGTCAGCGAGTCGTAGGTCGGCAGCACGGTGGCGAGGGTCCGGAACCCCTCGGGCGTCCCGGCCTCGAAGCGAGCGAGCTTCATCGCGAGGTCGAGCACGGCTTCGTCCTGGAACAGGAACGACGACCGGATCTGCGCCCGGATGCGCTCGAGGTCCTTCTTGCCGACGCCTTCTTCGATCTGCTTGCCGATCTCCTCGCGAACGATGGCCTCGACGCGTGCGAGGCTCGCGCCGTCGCGCAGCTCGAACAGGAAGAAGATCGCCCCGGGATCCTGCCGCGTCTCGTTCATCACGCTGACTTCGGTGACGAGCTCTTCCTTCAGCACGAGGCGGCGATAGAGCCGGCTGTTCTTGCTGTTGCCGAGGTCGTGCGCGATCACGTCGAGCGCGTAGTCGTCGCGTTCACCCATGCGGCAGGTCGGGAAGCCGATGCAGAGCCGCGTCACCGAATGCGGCGTGCGCAGGCACGCGCGACGTTCGCCGACGGGCACCGGCTCTCGGATCGGCTCTTCGCGTTCCGAGGCGCGCGGCAGGCTGCCGAACAGTTCGCGAATGCGAGCCGCGGTGCGCGCCTTGTCGATCGCGCCGACCACGACGAGGAACGCGCGGTTGGGGCCGTAGTGGCGGGCGTAGTAGTCGCGCATCTGCTGCACGGACAGGCGCTCGAGGTCCTGCCGCCAGCCGATCACCGGATGGTGGTACGGATGCACCTGGTAGATGAGCGACTCGGTGGCCTGGTAGAGCGGCCGCCACGGGTCGTCCTCCCCCATCGCCAGTTCTTCGAGAACGACGTTCTTCTCGCTCGCGAACTCGCGCGGGTCGAGCAGGCACTCGCGCATGCGGCTCGCCTCGATCTCGAGCGCCGTCTCCCAGCGATCGGCCGCCATCGCGAAGTAGTACGCGGTGCTGTCGTTGTCGGTGAACGCGTTGTTGCTGCCGCCCATCTTGCTGGTCAGCAGGTCGATCTGGCCCTTCGGGAATCGGTCGGTCCCCTTGAACATCATGTGCTCGAGGAAGTGCGACACACCCGTCTCGCCGGTCTTCTCGTCGCGCGCGCCGATCCGGTACCACAGCAGCGACGCCACGACCGGCAGTGGACCGCGTTCGACCAGGAGTGCGCGGAAACCGTTCTCGAGCTCGACGATCTCGACGTCCGGCAACATCGCCGTTTCGATCCCTCCGTCGCGTTCGCTCATTCGCCCTCTCCCTTCGTGGTTGGATCCACGCCGCCGCTGCGCGCGACTTCGCGCAGCCGTTGCACTTCGTGGATCTGCAGGAAACGCCACTCGCCAGGGCTCAGCCCGTGCAGGTTCAGTTCGCCGATGCGGATGCGCTTCAGTTCGAGCACCGGATGCCCGAGCTTGGCGAACACGCGGCGGATCTCGCGGTTCTTGCCCTCGCGCAGCGTCACCCGAAGGTGCGTCTTCTCCTTGCCGACGTGCTCGACGCGCGCGTTCATTCCCGTGGTCGGGCCTTCGGCGAGCCAGACGCCGCCGCGCGCCTTGTCCAGGTCCTGCTGCTGCACGCGACCGCGCAGCACGACGGAGTAGAGCTTGGGCACGCCGTAGCGCGGGTGCGTCATCTCGAGCGCGAACGATCCGTCGTTGGTCAGCAGGATGAGCCCTTCGCTGTCCAGGTCGAGTCGCCCCACCGTGAACAGGCGGCCGCGCACCGTCGGCAGGTAGTCGATGACCCGCTTCTTCTGCTCGTGGCGCGCGTTCGTGCAGACGACGCCCTTCGGCTTGTTGAACAGCACGTAGACCGACCGCTCGGGCTGCACGCGGTTGCCGTCGAAGCGCACGTCGTCGCGCTTGGGATCGACGCGCACGCCGAGCTCGGTGACGAGTTCGCCGTTCACCTCGACGCGGCCTTCGGCGATCAGCCCGTCGGCCGCACGCCGGCTGCAGACGCCGGCCATCGCGAGGAAGTGGTTGAGCCGGACCTTGCCGTCGCCGACGCCGGACCCGGGCGGCGCGGTCGGCGTGACGACGAGACCCTGCTGGCGCCGCTTGCTGCGGCGGGGCTCGGCGCGTGGACCGCCGAACGGTCGGCGCGGACCGGACGAACGCCCCGGCCCCGATTCCGGCCGCGGCCCCGATCGCTGGCCGCCCCCGCCGCGCGACACCCGCTGGCCGGGACGACGATCTTCGTGACGGCGAGCCATCAAACACCTCCAGGACTGGCGATCGCCACGTCGAGGCGGCCGATCGATGACAAGAACACGCTCTCGACCGCCGCCGGCACCAGCACCGTGTCGCCGGCCGTGAGCTGGATCGGCGCATCGCTGCCGCCCGACCGCCACCCCAGCATGCCGCGGCCGCCGAGCACAGTCACCGTCGCGAAGCACCCGTTCGTCGAAAGCGTGAACGGACGCTGCAGTTCGTAGCGACGCAGACGGAAGTGCTCCGTCGCGATCAGTTCGATGCCGCCGTCGGGCAGGTTCGTCGGTTCGACCACCGGCCGCTCCGTCGTCGCCGCGCGTTCGCCGAGCGCCGTCACGGCGAGCGCCTTCTGCACGTGCACCTCGCGCGGCCGGCCCCAGTCGTAGAGGCGGTAGGTCACGTCGCTGTTCTGCTGCACCTCGAACACGACGACGTCCGGCCCGATCGCGTGCACCGTGCCGGGCGGCACGTGGATCACGTCGCCGACCTGCGGACGGAAGGCCCACAAGAGTTCTTCGACGGCCGGCGTGTGCGCGACCTCTGCGAACTGCTCACGGGCGACGCCGGGCCGACAGCCGCGGATGATGCGCGCCTGCGGGCCGGTCTGCAGGACGAGCCACGCTTCGTCCTTGCCGCTGTCGCCCTCGACCTTCGCCTGCGCGTCGTCCGGATGCACCTGCACCGACAGCGCGTCGCGCGCATCGATGAACTTGAGCAGGAGCGGGAACCGGCCGCCGTGACCGCGCGCGACGCCGCGGCCGAGCAGCGCCTCCGCGTCGGTGCGCATCAGTTCCGCGAGCGTGCCGCCGCCGCGGATCGGGCTGCTGCCCTCCGGCCGATCGAACAGCTCCCACGTCTCGCCGATCGCCTCGCCAGGCGGCAACGACAGGCCGATCACCTGCTCCAACGCGCGACCGCCCCAGACCTTGGGGAGGACCTTGCGTTCGAGCAACATCGGTTTCAGGGCGGACATGCGCAGCAGGGCGGAGCGGGCCGAAACAGTGCAGTTCTAGCAACTGCGGCGGTCCCGTGCCACGCGCATCTCCCGGCCGCACCGGCGGCCTCGGTGGCGCCGGCGCATCGCGTCAACGCGCCCCGCGGACACGCTCCCGGAAGGCCGCCTCGTGCGCGCGGATCTCGGCCTCGGTGAGCGGTTTCTCGCGCGGCGTGACGCGGATCACACGGTTGTCGATCACCACGTTCGGCCGGAAGCCCTCGACGTACCCCGGCGGCGGCGTGCGTTCGTGCGCCATCATGCGATCGCCGTGCGGCGCCGAGAAGCGGATGTACTCGTCGACGGTGACGACGCCGTCGTGGTCGAGGTCGTACTTCGCGAACTCTGCCTCGACCTCGCGATCGACGACCTCCTGCGCCTTGCCCGGCGCCGCGTGGAGCAGCGACGACCAGGGCCGGTACTCGGGGAACGCGACCCTGCCGTCGCGATCCTGGTCGAAGATCGCGAAGGTCGACTTCAGCCAGCCGATGCGCTGGGCGAGGCGCTCCTCCGCCGTCGGCACCGGATTGCGCGCGATCACCGCGTCGTTGAGTCCGACGTCGTCGATCACCGCGACGTTCGGCAGCACCCACGCGAGCACGCCGACGGCGATGCCGTGCGCGACCGGGAAACCGTCCCACGGGATCTTCGATCCCTCCTCGCGCGTCGGACCACCCGAGACGAAGCCGTCGAAGTTCGCCTTCATCTCGTAGTTGCGCTTGCACACGAGCCGAGCCCCGAGCCAGCGCTGCCAGTCGTCGTAGACCTCGACGAGCGGACGCACGATCGCCGGCACGTGCGGCGCGACGTCGCCGTCGCGGTGCGCGAACTTGATCCAGCCGATCGGCTGTGCGAGCACGAGCATCGTGCCCGCGATGCCGGCGAACGTGCGCCCGCTCCAGCCCAGGGACCGCGCCATCGCGACGAGCGACAACGGCACCCACGGCGCGAGGTGCGTGTAGACCCGCCATTCGAACAGGTCCCCGCCCATGAAGAACGTGTAGTAGGCAAAGTGGTACGCGAACACCGCGCCGACCGCGGCGGCGCCGACGTTCGCGGGACGCAGCAGCGCGAACGACCCGGGCGACCGCAGCGCGCGCACGACCCACGACGCCGCGACGGCGAGCCAGACGTAGAGGCCGAACTCGACGACGTACGACGCGAAGTAGCGGGCGCCGCTCTCCGGCCAGGCCTCGATCGTCTTCGCGTAGTAGGTGCACGGCAGCCAGTCGCCCGTCGTGGCGCGACGCCACGCCACGTGGCAGAGGACGGGCACGACGGCGAGCGCGCCGGACCCGAGCCCGACAGCGACGCGGCGCGGCGCGGCGACGAGCGACCACCACACCGCGAGCACCGACGTGGCCGCGACGACGAGCAGGCCCTCGGGACGCGCGACGCCCGTCGCACCGGCGATCAGTCCGAGAGCGAGCCATCGCCGCGGCGCGGCGACACTGCGCGGCGACGCTGCGAGCAGTGACCAGGCGAACAGCAGCGCGTTGAAGATCGCGATTCCGAGGCCCGAACTCAGCGTCGCGAGGAAGCCGCGGTTGGTGACGAGCAGCGCGAGCGACAGGGCGAGCAGCACGGCCCGCGCGCGCTCGAGCCGTTCGGGCAGCGCGATCCGCCACACCGCGCGCGCGAGCAGCGCAAACGTCACGCAGCCGAAGCCGAGCGTCAGCCAGTTCGCGATGTCGGGCGGCTCGACGCCGAACACCTTCCACACCGACAGCAGCAGCAGCGACCACAGGAAGTCCGTGTTGCCGTCGACCGGCGCGAACGGCGCGGGGTTCCACACGAGACCGCGGCCGAGCATCGCGTTGCTCAGGTAGCGGTAGGTGATGAAGGCGTCGTCGGCGAAGTGCCAGCACAGGTGCCAGCCGACGAGCATCACGGCGAATGCGACGGCGACGATCGTCCAGCCGCGCATCCCGAGCCGGGCGCGCGGAGCGACCACGGACCCGGCTGGCGACGTCACGCTCATGAACGCGCGGCGATGCTACTGCCTGCGCTCGAACTGCCAATCGCGTTCGACGCGCGCGATGCGGAGGCGGTACCGGCGATACCACTGCGCCATGCCCTGGCGCTGCGCTGCCGCGTGCTCGACGTTCGCCCGCCAGGCAGCGATCGATGCGAGATCGCGCCAGTAGGAAACCGTGATGCCGATCCCATCGCGCGCCGACTCGACGCCGAGGAACCCGGGCTGTTGCGCCGCGAGCTCGACCATGCGATCCGCCATCGCGTCGTAGCCCGCGGTGTCGTCCGACATCTCGCTCGTGAAGATCGCCGCGAAGTACGGTGGTTCGAACGTCGCGCCGCGGCCGTCGCCACTCACGAGTGGCCGCCCGGCCCCGGCCGCGCGGCGCGGAACATCCAGTAGCCGAGCAGGGCGAGCACGAACACGCCGAACACGTTGCCGATCGTGCCATCACCGTCGGCGCCGAACGGCAGTCCGGCGAGGAACGCCACGCCGGCGACGAGGCCCGTGTCGTCGTTGTAGCCCGGCAGGAAGCCCTGCATCGCCGCGAACACGCCGAGGATCGCCGCGCCGGCGATCAGGCCCGAGGAGAACAGCGTGCCCTCGGGCTCTTCGTCCGCATCGGGCACGCGGCCGTACCGCCGGTCGGCGAACTTGCGCACGAGCCCGCCGAGGAAGACCGGCATCGTGTACTGGACCTTGAGGTAGAGCCCGACCGCGAACGTCAGCGAACCGATGCCCAGCAACTCCATGAACATCGCGATCGCCGCGCCGATCAGGATCAGGTCCCACGGCAGCTTCTGGTCCAGGATGCCGTCGATCATCGTCGCCATCAGACTCGCCTGCGGAGCCGACAGGCGCCCCGAACCGATGCCGTCGTTGCGACGGAACACGGCAGCCTTGGTCGCCGGGTCGACCAGGTAGTTGCCCGGTTCGAGCTTCTGGTCCTTCGGCAGATCGGCGGGCCCGAGCCGGACGAGGATCAGCTCCTGGGTGCTGCCCGGCTCTTCCTTCTGGCGAGGTGTCACTCGCGCGTGCCCGGCCAGGAGTCCGTCGGCCACGGCGAACGGCGCGACGACCTTCTCGTCGCTGGTCGTCGCGAGATTGAGCGAGTAGGCGGTGAATCCGACGGCGAGCACCGAAGTCAGCACGCCGATGACCAGGGTGCCCTGCTGGAGCACGGGCGTGGCGCCGACGAGGAATCCAGTCTTCAGATCCTGCGAACACGTGCCCGCCTGACTGACGGCGATGCACACGACGGCGCCGATCGTGAGGACCAGCTTCTTGTGCTGCGTGTCCGTCCAGCCGTTCATCAGGAAGATCGCGCACGTGCCCATCAACACCGCGATGGTCATGCCGGACAGCGGGTTGCTGGTCGAACCGACTTCGCCGGTGATGCGCGAACTCACGACCGCGAACAGGAAGCCGAACGCGAGGATCATCACGGCGCCGAGCA
>JAEUHQ010000053.1 GCA_016794565.1 Planctomycetota bacterium | reverse complement strand
ACGGCACCGCGAGCGGGGAATGCTAGCGAGCACAGGTCGCGAGGCAGGCCCGTTCGCCAGGTTCCTGGCCACGCCGTGGGCGAGCCCGTATACCCGCGCCTCCCTCGAGCCACCGATGTCCCTCCGCCGCGAAGGCCCCGTCACCGAACGCCTGCTGAACCTGCTGCGGAACCACCCGGGTGCCGATCCCGCACTGGGCGACCCGCTCGACGCGCATGCGATGGACGAGCCGATCGCGGCGCATTCGCCGATGACGCGGCGGCAGGCGGTCGCGATCTTCGAGTCGGCGATCCAGTCGCGCCTGCAGGACCTCCTGTCGCGCGAGATGAAGGACAAGGGCCTCAGCTACTACACGATCGGCAGCAGCGGTCACGAGGCGAACGCGATCCTCGGTGCGTTGCTGCGCACGACGGACACGGCATTCCTGCACTACCGCAGTGGCGCGTTCATGGCAGCGCGGCTCAGGAAGGGTCGTGGCGAGACGCCGTTCTTCGACGCGATGCTGTCGTTCTGCGCGTCGGCCGAGGATCCGATCAGCGGCGGTCGCCACAAGGTGCTCGGTTCGCCGACGCTGCACGTGCCGCCGCAGACGAGCACGATCGCGAGCCATCTGCCGAAGGCGGTCGGCTTCGCGATGGCGATCGCGAAGCTCGAACGCCAGCACATCGCACCGCCGTGCGGCGTGCCGTTCGACAGCCTCGTCTTCTGCAACTTCGGCGACGCGTCGATGAACCACGCGACGGCGCAGGCGGGCTTCCACGCGGCCGGTGCTGCTTCGCTGCACAACCAGCCGTGCCCGATCCTGTTCGCATGCGAGGACAACGGCATCGGCATCTCGGTGCGCACGCCGGACACGTTCGTCGCGCGGATGATGGAACACCGCGCCGGCATCAAGTACTTCGCGGCCGACAGCCAGGACTTCCCCGGCGTGTGGGCGACGGCGTTCGAAGCGATCGAGTTCGTGCGGTCGCACAGGAAACCGGCGTTCTTCCACGTGAAGACCGTGCGGCTGATGGGCCATGCCGGCTCCGACGTCGAAGCGAACCACATGCCGCTCGAGCAGATCGAAGCCAACGAGAAGCGCGACCCGCTGCTCGCGTTCGCCGACCTGCTGCTGCGCACCGGCTCGATCTCGCGCGACGGCATCCTCGCGCTGTACGACGACACCGACGGACGCCTTCGCCGCGCCGCGGACGAAGCGAGCAAGCGGAAGAAGCTGACATCGGTCGCCGAGATCACGAGGCCGCTCGAGAAGCCGAAGGGCCGCGGCTTCCACGTGCAGGTCGCCGACCGCGAGACGCGGCTGCGCGTGTTCGGCGGCAAGCTGCCCGAGGACGACACTCGTCCGCGCCACATGGCATTCCGCATCCCGCAGGCACTGACCGACCTGTTCGCCGGGTACCCGCAGGCGTTCCTCTTCGGCGAGGACGTCGCGAAGAAGGGCGGCGTCTACAACTGCACGCAGGGCCTGTTCGAGACGTTCGGCGGCGGCCGCGTCTTCAACACGATCCTCGACGAGACGACGATCCTCGGTCTCGCGCAGGGCATCGCGCAGGCGGGCGGACTGCCGTTCCCCGAGATCCAGTACCTCGCCTACATCCACAACGCGCTCGACCAGATCCGCGGCGAAGCGGCGTCGCTCGAGTTCTTCAGCACCGGCAAGACGCACCGCGAACTGCCCGACCAGTTCCCGAGCTACAAGAACCCGATGGTCGTGCGCATCGCCGGCCTCGCCTACCAGAAGGGCTTCGGCGGCCACTTCCACAACGACAACTCGGTCGGTGCGCTGCTCGACATCCCGGGCATCGTGCTCGGCGTGCCGGCGCGCGCCGACGAGGCGGTGCTGATGCTGCGCGCGATGACCGCGGCCGCCGTCGAACGCGGCACGGTCAGCCTCTGCCTCGAGCCGATCGCGCTCTACATGCAGAAGGACCTGCACGCGCAGAACGACGGGCTGTGGCAGTTCGGCTACCCAAAGCCCGACGAGTTCCTGCCGATCGGCGAAGGCCGTGTCTACGACGCGAGCGACGACGACCAGCTGACCATCGTCACCTTCGGCAACGGCCTGTGGATGTCGCTGCGTGTGGCGAAGCGGTTGCGCGATCGCGGCATCAAGGTCCGCGTGTTCGACCTGCGCTGGTTGTCGCCGCTGCCGATCGACGAGATCAAGCAGCACGTGAAGGCGACCGGCCGCTGCCTCGTCGTCGACGAGTGCCGTCACACACACGGCGGCCCGAGCCCGATGATCCTCACCGAACTCTGCCAGGATCCGGAGCTCGCCGGCTGCGTGCTGCGCCGAGTCGCGGCGGTCGACAGCTACGTGCCGCTCGCCGCCGCCGCCAACCTCGTGCTCGTGCAGGAGCCCGACATCGAGCGCGCAGCGCTGGCGATGTGCGAGGAGCGTGTGCGATGACGAAGCCCACCGCTGTCCTGTTCTGCCCCGGCCGCGGCAGCTACACGAAGGACGAACTCGGCTTCCTCGGCCGCACCGTGCGCCAAGGTCCGATCGCCGACGCACTCGCCGCGTGCGACGAGTGGCGCCGTTCGCAGGGTCGCCCGACGCTGACGGAGATCGACGGCGCCGAGAAGTTCCGGCCCGGCCTGCACCTCGACGGCGAGAACGCAGCGGAGCTGATCTTCTTCGGCACGATGGCGCACCAGGAACTGCTCCGCGAGCGCTACGAGATCCTCGCGGTCGCCGGCAACTCGCTCGGCTGGTACACCGCGCTGCCGGCCAGCGGCGCGCTCGATCCGACGAGCGGCTGGCGACTCGTCGCGACGATGGCCGCGCTGCAGAAGCAGGTGAAGGGCGGCCAGGTGCTGATGACGAACGTCGGCGAGGACTGGAAGCCGAACCTGGAGCTCGTCGTCGCGACCCAGGCAGTCGTGCAGGCGTTGCGCGACCGCGGGCACGACACCTACTGCGACTTCAGCATCCACCTCGGCGGACACGAAGTGCTCGCCGGTACCGAGGCCGCCGTCACCGAGCTGCTGACGCACTTGCCGAAGGTGAAGATCGG
>JAEUHQ010000082.1 GCA_016794565.1 Planctomycetota bacterium | reverse complement strand
GGCGGCGAGTCGGCCACCACGCAACGCCACTCTTGCAAGGCGATGAACTCGTGCAAGGGCCAGGGCGGCTGCAAGACCGAAGCCAATGCGTGCGCGGGCAAGAACGCGTGCAAGGGCCAGGGCGGCTGCAAGACCGCCGGCAACTCGTGCAAGAGCCAGGGCAGCTGCAAGGCCGCGGGCAACTCGTGCGCCGGCAAGAACGCGTGCAAGGGGCAGGGCGGCTGCAAGACCGCGAACAACGCGTGCGCCGGCAAGAACGCGTGCAAGGGCCAAGGCGGGTGCAAGACCCCGAAGTGATCCGCGGACCTCTGCCGGGCCGGCGCGTCTTGCGTCGGCCCCGAGGCATTCGATGAACTCCCTCCCGCACGAAGCGCTCGGCCTCGGCCTCCGCCCGTCGCACTACGACGAGATCTTCGCGGCGCCGCCGCCGCTCGACTTCTTCGAAGTGCTCTCGGAGAACTACATGCACACGGGCGGACGCCCGCTGCGCATGCTGGACCGCGTCGCCGAGCGCTTCCCCGTCGTGCTGCACGGCGTGTCGATGAACGTCGCGGGCACCGATCCGATCGATCGGGATCACCTGCGCGAGCTTCGCGCGCTGCAGCGTCGCTGCGGCGCCCGTTGGATCAGCGACCACTTGTGCTGGACCGCGGTGGACGGTGTGCACCTGCACGACCTGCTGCCGATCCCGTACGACGAAGCGACGCTCGACCACGTCGCCGCGCGCGTTCGCCGCATCCAGGACGAACTCGAACAGCCGCTCGTGCTCGAGAACCCGAGCACGTACGTGCGTTTCGCGGCGCGGGACTTCGACGAAGTCGGCTTCCTCGCGGCGCTCGTCGAACGAACGGGCTGCCGTCTTCTCGTCGACGTGAACAACGTGTACGTGAGCGGCACGAACCACGGCTTCGATCCCGAGGACTGGCTGCGGCGAGTGCCCTGGGCGCACGTCGTCTGGCTCCACCTCGCCGGCCACACCACGACGCCGACGCACCGGATCGACACGCACGACCAGTCCGTGTGCCCGGCCGTCTGGCGTCTCCACGCGCTCGCGCAGGAGCTGAGCGACGGCCGCCCGACCGTGCTCGAGCGCGACGACGCGATCCCGCCGCTCGCCCAACTCGTCGCCGAGCTGCAGCGCGCGCGCCGCGTCCCGCGGAGCACGCCGGTCCGCCGCCGAATGGGAGGTGTCGCGTGAGCCGTTCTGGCGCCGCGTCGCTGCGTTCGTTGCAACGCTCCTTCGCGCGGGCGATGTTCTCGCCGGAACGAACGATCGCGCCTTCGTTGCGGCGCCGCATCGCGGGCCGCTCTGCGTCCGTCGTCGACGCGCGGATGGCCGTGTACTCGCATGCATACGCCGCGCGGCTCGTCGAGGTGCTCGCCGGCGACTACGGCGCGCTGCGCAGCATGCTCGAAGAAGACGTCTTCGCCTGGTACGCGCACCGCTACGTCGCGGCGCACCCGAGCCGTCATCCCAACCTGAACCGCTTCGGCGCGCGCCTGCCCGCGTTCCTCCGCCGCGAACGTGCGCCCCGGCGCGCCGTCGACCTCGCGAGGTTCGAGCTGGCACTGACCCGCGCGTTCGACGCGCCGTACGAGGAGCCGATGGCGCCCGACGTTCCCCTCGCGCTACCGGCGGCGCGCTGGGCCACGGCTCGACTCGTCGTGAACCCGAGTGTGCAGATCCTGCGCCTGTCCGCAGCTGCCGTGGACTTTCATGCGGCGTGGCGGCGCGGCGACACGAGTCGTGCGCCGTCGCCGAAGCGTGCCGGTGACGTGTACGTCGTCGTGTTCCGCACCGACGACCGCCTGGGCCGACGCGAGCTGGCCAGAGCCGCGGCGGACCTGCTGCGCGCGCTCGTGCGGGGGCGGCCGCTCACTGCGGCGGTCGAGAACGTTCCGCCCGGGGCGCCCGTCGACGACTGGTTCGCGCAGTGGCGGGCCGACGGCCTGTTCACCGGCGTGCTCTGACGGCCGCACGAACGTGCGCCCCGCCGGAAGGGGCGCCGCCGCCGCGGATCGGCCGGCGATTGTGAAGACGGCGATTGCGCGCTCCCTGCTTGAGCCGCGCGCCGCGCCGGGATTGCATCCGCGGGCCGCCATGGAAGCCAACATCTCGAAGTTCGTCGACGGCGTCTGGGAACAGAGCATCGTCCCTCAGCTCGTCGACTACATCCGCATCCCCAACAAGTCGCCCGCGTTCGACAAGGACTGGTCCGCCGCGGGGCACATGAAGCGCGCGGTCGACCTCATCGCGGGCTGGTGCAAGGCGCAGCCGATCGAAGGCCTCACGGTCGAGGTCGTGCAGATCGAGGGCCGCACGCCGCTGATCTTCATGGAGATCCCGGGCGAAGGGGACGACTGCGTGCTGCTCTACGGTCACCTCGACAAGCAGCCGGAGATGACGGGCTGGTTCGACGGACTCGGACCGTGGGAGCCGGTGCGCAAGGGCGACAAGCTCTACGGGCGCGGCGGCGCGGACGACGGCTACGCGGCGTTCGCGTCCCTGACGGCGATCCGCGCACTGCGCGAGACCGGCGGCAAGCACGCGCGCTGCGTCGTGATCATCGAGGCGTGCGAAGAGAGCGGCAGCTACGACCTGCCCGCGTACATCGACCTGCTGAAGACGCGCATCGGCACGCCGAGCCTCGTCGTCTGCCTCGACAGCGGCTGCGGCAACTACGACCAGCTGTGGTGCACGACGTCGCTGCGCGGCCTCGTCGGCGGCGACATCCGCGTCGAGGTGCTGACCGAAGGGGTGCACAGCGGCGACGCGAGCGGCATCGTCCCGAGCAGCTTCCGTGTGATCCGTCAGCTGATGGAACGCCTCGAGGACGCCGAGACCGGCCGCATCCTCGGCAAGAAGTTCCACGTCGACATCCCGAAGCAACGGAAGCAGCAGGCGAAGCAGGCGGCGAAGGTGCTCGGCGACGCGGTGTTCTCGAAGTTCCCGTGGACGAAGGGCGTGAAGCCGATGGCGAAGGACCGCGTCGAGCTCGTGCTCAACCGCACGTGGCGGCCGTTCGTCGAACTGATCGGCGTCGACGGCGTGCCGTCCGTCGACAAGGCGGGGAACGTGCTCCGTCCGTTCACCACGGCGAAGTTGTCCCTGCGCATCCCGCCGACCGCCGACGCCGACAAGTGCGTCGCGCACCTGAAGAAGCTGATGACGGAGGATGCGCCGTACGGCGCGAAGATCACGTTCTCCGCCGAGAAGGCGAGTTGCGGCTGGGACGCGCCGCCGCTCGCGGGCTGGCTGGAGAAGGCGTGCAGCAGGGCGTCGCACACGTTCTTCCACAAGGACTGCGTCTACATGGGCGAGGGCGGCACGATCCCGTTCATGGGCATGCTCGGCGAGAAGTTCCCGGACGCGCAGTTCATGATCACCGGCGTGCTCGGGCCGATGAGCAATGCCCACGGACCGAACGAGTTCTTGCACATCCCGATGGGCAAGCGCCTGACCTGCTGCGTCGCCACGGTGCTGCAGGAGCACTTCGCGCGCGGCAAGAGCAAGAGCGACAAGGGCGAGAAGCGCGCCAAGGCGGACAAGGCGGACAAGGCGGACAAGGGCGAGAAGCGCGAGAAGAACGAGCAGGGCGACCAGGGCGAGCAAGTCGCGAAGGTGAAGAAGGAGAAGGGCGAGAAGAAGGGGAAGAAGAAGTAGCTCGCGTGGGCTCGGCCGTGATGGAACGGCTGCGCTGGCTCTGCTCGCTGCAGGGGCGTGTCGGTCGCCGACCGTTCCTCGCGTGGGGTGCGGTCCTGATGGCGTCGAAGGTCGCGCTCGATGACCGAACTGCCGTTCCGTGTCGGCATCGCCTACCCGACGCATGCGACTATCGAGGGGCACGGACCCGGCGCGGTTCGGCGGTGTACCTTCAGTACCGGCGACTTCGTCGAGCCGATCGAGGTCTGGGACGAACCGAGTCTGTTGCGGTTCTCGGTGGACGAGTGTCCGCAGCCGATGGTCGAGTGGAACCCGTTCCACGACCACGTCGACGCCGCCCACCTGCACGGAACGTTCCGCGCGCACCGCGGCCAGTTCGAACTCGTCGACCGCGGCGACGGCACGACCCTGCTCGCGGGGACGACGTGGTACTCGCACGGCCTGTGGCCGGAGTCCTACTGGTCGTTCTGGAGCGATTGGCTGATCCACACCATCCACCGGCGTGTGCTGGCGCACATCGGCTCGTGTGCCGAGGCCGATCGCCCGCGCTGACTGCCGAGGCCGGGTCGATGCCCGCCCTTCCCGCGCGGACATGACCGGCTGGAATCCACCCGCGCCGACGGGCTGATGCGGAAACACCGCGCAGTCTTTGGCGGTGGCTCGTGCGTCCGGTAACACACTCGGCGATGGCCAATCCCCGCGTCTTCTTCGACATCACGATCGGCGACAAGCTCGCCGGTCGGATCACGTTCGAGCTCTTCGCCGACACCTGCCCGCAGACCGCCGAGAACTTCCGCGCGCTGTGCACCGGCGAGAAGGGCGTCGGCAAGTCCGGCAAGAACCTGCACTACAAGGGTTCGCGCTTCCACCGCATCATCCAGCAGTTCATGTGCCAGGGCGGGGACTTCACGCGAGGCAACGGCACCGGCGGCGAGTCGATCTACGGCGAGAAGTTCGCGGACGAGAACTTCACGCACAAGCACACGACGGAGGGCCTTCTCTCCATGGCGAACGCCGGACCGTCGACGAACGGCTCGCAGTTCTTCATCACGACCGTCGCGACGCCGTGGCTCGACGGCAAGCACGTCGTCTTCGGCAAGGTCGTCGACGGCATCAAGGTCGTGAAGGCGATGGAAGCGGTCGGGTCGCGCACCGGCACTCCGTCGGCCGACTGCGTGATCGCCGAATGCGGTGAGCTGAAGTGATCGAGGTCGCCCGCGGCGTCAGCCGCCGAGATGCACCGCGACGCCGTTGCTGAGCGGGCCGAGGCCGAGGAACGTCCCGGCCGGATCGATCACCAGCGACTGGAAGAACACGTCGAGGTCGTCGAGCGTCGGATCGTTCGGGAGCGGGAACGGGGCCAGGCCGGCGCCGCTCGCATCGAGGAAGACGATCGGCTGGAGGTTGATCGGGTCGCCGACCAGCACGTCGCAGCCACTCAGCGGCACGTTCGCGGACGTGAGGCTCCAGAACACGATGGCGAGCGACGAGGAGAGGCCGTTCTGCACCGCGAGTCCGAACGCCAGGTTGCCGACGACGGGCCAGCCGACGTTCGTGAGCGACGGCACGAGGTTCGCGCTGCCCGGGCAGCCGGCGCCGTAGGCGGAGACGTGCGCCGTCGTGCCGCGGTCGCGCACTTAGACATCCTGGGCGGCGAGGTTGGCATCGGGCACGACCAGGTTGGTGGCCGCACTCTGGAAGGCGATGCAGCGGCCGTCGGGCGAGATGCGGCCACCGTTGCTCTGGCCGTTGCCCTGCGTGCCGGTCGTGCCGACGCTGACGCGGGTCGTCGTGCCGAGGGCCTGGTCGAACACGAACACGTCCCACACACCGTTCGTGTCGCCGGACACGAGGTTGGTCGCGCCGCTCCAGAAGGTCACGAAGCGGCCATCGCCCGAGATCGACGACACATAGCAAGCCTGGTTCGCGAAGGCGCCGGCGAGACCGCTGCTGCACCAGGTCAGCTGGCCCGTCTGCAGGTCGCGCACGAACACGTCGGGCGAGTTGTTGTCACCGGGAACGAAGTTGAACACGAAGCTCGTGAACGCGACGAAGCGGCCGTTCGCCGAGACCACCGCGTCCTCGCTCCGCTCGTTGCCCTCGGCGCCGCTGCTGGCGATGCTCACGCGGGAGATGGAGTTCGTGAGGCGCGACCAGACGAACACGTCGCTCCAGCCGTTCGTGTCGTTCAACGTGAGATCGTCGCCGGCGCTGTCGAACGAGATCACGCTGCCGTCGAACGAGATGTTCGGACGCAGGCGTGCGTTGAACTGCTGGAACGCGATGAGGCTCGCACTGATCAGCGTCGTGACGCCGGTCTGTCGATCGTGGCAGAACACGTCGGTGTTCAGGCACCAGTCGCCGGTGGTGATCTGATTGTCTGCGGACTCGAACACGACGTAGCGGCCGTCGCCGGAGATCGCACCGCCATCGGAATGCAAGGTGATCTGCTGACCGCCGGTGCCGACGCTGACCCGCGTCGTCGTTCCGGTCAGGCGATCGTGGCAGAAGATGTCGGGCGCGTTGTTGGTGTCGCCTGGCACCAGATTGCTCGCAGCGCTCCGGAAGACGACGAAGCGGCCGTCGGCCGAGATGTCGGGATCGAGGGAGTTGCCGTTCCCCTGCGCGCCGGCGGAGCTGACGCTGACCCGTGTCGTCTGCCCGGTGACGCGGTCGCGACAGAAGATGTCGCTCATGTTGTTGGTGTCGCCGGGGACGAGGTTCGGCGAACCGCTCGAGAATGCCAGATAGCGGCCGTCCTGGGAGAGCACGGGGGTGAAGCTTCCCCAGTTCGGATCCTGCACGCCGGCGGAGCTCAGGCTGTCGCGCGTCGTGGTCTGGCCGATGGCAGGGGCGGCGAGCAGCAGGCAGAGAGCAGGGACGTGGACGGTGCGGAGGTCGGGCATGTGGGGCGGCGCGAGACTTCTGGACCCCTGGACAGCGAAGCGGACCGCCGGCCTGTTCGCGGCAACCGCCTTCTTCGGCGGCCGCCCGGGTCGGGAACGCGCCCCGGGGCGGCCCTACGCCGTGGCGGCGCCTTCGACCCAGAGGCGCACGGGCTCGCCGTCGCAACGGAACGTGCGGTCCGCGTCGGGGGACCCGGTCGGCGGGGTGCTCAGGATTTCGGGCAGACCGAGGCGGCAGTCCTCGGGCAGCAGCGACTTCACGCTGCCGCCGAGCACGTTCGTCAGTTCGAGCAGCGCGTCCGTGAGGTCGCTCTCGCCGCACTCGTGTGGGTGGACGTGGCACATCGATGCGACGGTCGAACGCAGGACCGCGTCGGTCGCGGCGACCACGACCCGGCCGCTCCACGATCCACGGATCGCGACGGCAGCGCGCCGCACCGGCCATTCGTCGTTCGCCATCACCGGCGTCACGGTCATGCCGAGGGTCGTCGCGAACACGTTCTCAACGAGGATGCGGAGATCGACGGATTCGAAGTTCATGGCTGGGTCTGTCGGCATGCCGAGAGCTGGTACGCCGCGGCATCGTCCGCGCGGGTGAACGAGTCGGTGAGGAGCGCGGGCGACTCCGCGGTGCCGAGGAAGAGGTAACCGTCGGACCGCAGCAGTCCCTTGATGCGCTGCAGGATGGTGCGCTTGGTCTGCTGATCGAAGTAGATCAGCACGTTGCGGATCATCACGATGTCGAGCGGCGGCATGGCCGGCCAGTCGTCGACCAGGTTGATCTTGCGCAGCTCGAGCGCGGCCCGCAGTTCGGGCTTCACCTGCCACTCGAGCCCGTGCCGGTCGAAGTACTTGGTCAGGAGCCGCGCGGGCAGTCCGCGATTCACCTCGTGCTGGCTGTAGACGCCGCATCGCGTGCGCTCGAGCATCGCGGTCGAGATGTCGCTCGCGATGTAGCGCAGGCGCCACGTCGCCAGCTCGGGGAACGACTCGCGCAGCAGCATGAGCAGGCTGTACGGCTCCTGGCCACTCGAACTCGCCGCACACCAGATGTCGAGCTGCTTCGTCGCCGCGCGCGACTTGATCAGCTGCGGAAACACGGACTCCCGGAGCGAGTCGAACACCGCCATGTCGCGGAAGAAGCTCGTTTCGTTCGTGGTCATCGCCTCGACGACCATGTCCATGAGCTCGCCCGTCGGACGCGCCCTGAGCTCGGCGGCGAGTCGCGCGATCGACTGGAATCCGCAGCGCGGGAGCAGGGGGCGCATGCGCGCCTCGACGAGGTACACCTTGTCGTCGCCGAGCACGATGCCGGCGTGTTCCTCGACGTGTTTGCGGAGGAACTCGAAGTCGGTCGGTGACACGGTCGCGTCGATCACGAGCTGCTCCTCGTGGCGGCGACGGCCGGGCGCCGCGGAGTCCGCGCGACGCGCCGCACGATCTCGGCCGCGATGGATTCCAGCGGCAGCACGGCGTCGGCGAGGCCTGCGCGAACGATGGCGCCCGGCATGCCCCACACGATGGACGACGGTTCGTCCTGCACGATCACCTGCGCACCGGCGGCGCGCAGCACCTTGGCGCCGGCACAGCCGTCGACGCCCATCCCGGTGAGCACGACCGCGAGAACTCCGTCCCCGTGCGTCGACGCCGCGGAGCGGAAGAGCACGTCGACCGCCGGGCGCACGGAGCACTCCGGCGGATCCTGGTTCGTCGCGATCACGAACGCGCCGTCGCGCTGGACTATCGTGGAGTGGAAGCCGCCCGGCGCGATCCACGCGTGGCCCGGCGCGAGTCGCGCGCCGTCGCTGCCCTCGGCCACCGACATCGGCGACTTCGCATCGATGCTCTTCGCGAGCATCATCGTGAACGTCGGCGGCATGTGCTGCACGACGACGACCGGCACCGGCAGGTCCTCGGGCAGCTGCGAGAACAGCAGCGTGAGCGCGTTCGGTCCGCCGGTCGAGGAGCCGATCACGACGAGTTCGACGGGGCGCGTTCGCGGCCCGCGCGGTGCGACCACCGGTGGCGGCGGCGCGACGGGCGCAGCCGGCGCGGGTGTGCGCCGGCAGAGAGCCTCGATGCGAGTCGTCAGGTCGACGAACAACTGCTCGCGCATCGCTTCGAGCCCGGCCGCCGCCACGGGCTTCGGCAGGTAGTCGTTGGCGCCCGCGGCGAGCGCCTCGAGGGTCACCGCGGCGCCGCGTTCGGTCAGGGTGCTGAACATCACGACCGGCAGCCGCGGGTGGATCTTGCGGATCTCACGCAGCGTCGACAGGCCGTCGAGCTCCGGCATCTCGATGTCGAGGACCACGAAGTCGGGCACCGAGACGGCGATCGCCTCGAGCGCTGCGCGCCCGTTGCGAGCGATGTCGACGTGGAGGCCTGGATCCTTCGTGAGCACGGACCGGACGATGGAACGCACGACGACGCTGTCGTCGACCACGAGCACCTCGAGCGGCTTCCCCGGGCTGGTCATGGACCGTCCCCCGGAGAGGCCGATCCGACGGGAAGTCCGACGAGCCGGAGCTTCTCGACGAGCGCTTCGCGCACGAACGGCTTCATCAGGTACTCGTCGGCGCCGTCGACCAGCGCCTCGGTCATGCGGGCGACGGAGGTCTCCGTCGTCACCATCACGATCCGTGTCCGGGCGAAGCGCGCGTCGGCCCGCAGATGGCGCACGACGTCGATCCCGGACATGCCCGGCATGTTCCAGTCGAGCAGGATGAGTTCGGGCGGTGTGCCGGCGGCGAGGGCCTGGATGCCCGCCTCGCCGTCGGCGGCGTCCGCGACGGCGAAGCCGCATCCTTCGAGGAGGCCGCGCAACAGCTTCCTCATCACACGCGAATCGTCGATCACCAGTGCGTTCAAGGGAGTGCTCCGGAGCAGACGAGGTGCGCCGCGCTCGTCGGCGCGGCGCCGGGGTTCAGACCGTGAAACGGCCGACGAGCGTCTGCAGCTCGGTCGACATCTTGGCGAGCTCCTTCGAAGCACCCTGCGTGTCGTTGGCGCCCTTCGACGTGTCCGCCGCCGCTTGCGCGACGCCGCTGATGTTCTTCGAGATCTCGGTCATGCCCTTCGCGGCTTCGCCGACGTTGCGCACGATCTCGGCGGTCGTCGCGGTCTGCTCCTCGACCGCGCTCGCGATCGTGCTCTGGATGTCGTTGACCTGGTTGATGATCTCGCTGACGCGTCCGATCGCCTTCACGGCGCCGTCCGTGTCGGTCTGGATCGCCGCGATGCGGCGCCCGATGTCCTCGGTGGCCTTCGCGGTCTCCTTCGCGAGCTCCTTCACTTCGTTGGCGACGACCGCGAAGCCCTTGCCGGCTTCCCCGGCGCGAGCCGCCTCGATGGTCGCGTTCAGCGCGAGCAGGTTCGTCTGCTGCGCGATCGACGTGATGACCTTCACGACGTTGCCGATCTCCGCGCTGCTCGTCCCGAGCTTGCGGATCGTGCCGTTCGTGCTCTCGGCGACCTGCACGGCCGACGTCGCGACCTTCGCCGCGCTCGCCGCGTTGGCGGCGATCTCCTTGATGCTCGCGCCGAGTTCGGAAGCTGCCTGCGCGACGGTCTGCACGTTCGCGCTCACTTCTTCGGCCGCGCTGGCCACCGTGTTGGACTGCGTCGCGGTCTCACCCGCACTTGCTCCCATCTCCTGGCTGGTGGCCGCTAGTTCTTCGGACGCGCTGGCCAGGGTCTGCGAACTCGCGCCGATGTGACCGATGTTCTTGCGCAGGTCGGCGAAGAATCTGCCGAGCTGTTCGCCCATCTGCCCCAGCGCGTCGTTGCCGCTCACGGTGATCTTCTGCGTCAGGTCTCCGGCCGCCGCCGCACTGACGACCGTGAGCATCGCGTCGATCTTGGCCCGCAGTTCCGCCGCCTGCTCGAGTTCGCGCTGGGCCACGGCCTGCGCCTTCTTCTCCGCTTCCTGCTTCTCGGCTTCGCGGCGCATCTCCTCGCTGACGTCGTCCCAGCTCACGATGTACCCGACACCCTCACCGGCGGGCGTGCGCACCCGGTTGATGTTCGTTCGCAGAGTCACCGCACCGAACGCGAACGTCGCGGCGTGGGGCAGCGCCTTCGGGTCGTGCAGGATCGCTTCGATGCGCTCTGGCTCGCGATGGAAGCGGTGGATGCTGCCGCCGAGGATCTGCTCGACCGACACGCCGAAGGCCTTGCGGATCTCGCCGCCGATGGAGCGCGCGGTGCGCAGTGCCTTCTTGTTCGCGTAGACGAGCTTGAGGTCGTTGTTGGCGACGAAGACGTTGGTCTCCAGGCAGTCGAGACAACCCTGCAGGCTCTCGAGCGTGGCGATCGGGTCGGGCGTCGTGGTTCGGTCGGTCGGGTCCAGAGTGGCGTTCGGCATGGTCGTTCTCGGTTGGTCGTGGTCGGAGTGAGTGTTCGTTCGGTAGGTGGTGGTCACGCGCGCACTGGCATTGCGGCGTCCGGGCTCGAAGCACGCAGCAGGGCGTCGACGTCGGCGACGAGCAGCAGACGGCCCGGCAGCTTGTGCACGCCGCGCAGGAGGCTGCGCAGGGCGTCGCTGACGTTGTGCGGCGGCGGGGCCAGCGTCTCCGCTCCGACGGTGAGCACTTCGTCGATCTCGTCGACGAGCACGCTCACGGCGCCGTCGTCGCAGCGCACGACGACGTTCATCGGCAACGCGTCCGCGGGACGGTCGGGCAGCCCGAGCTGCCTGCGCAGGTCGATCGCGGTGACGATCTGACCGCGCAGGTTGATGAGGCCGCGAATGCGCGAAGGAGCCAGCGGGATCCGCGTCATCGCCTGGTGGCGCAGGACTTCCTGGACCCGCTCGACCTCGATGCCACAGAAGTGGCCGTCGAGGAAAAACGTGCAGAACATGCCTTCAGTCGCCATCGCGTCCTCCCTGGCAGGTCACCGCTTCGCCATCGAGTCCCGCCATCGTGATGACGGCGCCGATGTCGATCGCTTCGGTCACACGCTCGTGCACCACGACGGTGCCGAGCACCGGTGGTTTCGCTCCGACCCGCTTCGGCTGCACCGGCTCCTGCACGATGTCGAGGATGCGGTCGACGACGACGCCGACGAACGCGCCGTTGCGCTGATGCGCGATCACCTGCAAGGGACCGTCACCGGTGTCCTCGGCGTCCGTCCCGAGCAGTTCGGACAGGCGAACCAGCGGCATGATGTCGTCGCGGTACTGCACGACCGCACGGCCCGCGGCGTGTTCGATCGCCGATCGCGGGAACTCCTCGAGTCGCGCCACGCACGACAGCGGAACGGCCTTCGGCGTGTCGTCGCCCGCGGTGAACAGGAGGAGCGTCTGCTCGTCCTGTGACCGCAGCGAAGCGTCCGGGTCGTTGGTCGCGACCTTCCGGCGTTCGCGCGACTTCGAGACGATGCCGGCGCGCGCGGCGATGCCCATGGCGTCGAGGATCAGCGCGACGCGGCCGTCGCCCATGATCGTCGCGCCGGCGTAGCAGGTGACGTCCTCGAGCAGCTTGCTCAAGGGCTTCACGACGATCTCCTGGTTGTCGCAGATCTCGTCGACGACGAGACCGAACGTGAGGTCCTCGGCCTGCAGCACCGCGATGTGGAGCGCGCCCCCGGCCTGGTCCTTGCGCGATCCGATGCGCAACTGCTCCGTCAGCCAGATCATCGGCAGCAGTTCGCCGCGGAGCCGGTGCACGGGAACGTCGAGGATCATCTCGACGGCCTTCGTGGCCTGGTCGCCTTCGAGGCGGACGAGTTCGAGCAGACAGACCTGCGGGATCGCGTACTTGTCGCCGCCGCAGGTCACGATGAGGGCGGGAATGATCGCCAGCGTGAGCGGGATCTTGATCCGCAGCGTCGTGCCGCGGCCCTTCTCGCTCTGCACGTCGACGCTGCCGCCGATCTTCTCGATGTTCGTCTTCACGACGTCCATGCCGACGCCGCGGCCCGAGATGTTCGTCACCTTCTTCGCGGTCGAGAAGCCGGGCAGGAAGATCAGGTGCGTCGCTTCGCGCTCGCTCATCCGCGCCGCCTGGTCGGGCGTCACGATGCCGCGCTCGACCGCCTTCTTCTTGACCGCGTCGCGATCGATGCCGGCGCCGTCGTCGGCGATCTCGATGTTGACCTGACCGCCTTCGTGGAATGCGCGGACTCGCACGGTGCCCTGCGCCGGCTTGCCGGCGGCGATGCGGACTTCGGGCAGCTCGAGGCCGTGGTCGACCGAGTTGCGCACGATGTGCGTCAGCGGGTCCTTGATCGCTTCGATGATCGTGCGGTCGAGTTCGGTCTCTTCGCCCTCCATCTCGATCGCGACGTCCTTCCCGAGCTGGCCCGACAAGTCGCGAACGAGGCGCGGCAGCTTGTTCCAGATCGTGCCGATCTGCTGCATGCGCGTCTTCAGCACGCGCTCCTGCAGCTCGGTGGTGATGAGGTCGAGCCGCTGCGTCGTCGACACGAGCGCGGGGTCGTGGTGCGACTCCGAGTACTGCAGGATCTCGTTCCGCGCGAGCACGAGTTCACCGACCTGGTTCATCAGCGAATCGAGCAGCGACACGTCGACGCGGACGCTCGCGTCGGCGACGGTCGCTCGAGCGTCGTGCTCGGCCTGCGGGTGCGCGTTCTCACGAGGAACGGCGAGCGGCTCGGGGTCGGCCGCGGCGGCCGCCGGCGCGGGAATGGGCGGCGCGACCGGCGCGGGTGCAGGAGCAGGCGCCGGGGCCGCGGCGGGAGCCGGCTGTGGCGCCGTGCTCGCTGCCGACGCTCCGCTGCGCTGCAGGCGTTCGAGCGTGCCGACCAGGTCGCCGTAGTCGCTGTCGCCGTCGGTGCCCGCACTCTCGACCGTTCCGAGGATCGAGCGCACGGCGTCGCCGAAGGCCAGCAGCGCGCTCGTCATCTCCGCGTTCAGCGCGAGGTCGCCGTCGCGCAGACGGCCGAGCAGCGTCTCGCCGGCGTGCGTGAGGCGTTCGAGTTTCTCGAAGCCGAAGAACCCGCAGGTGCCCTTCAGCGTGTGGATCGTGCGGAAGACGCTCGCGAGCACGTCCTTCCGCGCCGGTTCGCGTTCGAGGGCGACGAGGTCCAGATCGAACTGATCCAGGTTCTCCCTGCTCTCGACGACGAACTCCTTGACGACGTCATCCATGTGGTTCTCGCTCGCCGGTGTGCGGCGGCGCGAACCACTTCGAGCGCACCGATGCGCTCTCTGAATCGGGTCAAGACCCTACGACCGCAGGGACACCGGGGAGAACCCCGAGGCGGCTTCGATCGTCGACGCGAGACGATCGATGCGGGCGACGCGGCAGGGAATACCCGCGGCGATCACGTTCTCGGGCATCGACGCCGCGACGCACGAATCGGGATCCTGGACCACCACGACACCTCCGGCGGTGACGATCGCGCTCGCGCCGCGTGTGCCGTCGCGACCGAGTCCGGTCATGACGACGGCGACCGCTTCGCGGCCGAACACGGCGGCGGCGCTCCGGAACAGCGGGTCCGCGGCGGGACGCACCCAGTTCTCGGGCGGCGTGTCGACGACGCGCAACACGAAGTCCGCGTCGACGACCGTGTGTCGGTCTCCGGGTGCGATGAAGATCGTGCCCGCCCGGAGGGGCGCACCGTCCTCCGCCAGCACCACCGGCATCCTGCACAGCCGCGCGAGCTGCCCGGCGTAGGACCGGAGCATCCAGGCCGGACCGTGCACCACCACGACGAACGTCGCGCGGTCCGTCGGGGCCAGATCCTGCAGCACGTCGCGCATCGTGACGGGCCCGCCGGTGCTCGCGGCGAGGCAGACGCAGCGGAACGGCGCGGTGCGGAGTACGGGTTTCACCGGCTCGGCGACCGGCGCGATGCGCGGCGCGCGGCTGCGGGCGAGACACCGCTCGACGGTGGCGACGAACTCGTCGTGCGGCCACGGCTTCGCCAGGAACTCGTCGGCGCCGGCCTCGAGCACGGCCTCCTTGGCGTCGGCGGTGTCGACGGCGGTCTGGATCACGAACGGCGGCGAAGCGGCCCCGAACTCGTGGCGCGTGCGCAGGATCAGTTCGATGCCGTCCATCTCCGGCATCACCCAGTCGGTGACGACGAGGTCGAACGGTTCGGCGCGCAGGCGGTCGAGTGCCTGCAGGCCGTTCGAGACGAAACGCACGCTGTGGCCGCGCTCGCGGAGCAGCCGCTGCACGAGGAGTCCCATGGTGGCGATGTCCTCGGCGACGAGGATGCGGGCCGGCGACAAGGCGGACGACATGCGGGCCCTTTCGTCGTTCGACCAGGGAAGGACGCGACCGGGTTTTCCCCGACGCCGCGCGGCGCTGGCAATGGCGCGGGCCCGGCGCGATCGTGCCGCTCGTCATGCGCGGTCTCATGATGGACTTTCCTCTCGTGGTCGACGCGCTCGTGCGTCGGGCGAGAACCGTGTTCCCGCGGCGCGAAGTGGTGTCCCGGCGGGACGACGGTGCGCTGCATCGCACGGACTACGGCGCGGTGGCGGATCGTGTCGACCGGCTCGTCGGCGCGCTGCAGTCGCTCGGAGTGCGACGCGGCGATCGCGTCGCGACGTTCGCGTGGAACAGCCATCGGCATCTCGAGCTCTACCTCGCGGTGCCCGGTGCCGGTGCCGTGCTGCACACCGTGAACGTGCGCCTGCCGGCCGAGCAGATCGCGTGGATCGTGCGCCATGCCGGCGACCGGTTGATGTTCGTCGATCGGTCGCTCGTGCCGGCCATCCGCGCGGCGCTGCCCGCCTTGCCGAGCGAACTGCAGTTCGTCGTGCTCGACGACGACGGCCGCGGCGCGGACGCCGCCGTGCCCGGTGCTCTCGACTACGAAGCCCTGCTCGCGAGCAGCAGCCCCGCGCCCGCGGTGGCGGTCGACGAACGCGATGCCGCGGGCCTCTGCTACACGTCGGGCACGACGGGCGAACCGAAGGGCGTGCTCTACTCGCACCGCAGCACAGTGCTGCACGCGTTCGGATGCGCGATGATCGACTCGCTCGGAGTGTCGCAGCGCGCGACCGTGCTGCCCGTCGTGCCGATGTTCCACGCGGTCTCCTGGGGTCTGCCGCACGCGAGCGTGCTGACCGGAAGCAAACTCGTGCTGCCCGGTTCGCAGCTCGGCGGCGACGCGCTCGCGTCGCTCATCGAGGGTGAAGGGGTCACGCTCGCCGCGGGAGTGCCGACAGTGTGGAACCTCGTGCTGCAGAGTCTGCGCCGTCAGCGTCGCGATCTGTCGAAGCTGCGTTCGATCGTCGTCGGCGGCGCCGCGGCGCCGCGCGCGCTGATCGAGAGCTGGCAGTTCGAGTTCGGCGTGTCGATCACGCATGCGTGGGGCATGACGGAGACGTCGCCGGTCGGATCGTGCACGCATCCCGGCAGCACGGGCCTTCCCGCGAACGACGTCGGCGACATCGACGCGCGCTGCAAGCCGGGGCGGCCCGTTCCCGGTCTCGAAGCGCGCATCCTCGACGACGACGGCGAGGACCTGCCGTGGGACGGTGTCGCTGCGGGTGAACTCTGTGTGCGCGGCCCGTGGGTCGCGGCGAACTACTTCGGCGGTGCGGGCGCCGAAGTGTTCACGAGCGATGGGTGGTTCCGGACGGGCGACGTCGCGACGATCGACGCCGAGGGCCGCATCGCGATCACCGATCGCAAGAAGGACCTCATCAAGAGCCGCGGCGAGTGGATCTCGAGCCAGGCCCTCGAGAACGCGGCGATGGCGTTCCCCGGCGTGCTCGAGGCCGCGGCCTGCGCGCGCCCCGACGAACTGCGCGACGAGGCGCCCGTGCTGTTCGTCGTGCCGGCCGACCGGGCGCAGCCGCCGTCGCCGCGCGACCTCGTCGCCCACCTCGCGCGCCACTTCGCGAAGTGGCAGCTGCCGCGCGTCGAGGACGTTCGCATCGTCGATGCGATCCCGAAGACCGGCACCGGCAAGTTCGACAAGAAGGCGATGCGCGTCGCGCTGCGCTCGTCGGGCTGAGTCAGGCGAGGCCGACGCGCACGAGCGCGATCACCGCGATCACGGCCCAGATCGCTTCGAGCCAGAACGCCTGCCACGTCCTTCGCCGGAAGCAGACCCACGCGACGCCCAGCGCGCCCGTGAGGTTGAGCAGCTGGAACGACACGTCGGTGTTGCGCAGCACTTCGAAGCTGTTCAGTGCGTAGGCGGCGAGGATCGCGAGCATGCCGTACCAGCCGGCGACCTCGGCGAAGGGCGACACGACGGGCGACGCGGAGGAGCGAGAGGGAGCGTCCATGACGGAGCGTCGATCATGGCGCCGGGCCGGCGCCCGGGCGAATCGAGTGTGCGCCGTCCGGTCGTCGGGTGTGCGCGTTCCGGGCGCCTGGAACGTCCGCGCCCGGCGGCACGGGGGTTGTCCTTGGAGGTGCGTCTCCGCGCCGGCACTACGTCGTCGCGCTTCTTCCTTCGAGGTCTTCATGAATCGTCTCGCGTCCTTGCTCCTTTCCGCCTTCGCCGTCGCGTCGTCCGTTGCTGCCCAGGCCCCGATCGTGCTTCGCGGTCAGGTCACCGACGGCAGCGCCGCCGGCTGCTACTACTGCCCGGGCTACTCGCACGTCGTCAAGTTCTCGGGCACGCAGCTCGCGAGCCCGTCGATCAACCTGCTCGCCTACCACAACCTCATGTGCAAGATCACCGGCACGTGGAACGGCACGGTCGTCGAGGTGAGCGCGATCGAAGTCGTCGACGACTCCTTCTCGATCGGCGGCAACGGCCACGTCGGCGGTCAGCTGAAGTTCACCGCCCTCGGCAGCCAGGGCGACGTCGCGATCAACGCGTTCGCGCTCGGCGCCGCGTGCTCGATCCCCTTCTTCGACTGCGGTCTGCTGCTCCAGCCCTCGTCGCTCGCGATCCTCGGCATGGGCACGATGGGCAGCAGCGGCGAAGCGGGAACGAACATCGACGTCCCCGACGTCCCGGCGCTGACCGGCCTCCGCGTCTTCGGGCAGGCCCTCATCATGAAGGCCGACGGCTCGGTGCTGATGTCGAACGTCGACGCGCGCGAGATCGGCTGAGCGGCGGCGGGTGCGGAGGCTCGCCCGGTGCCCGCGCCGAAGTGGCGGCGCCGGGGCCGTTCCGTATCGTTCGCCGGCCGCGCCGCCTCGGTGCGTCGCGCCGGTGAACGCATGAACCCAACGATCCTCGGTCCGTCCTCGACCGCCCTGGTCGCCCTCGTCCTCGGCGCGCTGGTCCGCGCGCAGGATGCTCCCGCCGGTCCCGCCGGCCCGATCTTCGAGAACGGGCAGGCGCAGGTCGTTCCCGCGTTCCGCAAGTCGCGGGAGTGGGTCCGCGAGGTGCTGTGGGTCGAGACCGAGTTCGACTCCGACGGCGACGGCGAGAAGGACCGCATGCACACGAGTGTCGTGCGGCCGAAGCAGACGGACACCGAGGGCCTGAAGGTGCCGGTGATCTACGAGACGAGCCCGTACTTCCTCGGCGTCGGCTCCGACGAGAAGCAGTACTTCTGGGACCCGCACCAGGAGCTCGGCGCCGAGCCGAAGCCGCGCCCCGAGATGCCGCCGATCGTCGTGCAGGGGCCGCCCGGAGTGCTCGAAGAGTCGCCGATGGCCGAAGTGAAGGCGCAGGCCTGGGTGCCGCGCGGATTCGCCGTCGTGCAGTCTTCGTCGCCCGGCACCGGGTTCTCGCAGGGTTGCCCGTCGCTCGGCGGCGACAACGAGTCCCTCGCGCCGAAGGCGGTCATCGACTGGCTCTGCGGCCGCGCGAAGGCCTTCACCGCGGCGCAGGGCGGCGAGGAGGTCAAGGCGACGTGGTGCAGCGGCAAGGTCGCGATGATGGGCACCTCGTACAACGGCACGCTGCCGCTCGCCGCGGCGACGACCGGCGTCGATGGTCTCGTGACGATCGTGCCGATCGCGCCCAACACGTCGTACTACCACTACTACCGCAGCAACGGGCTGGTCCGGCATCCGGGTGGCTACATGGGCGAAGACGTCGACGTGCTGTTCGACTTCATCGACAGCGGCGATCCGAAGAAGCGCGACTGGTGCAAGCAGCACGTGCGCGACGACGAACTGAAGGCGAAGGCCGACCGCCTCACGGGTGACTGGAACGACTTCTGGGCGCAGCGCGACTACCTGCTCGACCTCGGCCCGATGAAGTGCTCGATGCTGATGGCGCACGGCTGGAACGACTGGAACGTGATGCCCGAGCACAGCGTGCGGATCTATGCGGCGGTGAAGGCCAAGGGCCTGCCGTGCATGGCCTACTTCCACCAGGCCGGCCACGGCGGCCAGCCGCCGAAGGAGCTGCTGAACCGCTGGCTCACGCACTGGCTCTACGGCGTCGACAACGGCATCGAGAAGGACCCGAAGGCGTGGATCGTGCGCGAAGGCGATCCGCCGAGCCGGCCGACGCCGTACGCGGACTATCCGAACCCGGAGGCGAAGCCGGTGACGCTGTACCCGACCGCCGGCGGCAGCGCGGTCGGCGGCCTCGGAATCGCGAAGGGCGCCGACGCGAAGGAGAAGCTCGTCGACGACGCCGACGTGAAAGGCGCCACGATGGCCATGGCGGAGACGTCGCCGAACCGCCTGCTCTACTCGAGCGCGCCGCTCGCGGCGCCACTGCACCTCTCAGGCACTCCGCGCATCACGGTGCGCATGGCGTGCAGCAAGCCGGCGACGAACCTCTCCATCTGGCTCGTGTCGCTGCCGTGGACGACCAAGGCGCGCATCACGGACAACGTCATCACGCGCGGCTGGGCCGATCCGCAGAACCACGGCGGCGCGGTGAAGGGCAAGCCGCTCGTGCCCGGCGAGTTCGTCGACGTGACGTTCGACCTCGTGCCCGACGACCAGGTGATCGCGGCCGGCGAACGCATCGGCCTGATGATCTTCGCCAGCGACCACGACTTCACCCTGTGGCCCGCGGCGGGCACCGAACTCACCGTCGATCTCGCCGGTACGTCGCTCGAACTGCCGATCGTCGGCGGCGCGGACGCGTTCGCGAAGGCGACGAGCGCGGCGAAGTGAGGCGCCGGTGACGCCGTCGCGGTTTCGAGCACTCGCGTGTGCGCTGCCCGACGTCGTCGAGGGCTCGCACCACGACCACCCGGACTTCCGCGCCGGCGGCCGCGTCTTCGCGAGCCTGCATCCGGACGGCGAACGCGCGATGGTGAAAGTGCCGGTCGACGAGCAGCGCCGCCTCGTGCGCGAACACGGCGACGCGTTCGTTCCGGCGAACGGTGCGTGGGGTCGAGCCGGGTGCACGATGGTCACGCTCGGCGCCGCTCCGGTCGACGTCGTGCGTGATGCGCTGGCGAGCGCCTGGCAGGCCGCGACGACGCGGCCGGGGGCGAGGAAGCCCAAGGCAACGAAGCGTCCGCGCCGTTGACCTGCGGCGGTGCCGCCGCGGCGAACGGCCGGTAGACTCCCGCGCCGCAGCGCCCGGTCAGCGTTGCGACGAGAAGGCCCCTTTGATCCGCACCCCGTTCTCCCTTCGCGCTGTCGCCGTTGGCATCGCGTCCGTGTGTGCTGCGTCGTGTGGCGGTGGTGGCGGCGGCAGTGGTGGCAGTGGCGGCGGCGGGCCGGACACGGCGGCGACCGCGCAGAGCCTCGTGGTGTTCGACACGAAGGTCGCGCCGGCGCGGATCCGGATCGTCGTTGCCGACGCGGAGTCGGATCCGGTGTCGGTGCAGTTCACGTTCGAGGGCGCCGCGTCCGGCGGCCCCGTTCCCCTCGTCGGGCTCGCCGCGAACCCGGTGGTGCTCTCGACGTCACCGGCCGGCACGGTCCACGAGCTGCCGTGGAACTTCCCGGCGGAAGCGTCTCTGCCCGACGACGCGAGCTTCTCCGGCAGCGTGACCCTGAGCGCGCGGGTCGGCGCCGACACGATCCGCACCGTCGTCGCCGGTCTCGGCAACGATGCGCCGGTGCTGACGGTCGGATCGGTCGCGCCCGTGACGCACGGCACGACGTCGCTGCCCTTCGTCTTGCGCGACAGCTCCGCCGACCCGGTCGGGGTCAAGGTCGAGTACCACGTCGACGGTGAGCCTGCCGCCGCCTGGCGCCTCGCGCGTCCCGCCGGCCTCGGAACGACGGATCCCACGCCGGAACTCGCGTTCCCGGGCGTGACCGCGCCGGTGGGAGGAGCAGGTTTCGTCTTCTTCTGGGACACCGACTTCGACCTGCCCGACCTCGATCGCAGCGTGCGGGTCCGCTTCACGGCGACCGATCCGGTGGCGACCGGAATCGTGCGGGAGACGGGGTCGTTCCTCGTCGACAACAACGCCTCTCCCGTCGCGACGATCGACGGGAGTGCGTTGCTCGCGAGCAGTGACCGACGGAACGGCATCTCCATCCCGTTCGCGATCGCCGACGAAGAAGGAGATCCGACGCGCGTCGTGTTCCAGTGGCGGCACGAGGGCGAGCCCTTTCCGCCGATCGCCCTCGGTGACCCGACCGCACTCATCGCCCTCCTGCGCGACCCCGTGTTCCGGCGTTCGTCGCACGTGTGCACCCCGTATGCGTCGCCGGCGGTCGGGGCCGTGCAGCCGACCGATCCGATGCGGGTGCGGCTGGCGCAGCTGTTGCTGGGCGAACACTCGGCCACGCTGGCGCGCGGCGTCGTCGGTCGCGAGATCGAAGTGCTCCGCACGCGGCCGACGTTCGCCGGGCTCGCGGCGACCTGGCCGACGAACCCGCTGCGAGCACCGGTCGCGGTGGCGGCGGGCGACGACGCGACCAGCGCGTTCGTCCTCGAAGAGGTCGCTGCCGGCAGTGAACTCGTCGAGATCGATCTGTCGACCGGCGCCGTCCTGCGCACGTTGGCGTCGATGGGCGGAGTCCCGACGGCGCTGGCCGTGGCGCCGGGCTCGGCGTCCGCGTTCGCCGCGACGGACGCGGGCGGCACGTGGCGCGTCTTCGAAGTCGATCTGTCCGGGGGCGGCGCCACGCTGCGCGCCGAACGCGTCGGTGCCGCGGTGCCGGGCCCGCTGCGCGGCATCGCGGTCGCCGGCTCGAAGTCGCTCGTCGCGACCGCCGCCGACTCCGTCGTCCGCATCGAATGGGACGCGGTCACGAGCACCACGGTCCTCCGCTCGGGTCTCGCCGAGCCGTTCGGCATCGCGCTCGACCCCACGGCGCCCTGGCGCGCCTTCGTCGCGGAACGCAGCGGTTCGCGCGTCGGTGTGCTCGACCTCGTGACCCGCACGATGCAGCCGCTCGGCGCTTGCAACGCCGTCGGCCTCCTGCCGAGCGCGCTCGCGGTGAGCCCCGACGGCCAGCGGCTCGGGGTCCTGTTGCGCACACCCGGAGTGTCGGCTTCGGCGTTCCTCGGTATCGTCGAACTCGGTCGCGGCGCACAGAGCAACGTCAGCGTGCCGGCCGACAGCGGGTCGGTGTGTCTTGGCGCGGATCGCCTCGCCCTCGTCGCGCAGAAGTTGTCGCGCAATCTGCAGGCGCGACTCGGTGTCGAGCAGCGCCGCCGCATCGTGGCCTTCGATCCCGCGACCGCGATCGCCACGGTCGACGCGGCGTTTGCTCCGTTGCTCGGCGTGCGACAGACGTGGCGCCTTCGCGCACTCGATCCGGCGCTCGATCCGGTGACCAGCAGCCCTGGCGGCGCGCCGGGCGAGTTCGTGTGGGACAGCGGGGATGCTCCCGCCGGCGTCGGGATCCGCGTGCGGGCGATCCCGGTGGACGGGGCGGTCGGCGCCCCGGTGGAGACGGGCGCAGCGTTCGTGACCGCCGTGCAGCTGGACGCGTCGCCGATCCCGCTGGCGACGCTCGGCCCGAAGGCGCTCACCGCCGCCGATGTCGATGGTGACGGCGACCTCGACCTGATCGCGGTCAGTGCCACGGCGAACGCGTTGTCGCTGTTCCGTCAGATCGCGCCAGGGACGTTTGCGCCGCCGCTCCTGCTGGGGGGTGTCGGCGCCGTCGTCGCGCCGAAGGACGTCGAGGCCGTCGACGCGGACGGCGACGGGGACGTCGACCTGATCGTCGCCGCCCAGAACGGCCTCCTGCTCTTCGTGCAGACGTCGCCGACGACGTTTGCGCCTCCCGTTCGCATCGATCCGTCGAACGCGCCGGCGTCGACGCGCGTCGCGGCCGCGGACCTGGACGGCGACGGCGACGTCGATGTCGTGGCGGTGCAGGGGGACGACGCGGCGGTGTTCTGCCAGACGTCCCCCGGAGTGTTCGCGGCGCCCGTGCCCCTGCCCGCCGCGAGCGTCGTGTCGGGCGCCGTCGCCACGGACGTGGCGGTCGTCGACTTCGACCACGACGGCCGGCTCGACGTCGCCGTGTCGCATCGCGGTGCGGGCGCGGCGGCGAACGGCGTGCTCGTCTTCACGCAGAATGCGGCGCACACGTTCGGTGCGCCGATGACGATCACCTCGCCGCGAGCCGTCACGGCGCTGCGCGTGGTGCCCGGTTCCCAGGGGGGCGCCGCGGAACTGGTCGCGGTCGAGAGCGACGCGGCGGGCGGAGAACTCGCGTCGTTCGGTGCCGGTCCGTCCCCGCGCGCCGTGGTGTCCGCGCCGGGGTCGCTGGTCGGTCCCGCGGACGTCGTCGCGAGTGATCTCGACGGAGACGGAATCAGCGAGCTCCTGTGCGCGGACCCGGCAGCGAATCGGATCGCCGTGCTGCGCCGAGGTGCGTCGGGCCTGTTCGAGATGGCGTACGCGCTCGGCGGCCCAGGGGTCACGGACGGCGCTTCGGCCGTCGTCGCCGCGGACATCGACGCGGACGGACGCGTGGACGTCGCCTGCGCGAACGAGACCGCGGGAACGATCGCCGTCGTGCTCGACGCGCGCGGCCGCCACTTCGGCGCCGCGGCGGTGCCGGTCGGTTCGGCCGGTGCCACGCCGTCGGTGCGCGACGTGGCCGTCGGCGACATGGACGGTGACGGCCGCCTCGACGTGGTCGCGCTCGTCGGCTCCACGACGAGGCATCTCGCGGTGTTCACTTCCGGCGCCGACGGCGCGATTCCCGCCGCCGCGTCGCTCGCCGTCCCGCTCGCCGGCGGGGACGCGTGTGCCGTCGGCGACCTCGATCGCGACGGCGACGCGGACGCGGTCGTCGTCGGCGCTGCCGATGGCGTACAGCTCGTGCGACGCACGGGGACCGGGAGTTTCGTGACGGGGCCGCTGGTCGGCACGGGAGCCGGGCCGTGGAACTCGCCGACCGCCGTCTCGATCGGTGATCTGGACAGCGACGGCGACGACGACGTCGCGGTGGTCGAACCGAACGCGATCGCGGTGTCGCTGCAGCTCGCGAACGGCGCCTTCTCGACGCCCACGCGCCTCGCGTTCGCCGGCGCGCCACTCGCGCCGCAGGTCGCGCCCGTTCTCGCCGACATCGACGCCGACGGTGACAACGACGTCGTCGCGCTGGCGGGGAACACCGTGGTGATCTGGCGTCAGCTCGCGCTCGGTTCGTTCGCCGCGGCGATGACCGTGACCGTGCCCGGCATTGGCAACACGCCGCGCGCCGTCGCGGTCGCGGACTTCGACGGCGACGGGCTGCTCGACGTGGCGACTGCGAACACGCTCGACGTGACGGTCTTCCGTCAGGCTGCGCCCGGCAGTTTTGCGCTCGCGGCGGTCGTGACGGGCGGGAGCAGCGAGGCACTGGTCGCCGCCGACTTCGACGGCGACGGCGACCGCGATCTCGCCTGCGTGCGCAACGGGCAGGTCGTGCTGCTGCCGCAGGCGGCGCCGCTGGTCTTCGGGCCAGCGCGCCCGATCGGCGTGGCGACCGCGACGCGCCTGCTCGTGGCGGACGTCGACGGCGACGGGGACATCGACGTGGTGTTCTGTGAGCCCGCGTCGTCCGTCGCGAAAGTGCTGTTCGGCGGCAGGTGAGTCACCGGCGGCCCGCACAGCCGGTGAAGCCGCCGTACCCGCGCGGCTACTTCGCTTCCTTGTAGCCCGTCGCGGCGTCGTTGACCCGGTAGACCTTGCCGCCGCGCAGGTAGAAGGCCTCGCGCTCCTTCTTGTTGAACGGGCGCGAGCCGATGCGGCCGAAGACGCCGATCTGGTTGCCGCTCTCGTCGACACCGCGGTCGCGGATCATTCCGGTCGAGATGGAGACCGCGGGACCGTCGGTCCGGCGGCTCGCGACGAGGCGCGGCGTCGGCTTCGGCGAGAAGCCGTAGGTCCCGTGGCTGCGCGACGGTGTCCACAACTCGATCACGCGCAGGCCGTTCTTCCCGTCGGCGACGTAGGCGAACATGCTCGCGTTCGTGAGGCCGGTCGTGACCGCGGTGGCGTCGTCGATGGCGCCGTCGGCCGTGAACTTCTCGACGAGCTTCGGCTGCGTGAATCGCAGCATGTCGACGATCGCGAGACCGTCCTTGCCCGCGGCGACGTACGCGTAGGTGCGGCACAGGCGGACGCCGCGCGCGTCGGCGAGCGGCACGATCGCGCCCGGCACGACCGTCGGCTTCTCGAGGTCCGTGATGTCGAG
Organism: Planctomycetota bacterium; assembly: GCA_016794565.1. Lineage (GTDB taxonomy): Bacteria > Planctomycetota > UBA1135 > UBA1135 > UBA2386 > JAEUHQ01. The sequence continues at coordinate 56,823 of JAEUHQ010000082.1, read as the reverse complement.
CACCTTCATGCCCTCGGCGTCGGTGACGACCGCGTAGCGGAACTGCACGTCGATGCTGCGCGGACCGCCGAGGCCTTTCAGCGCGGTGACGAGGCGCGGCTCCGTCGGCTTGTCGATGCCGACGACCACGATGCCGTCCGGCACGAGGACGTAGAGGTAGCTGCCGACGACCATGCCACCGTGGCCGCCCTTCAGCACGCCGTCGGGGTTCCACGTCGCGGCTCGCTTCACGAAGTTGTTGTTCGGGTCGCCGTCCACGAACGTGTTCACGTCGACGACGACGAGGCCCTCCTGGCGGTCGATCACGTAGGCGTAGCCGAACAGCGGATGCACCGGCTGCTCCTCGTTCGCCGGGTCGACCTTGCGCACCGGGTCCATCGGGACCGTGGTCGGCAACAGCACTGCGGCGGCGTCGCGCGTGGCGACGTGGGCGTCGTGGCCGATCGGACTGAACGGCGCGCTGATGATGCGCTGTGCGACGTCCTTGTTCGCGATGTTCGCGATGTCGAGGACGCGGAAGCCGCCCTTGCCCGCGGCAGTGAACAAGTACTCGCCGCGCGCCTGCACGAACACGGCCGGCGTGTCGTGAGTGTGCGTTTCCGTCAGCTGCGAGTTCGCGGCGACGTGCGCAGCGTGTTCCTTCGGGTACGTCATCGCGTGGAAGTCGCTGCCGATCACCGGCTGCGGTTCCCAGCCGTCGGTCACCCGGACGGCGGTGACGCTCTTGCTCGTGCCGAGGTGCACGTAGGCCCCGACGAAGTCCGATGCGTGCACGCCGAGGTTGAAGCGCGTCGCGAGGCTCGAGTTGTTGTCGTCGGCTTCACTGACGTGGCAGCTCGTGCACTGCTGGCCGTGCTCGGCGCTCACCGTGTGCGGGATGTACGGCGAGAACGCGTGGCCGCTGTGGCCGGAGGCCGACACCGTCGGCTGCTGGTGCGTGACGATCGCACGGTTCCCGTTCTCGGCCGTGGCGATCGGCGCCGAGGCGGAGCGGATCGGCGAGATCTTGTTGCCCTTCACTGTGCCGTTGATGCCGAGCATCAGGCAGTCGGAGCGCAGGCCCTGCGAGTAGTAGCCGACGTCGACGAGGGTCTTCTCGCCGTAGAAGTGGCTCGACGGCGCGTTGCGGTTCGTCTTGCCGGCGAGGTGGCATCCCGCGCAGCTGATCGCCCACGACGTGTGGCACGTGTAGCACGTCATGCGGTCCGCGCTGTGTGCGAAGTGATCGGATGACACGGTCGCGTCGCCGTAGGTGTCGTTGCCCTTCTGCAGCGTCTTCGCGATGCGCGCCTTGCTGTTGTAGTTCTTCGCCGACGGATCGATCGCGTCGACGATCTGCGGCACCGCCCACTCGAGGTTCGGATCGACCTTGCTGCGCTGCTTCAGTACGTCGCCCTTCTGCGGCGCGCGACCGGTGACCTCGTTGCCCGAGGCGTCGACCCAGCGGAACTGGCGCGTGCCCTTCGACCCGGCGGCCTTGGCCTTCGACAGGTCGTTGCCGCCCGCCGGGTTGCTGGTCACGAGCTTCGAGCGCTGCGCGACCGTGCCGTGGCAGTCGGTGCAGTAGATCTCCACGGGGTTGATCATCTCGCCGTAGAGCTTGCCGTCGCCGTGCACGTCCTGCTCCGTGTGGCAGTCGATGCACTGCATGCCGACTTCGTAGTGGTGGTCGGCGAGGTGCACAGCCTTCGAGGCCCAGTCGGGATCGTCCCAGGGGATCAGGTTCCCCTTCTTGTCGATCATCTGACCTTCGACGTTCACCTTGTAGACCTTGCGGAACGACCAGCCGCTGCGGTGCTGCGAGCTGAACTGTGTGTGCTTCGCCTGCTTGTTCGCCTCGAGGTGCACGTCGTGCAGCGCGTCGCCCTTCTTCGCGTGGCCTTCCTCGTCGTAGAGGAGCTTGCCGTCGCTCTCGCCGTCCCACCACATGATGCCGGCGTAGTTGTCGATCGCGCCGCTGCCCTGGTGGTTGTGGCACGACATGCACTGGCTCGTCGGGATGCGCGTCGTGAACTTGTGCTCGATCGGGTGACCGGGCTCGTCCTTCGGGATCGTCGGGTCGCCGTTCGTCGCGGCCGTCTTGCCCTTGTAGCCGTGCATCGCGATGTGCGCGGACATCTTCGGGTCCTCGCTGTTCGCGTAGAGCACGTGGCAGGCGGAGCAGCCACTCGAACGGAACTCCGCGCCGTAGTCGTTCGTGCCGAGGAACCAGACGTACGGATCGTTGAGGCGCGTCTTGTGCAGCACGAAGTGCGCGAAGTCGACGCGGTTCTCGGTGCCGAGCCCGCGCGTGTTCGCGACGCCGCGCTCCGCGGCGCGGAAGATGTTGCCCGGCTGGCTCGCGTTGTAGCGCGGCACGGGGATCAGCTGCTCGACCACGCCGCGAGCCTTCTCGGCCGGCGTCGGCGCGGGCACCGTCTTGGCGAGCGCCGCCTCGCCGTTCGGCATGTAGAACTCGCCGATGACGTAGTTCTTGTACGGGAGCACGCCGTTGTTGTAGGTGCCCGAACCCATCACCATCGCGCTGTGCGTCATCATGCTCGTCATCACGCGACCCGTGATGTCCGGATGGCAGCCGGTGGTGCCGCAGGTCTGCGGTGCGACGCGCAGGTCGCCGGGGTTGATGAAGCGCACGTACTCGAGCTTCTCGCGGTTCAGGAGTGCATAGGTGCGCTCCGGATTGCGGCTGCCCCGCCATTCCGCAGGGAACGCCGGCTGCACGTGCGCGGCCTTCATCGCCTGCACGTAGGCGCTCGACCACGGGCGCTGCGCGGAGCCGCCGGTCCACGCGATCTTCGGGTCACCGCCGTGGCAGTCGGCGCAACCGATCTGCCAGACGTTGAGGCCGTGCATGTTCTTGCTGTCGATGCCCTCGTGGCAGGTGAGGCATCCGGCGCTCGCTTCGGCTTCGCGCGCCGCGGTCGCGTCCTCGAACTTGCCGAGCGGTTGCCAGGCACCGAGGTTCGTCGACATGTCGCGCGCGGCCCAGGTCGCGCAGCCGATGGAGAGCAGAGCGAAGGCGGTGAAGACGACCGCGGTCTTCGTGGAGGAGCGGAAAGTGGCTTCGGAACGCATGGGGAGTCTCCGGACGGAACCGCGGGTCAGAGCACGATGACGGCGTTGACGAACAGGGCGGCCAGGGCCGAATCGCCTGTGAGATCTTCGAGGCCGCCGGTCGAGAAGAGCACCTGCACGCCGGGCGTGATGATGCAGTTGTCCACACCGAGCGGCCGGTACTTGGCGGCCAGGCTGAGGTCGATGCCGAAGCTGCTGCTGACCGACTGACCGAACACGGCCTCGAGGACGTTGGTGTCGGCGAAGTGCAGGTACGCGGCGTTGAACGCGACGCTCCAGTAGTTCGACAGGTCTGCTTCGACGCCGCCGTGGAGGATGATCAGGCCCGGGTTGACCGAGTTCGGCGCGTCGTTCGCCTTGGTGCGGAGGTTGGGATAGAAGCTGTTCGTGTTGACGATCGGCACGCCCTGCGCCGCGATGGCCTGTCGGTCGAAGTAGCCGAACGCGCCGCCGGCGAAGTTGGGGTTGTCGAACACCGAGTCGAAACCGCCGCCCTTGTCGTCGTTGACGTCGCTGTCACCGGAGGCATAGAGGCCGCTGAACACGTAGCGGCGCCAGTCGTCCGGGATCGCGACTTCCAGAGCCGCCATGAATGCGTTGATGTCGGTCTCCGCGGCCGTGACGATGTTCTGGTCGTCGGTGCCCGTCATCCAATAGAAGGCGTGCGCGACCTCCAATCCGCCGATCCGGCCCTCGCCATTGAAGCCGAGGTAGTAGGCGTCGACCGTCGCGTCCTGGACCGCGGTGTCGTGCGCCCACTGGAACGTGAACTCGACCTTGTAGCCCGTCGCCACGAGGTCCTCGAAGAAGACGTTCGCCGCGAGGAAGGTCTGGTCGCGGTCTTCGAAGCCGCGGTTCAGGTTGCTGATCGGGTCCTTCGCGACGAGGTCGAAGAAGGCGAGCTGGAAGTCGATCTTCGACTCGTTGAGCGAGCCGAAGAGCTGCACGCCGTCGTTCTGGTCGGTGAAGATGAAGTTGCGGAAGTCGCTCGCGAACGCCTGGCGGCCGACCCGCACCGACCCGAAGTCGAGGTAGGGATCGCAGTCCCACAGCAGCGCTTCGCCGAACAGCTCCTGAACCGCCGCGTCGGGGTCGAAACCGTCGACGACCGCGTTGTCGACGTACCGGAAGTCGAATGCGAGCGTGCTGCGGACGCGCCAGGTCGGCGGACGGAACACCGTGTCGCCGTGGAAGGCCTCGATGGACAGGAACTCCGTCGAGCGCAGCTCGGTCTCGTCGTTGGCGCCGGCCTTGTTGCGGCCCTCGAACAGGTTCGCGGAGACCAGTTCCGCGGCGACGAACGTGTTCTCGCCCCACATCGGCAGGTCGCCCTTCCACTTGTTCGTGTTGTAGACGTCGAACAAGCCGGCGCTCCCGATGATCGGGTACTCGCCGGTCCCGTCGGACATGGTCAGCGGGTTCCAGCGCGTGCGGCGCCCGTAGCGATCGAACGGGTCGAGGCGCAGGTAGCGGCTGTGCACCGGCTCGTAGTGGAACGTCGGCTCCGGGCTCTGCCGCGCACGATCGGGCGGCGCCGCATCCGGCTTCTTCGGCTCGGCCTTCGGCGCTTCGGGCTGTCCTGCCTTCGGCTCCTGCGGCTTCGGCTCCTGGGTCGCTGGCGGGGTGGTCCCGCGTGTGCGCGGCCCGGTGGCGCCACCCTCCTGCGCGGTCGCGATGCCGAGCACGACGAACGGCGACAACAGAGCGGAGACGGAGATACGACGCGATGCGGTTCGAGGGTCGAGCATCGGAGAGCCGAGTCGCGCGCGTCGACTCGTCGGAGTTGGCGAGGGCGTGCGAGGGAGTGGCAAGCTCTTGACCCCGCGATCGCGGCGGGCAGAGTAGGGCCCCGTCCGCGTCAGTCAAACGACGTAGTCGCGAATGCCGCGTGCTCGCGGGCTTTCTCCACGATGCATCGAACCTTGGCGAAGTGGCTGGTCGCGGGCGCGGCGTTCGCCCTGGCGCTTCCCGCCGTCGCCGCGTGGTCGATGGGCGCCCGTGAGTGGGTGGAGCCGCCTGCAGCATCGGTCCGCTCGGCCGCGGACGGCAGTTTCCGCCACGGCTCGCACCTCGCTCCGGACTGGCAGGCGACGCCGCGCAAGGAGCAGTTCGCCAGGCACTGCCAGGTCTGCCACGACTTCCGCGCCGGTGAACCGATGGGGCTCGCTCCGGTGACGGCGCAGTGCGCGAGCTGCCATTTCAGCGGGACGGCGGCCGGACACGACGCGGCGCGCCTCGAGTTCGCGGGCGGAGTCCGCGCCGCGGGGCACGTGTCGACGTACGACCACGCACTCGACGGCCATCGCGAACGTGCGTGCACCGAGTGCCACACGTGGACCGCGGGGCCGCGCGGCGACTTCGTACATCCGGATGTGCTGTTCGCGCGGCCGTCGACCTTGGCGGTGTGCGCGGACTGCCACCACCACGGCGCCGACGACCCGGGTGCGAAGGCGCAGCAGGCCGTGTCCAAGGACGGCGGCGGCGCGGCGTGGCGAGCGATCTGGGACAGGGCCACGACGTGTGCCGAGTGCCACGTCGCCGGCGCCCCGAGCCTGCTCGATCGGCACCGGCGCGGCAAGGAGCGTGTGTTCACCCACGCATCGCACGTGCCGCCGGCCGAACTCGGCGCCGACGCGAAGGGGAGCGCGTGCCGCACCTGCCACACCGCGGACCCGAACGCCGTGGCCGGCATGGGGGTGCAGGCGAGGTCCTGTGCGACGTGCCACTTCGGTGATCAGGGTGGAGTGACCACGCGCCTCGCTGCGGACCTCGAGGTCCAGCGAATGCCGACGAAGTTCTCGCACGCGACGAAGGGACACCAGGAGCAGTGCAGCAAGTGCCATCCGCTCGCCAACGACGCGGAGGACCCTGTCGTCGGGCGCATGTACGCGGACTGCACGAAGACGTGCCACTCCGAACGGCGTGTGCCCCGGCACGGCTCGTGGTCGTGCAACGACTGCCACGCGCATGCGCATCCGGGAACCGACGACGAGGCGAAGGCGCTCGCGACGACGACCGTGCGCCGCCCCGCGAAACCGTCGACATTCGCGTTCGCGTCCACGGCCCATCCCGGCATCACCGCGGGCGCCGTGCCGCTGCACCCGGTGGCCGACGGCCGTTCCTGCAGCGACTGCCATCGTCGCGAGGTGGAAGGGCTGGTGCGTGCCGCGGCCGCGCGGCCGTTCGCACACGAAGGCCATGTGCCGGAGATCGCGACGACCTCGCCGACATCGGTCTGTGTGGTGTGCCACGCCCACGTCGCGGACACGACGTCCGCGGCGTTCGTGTTCGCGTTCCACCAGACGGCGGCCAACGAGGCCGGCTCGTGCACCGCGACGTGCCATCAGAGTCCGAAGATGGACGTGCTCACGACGGTGGAGGACGCGAAGGTGCCCGTCTTCTCCCATGCCCAGCACGCGTCGCAGTCGTGTGCGACGTGCCACGTGGGACCGACCGGTGTCACGAACCTGCGCGGCAGTGTGCTCGTCGAGGCCGGTGCGGCGTTCGCGTGCGCCCGATGCCACGGACACAAGGACCCGGAGAAGGTGAAGATCACCGGCGGCTACGAGACCACGAAGCAGACCAACGTGTGTTTCGACTGCCACGTCGAGAAGGCGGGCGCCGACTTCGGCAAGGAGGTCCGTCGCGAGCAGCGTCATCTGCTCGTTGCGGACGTGCGTCAGTTCCATGCCAAGGGCGGTGACTGCCGCAAGTGCCACGCGTACGACGAGCCGGGGCGTACTCCTGCGAGCACCACGATTCGCGTCACGGCGCACCGGAACCTCCACGCGTCGCATACGATCTCGGGCGAAGGCACTTCGCGCACGCTCCAGGCGGTGCCCGCGAGCAAGGACTGTCTCAGTTGTCACGCGTGGCAGCCGCGGGGCTCGTGACCGGCTCTGCCGTCCGTGTCCGGCGAGAGACGTCGCTATAGACTTCCGCGACCATGCCCGAGGCCGCCACGACGCTCTCCCTCCAACGCGTTCTGCATGTCCCGCCGGACGATGTCTATGCGGCGTTCTTCGAGGAACCGCGGCTCGCGTACTGGTTCGAGATCGCGCCGGGACGGCGGGCCCTGCGGGCGCACGTCGATGCCCGGGCCTTCGAACTCGAGTTCGAAGGCGGTGAGCGTGGCCGAATCACGCTGAAGGGCGCCTGGCGCGAACTCGTCCCGGCGAAACGACTCGCCTTCGACTTCACGCGAAGCGACAAGAGCGGCAGCGCGACGTCGCCCGTCACGGTGGACCTCGTCGCGGAGGGGAACGCAACGATCGTCAAGTTGCGCCACGAGGGCGTGCACGAGGTCGAACGCGCTGCGATGGAGGGTGTTTGGAAGCACGCATTCGCCCGGCTCTGGGGCGCGTGCCACGAGGCGAAGGAGAAGTTCTTCAAGCGACTCGACACGTTCCCGCGGTTCCGGTCGCGCTTCGGTGGCTTCTGGCCCGACCTCAACGATGCGCACGCCCGGCTCGCCGGCAAGCGCGCACTCGGACTCCTCGACGCCACGGACGTCGCTCGCTTCGAGCACTGGATGGAGAAGGGCTACGTGCTCCTCGAGAGAGCCGTCGATCCCGCGGTGATCGACGCGTTCCGCGCCGAGATCGCCAGCGACTGGCAGCGAGGGAACGAAGGTCTCGTGATCGAACTCGCCGACGGCAGCAACGCATTCCCCCGGATGCTGCCGAAGTACAAGGACATCCCGCACAAGGTGCTCGACTACCACTCGACGTCGAAGCTCGCGCGAGACATCCAGTTCGCGCCGGCGATCCGGCGCTTCCTCGGCCAGCTGTTCGAGCGTCCTCCGATGCCGTTCCAGAGCCTGTTGTTCCGCTACGGGACCGAGCAGGAGATGCACCAGGACACCGCCTACGTCGTCGTGCGGTCGCCGATGGAGTTCGTCGGTTGCTGGGTCGCGCTCGAGGACATCACGCCGGGCTCCGGCGAGCTGCAGTACTACGAGGGCAGCCACAAGATCCCGGAGTTCCTCTGGTGCGATCGCGGCCGTGCGCGGCCGCCGGAGTGGGACGACCACCGCGCGTTCCTGCGGTGGGTGTGCGAGAAGTCGGAGCAGGCGGGCTGCCCGATGACGCGCTTCCACCCGAAGAAGGGCGACGCGCTCGTGTGGCATGCGGACCTCGTGCACGGCGGATCGCCGCGCCTGAAGCGCGACATCACTCGATGGAGCCTCGTGAGCCACTACTGCCCCGTCGACGTCGATCCCGAATGGATGGACCGGGTACCGCACAGCGGCCGTCGTGAACACGCTCCCGGCTGCACCTACATCCACCAGATGCACACGGCGATGCACTAGTGCCATGAACCGGAAGTCCCTCGCGTTTCGCGGCCCCTCGTCGTCCCTGGCTGCGTTGCGCCTCCTCGACAGATCTCCTGGATGTGCCTCTGGGGTCGCGCCTGGCCAGGACCGACGATGACCTCGCGAGAACACAAGGCCGCTTTCAGTTCACGGCACTAGATGGTGGCGAAGAAACCGCGTCGCGTTCGGGTTCGCCTGGCGCTCGCTGCGATCGCGAGCCTCGCTGCGTTCGCCTGCTTCGAGCTGTTTCTGCGGATCGTCGACCCCGGGTCCTACGCGGTCCTCGAGGACAAGGAGCGGTTCACCGAGGAGGTGCTCGAGCGCGACGAGAAGGGGTGGTTGCGCCTGCGCGCCGGGACGACGAGCTCCTACCTCGGGCACGAGGTTCGCGTGAGTGCGCAGCGCCTGCGTAACCGCGTCGTCGTCACGCCGAAGCCCGCCGGTGTCTACCGCGTGCTGATCGTCGGCGACTCCGTTCCGTTCGGCTGGGGCGTCGGCGAGGGCGAGGAGTATCCGCGCCTGCTCGAGAACGAACTGCGCAAGTCGCCGCGTGCCGATGGACGCACCTACGAAGTGATCAACGGCGGCTCACCGGGATGGGGACTCGCGGAGGAGTTCTTCTGGCTCGAATCGACCGGCATCACGTTCGAGCCGGACCTCGTGCTGCACTCGATCATCAACAACGACATCGAGGCACATCCGAAGGCGCCTCCGCTGTTCCTGACCGACGGACTGCGCCGCATCCGCGCGCTCCGACTGATCGAGACGATCGTCGGCCGGATCGCCAGCGAGGCCGGGGACGAGCCGGGGACCGCGCTGTTGCCCGAACACGTGATCCTCGCTGTCGATCGCAGCCGCGAGGTCTGCGCGGCGAAGGGCGCTCGCTACGCCGTGATCGACGCGTTCGAGCGCGTGCAGGAAGAAGGGCGCCCCGAGCGTCGCTTCCCGCTGGCCGTGGTGGAGCACATGGCGAAGGTCGGTGTGCCGTTGCTCGACCTGGCCCTCACACGGGAGTGGGTGCACTCGCATCAGGTCGCGAAGAACGACTTCCATCCCGGTGCGGCAGGGCACGCCGAGATCGCGGCGAAGCTGCTGCCCATGGTGCACGCGCTCGTCGAGTGACGAGCCGCGGCCGCCGCGACTACAGGAATGTCTGGTTCGCGTTGATCGCGCCAGGAGTCGCGACGAGCGGGTTCTGCCAGTTGAACTGGCCGTAGCTGTTCCCGGAGCCGCCGAGCTGCAGCGAGCGGCCGACCGGCTCGGTGCCAGCTTCGCTGACGCCGATGTCGAGCGACGACTTGCCGTTCGCCGCGCCGCCGGATGCGGTCGTGCCGCCTTCCCAGCTCAGGAATTGCATGACGGCGCCGGACGGGGTCACCAGGGCCAGTGCGTCGGCGGGACCGTTCTGCAAGTTGGCGAACGAGAACGACAACGTGCCGTAGCCCGCCTGCTGGTTCGGGATCGTGCCGCCGAGCCGGACCATCGCGTACCAGAGCCCCGTCGTGCCGTCGTACGCGACCAGCATCCAGTCGTTGAGTCGTTCGCCGGCAGGGCCCGCGATCTCCACGAACTCACCGACGTCGGTGCCCGTGTTGTCGTAGTGCAGCTCGTTGATCCAGACCTCGGGTTCGCGCACGCGGACGCACTGGTTCGAGTACAGGCACGCGACCCACTCGGGATGGTCGATGAACGGGTTGCGGTTGCCCTGGAAGCCGTAGATCACGTCGTTGCGCGCGATCTCCTTCGCGTCGACCGGATCCTGCTGGTGCCATTGCACGAGCGTCGCGAGGAGCCCCATGTAGGCAATCGAGGCGTTGCCGCCCGTCGTCTGGATGAGACTCGCGTTGTCGGTGAGCCGGAGGTCGGGCTCCGCCGCACCCGTGATGCCGTGCGTGCCGCCCTCGTACCGGATGTCCATGTAGAACATCGCGCGCGCGACATCGCCCTTGCGGCCCGACCAGGTCTGCCAGCCGTCGGACGACGTGCTGAACCAGTTCGAGTTGCCGGGGAACGTTCCGCTGCCGCCGCCCTGGCCGCCGTTCACCGCGGTCGTGCGCTCCGTCCACGACGCCGTGCCGTTCTTGAACGGAAGGTTCGCGCGGTCGGCGTTGTAGGCGATGTCGCAGAGGAACAGATGATGGCAGTCCGTGTACGGGTAGTTGGCCGCACCGTCGTTCGGGAACCCGTACGAGTTCGGCCACGAGTGCTCGCGGTTGTAGAACGAGTTGCCGCCGCCCTGCTTCGCGAACCCGGTGTTCTTGTAGAGATCGAGGATTTGCGAGGAGTTCGCGGGATTCTGGTCCGCGAGTTCGAGCACCGTCCACGTGTCCGTGCCGCTCCCCGTGTAGGTGATCTTCGTGTGGTCGTCGATGACCGCGTGCAGCGTCGCCCGCAGCGACGTCGGGTTGGTGGCGTTCACCGACGCGTAGTAGCCGGGCGGACCCTGGCACGGCAGGAGCGCCGGGACGGCCAGGGTGGCGAGGAGAGCGAGACGCATGGCGCGGCGATGCTAGTGCCGGGTGCCGGGGATCGACCAGCTCCAATCCCGGGCTCGCGTCGACCTCGAACGGCGCCGGCCGTGCCATCGGGACCGGCGCCGGCGTTCAGCTCTGCCAGACGAACGTGATCGGCGCTTCGACGTCCGCATGCAGGCTGCGGTGGACCGGACAACCGTGGGCTGCGGCCTCGAGCAGCTTCTTGTGCTCCGGCGGCAGCGCGCCGGGGACGGTGACCACAAGCGGCAGCCGTCCGATACGGCGCGGCGCGGCGGTCATGTGCTTCTCGACCTGCGCGGTGGCGCCAGCGAGGGCGATGCCGTGTCGCCGCGCGACGATCCCCATCGTCGTGAGCACGCAGGTCGCGAGGGCGGTCGCGACGAGATCGGTGGGAGAGAAGTAGCGACCGAGCCCTTCGTTGTCCTTCGGTGCATCCGTCCGCAGTTCGGCGGACGAGGGGCCGTGGATCGCGGTGCAGCAGAGATCGCCTTCGTACTTCGCCTGGATCTTGACCATGGTCGTGAGCCGTCAGCCTACGCGAACGCGGGTCAACCGCTCAGGATCTCGTACGCGCGCTGGATCTCCTGGAACCGCTCCGTCGCCTCGCGCTGGGCCACGGGACCGAGATTCGTGTGGACGTCCGGGTGGAACTGGCGCGCGAGCTGTCGGTGCCGCTTGCGGATCGCCTCCTTCGTCGCGTCCACGGGCAAGCCGAGCACGGACAGGGCGTGCGCGCGTGCGTCGGGCGGCGTCCGACGCGCCGGCCCGGCGCGGCCGTCGAGGTGCTGCGCTCGCGCGAGATGGAACAGGAACCGCGCCCGCTCCGATTCGAGGCCCAGGCCCTTCGCGACGTCCTGCAGCGCCGCATGTTCGCGTTCACGGAACGAGTCGTCGGCGAAGGCAACGAGGCAGCACCAGCAGAACAACGAGTCGCTCTCCTGGTCGGAGAGCCCTGTCGCGATGCGGGCGGCGAGGCCGATGCGGTCGGTGACGGGCAGGGGCTGGGCTTCCCAGGTGCGGAGCGCATCGGCGTCGTCGGGCTCGAGGAAGCGTTCCAGCAGGAACGAACGGATGGTCTCCCGCTCGATCGTGGTCATCGGGCCGTCGGCCTCGGCGATCGATGCCATGAGGTACCAAACGCGGCGCGGCAGCGACGCCCGCGCGAACTCGGCCGATGCCGCCGTCGACCATTCGCGTCGGACTCGCGCTTGCACGGTGGAGAGGCGTACCAGCGGCGTGATCGAGGACATCGCGAGCGCGAATCCGACGAAGGCGGGCAGGAACGTCGCGAGACCCATCGGGTCGAAGTCCGCGGCCAGTGTGCGGAACACGCCGCTCCCGGCGGCCACGATGAGGGTGATCCCGAGCACGAAGCGCACGATCCAGTACTTGAAGGAGGATCTGGACATCGTGTCCGAGCGTGGCGCGGCTACTTCAGCCCGAGCGCCGCCGCGAAACCCTGGCGGCGCGGGACGAGCAGCGGCGATGCCGGGTCGCCGTGGACCTCGATGATCGCACCTCCGCGTGGCAGGAGCGACGCGGCGGCTTCGCCCGCCGCGGTGCCGAGCACGACCTGGTCCGGACCCACGCAACTCGTCGCTGCGCTCTCGCGTACGTGCCGTGCGACCACGACCAGGGCAACCGAATGCTCGCGCAATTCGTCAGCGATCGAGGACGCCGGCGCCGGGTCGTTCGCGCCGACGAGGATCGCGCGGCAGCCGTTCCCCGCCAGTTCACGAACGATGGCCGCGTGCTTCGCAGGATCCCCGTTCGCGCAGCGAGTCGTCAGCTCGAGCTGGTGGTAGCGATGCGCCGCCTCCTCGACATCGGCGCGTACACGGAGCTGCCACGGGTCGTCGGCGTCGAGGTGGACGAACCCGATCCGGAAGACGACGTCGGTCGTGGGCGGAATCGCGAGCACTGCTGCGTGCTGCTGGCGGAGGAGTTCGATCACGACGTCGCCCGGGGCGGGCCGGTTCGTCGGTCGAGCGTCCGGGACGCTCCTTTGGACCTCGGCGCCGAGCGGGAGCTGTTTCGGGATCGAGATGCCGGAGCAGGCGAGCAGCGCCAGCTGCACGGCGACGTCGGCCCCGGTGCGTTCGACGACGAGGACGGCAGGCTGCGTCGTGCTCGACGACGAAGTCCCGATCGCGACCACCGGGACGCCGACTCCATCCGTCGGTGCGCCCGCTTCGCTGTCGGTGGCGAACAGGAGCGCCGCCGAGTGCGCCGCGATGCCTTCACGCAGAGCCGAACGCGTCGCCGCCGTGTCGGTCGCCCGGACCCGTGCGACGAGGCGGAAGCGACCGCTCGTGTCTTCGAGCAGTGCGTGGCCGCCGCATGCCGAGAACAGCGCAACGGCAGCGAGCGACAGGATCCGCCGGGTGGTCATCGGGCCGCGATGATGGCTTCGCCGCGCGTCGGGTGCCAGCGCTCTCGCGGTCACGGCGCCGGTGGTGCGGCGAAGAATGCCGCGATCGTCGAGGCCACCCGATCGTGGGACAGTCTGCTCGGACGCAGGTCGCGCGTGATGCGGCCGTATTCCTGGGCGCTCGGCACCCCGAAGTACAGTTCGGGGATCGGTTCCGTCGGCGGATCCGCGTTCCAACTGGCGCCGTCGCTCGGTGGCTCGAGGTCGGACAGTTGCGCCGCGAGCTGGCGCAGGTCGCGGCGCGGCAACGGATGGAACGTCAGCAGGTCGAACCAGCTCTCGGTCCGGTCGTGGTACCGGTAGCGAATGCCGTCCGAGCCGCGCGCGACGTGCAGAACTCGGAACGCCCCGGCAACCGTGTTCAGCGTCATCCGATGGAGAGCGCCGCGGGTCGCGACGACCGAGAGGCCGATGGAGTCGTGGCGCTGCCGATCGACCTCGCCGGCGAGCGCGGCGTCGATCTCGCGATGCACCTGCTCCATCTCGTCGCGGAACAGTGCGTCGAACGTCTTCGGCTGGCGGAGCACTTCGTCGGCGTGGTCGAGCAGCCAGCGGTAGCGCCGGAGGGACAGTTCGTCCGGATCGGTCACTTGCGCGAACTCCCGCCCCACCGGCGACGCCGGGGCGGCGAGGTGGGCGACGATCCGATCGATCGCGAAGGCACGCCGCGTCTGCCAGGTGCCGAAGTCTCCGGCGGCGGCCGCGGCGAGCAGCAGTTCCTCATGGGCGAACGCGACCCCGGGCTGCAGCACCGCGAGCAACGAGCCGAAGCCGTCCGTGTCGTAGTGGTCGTTGACGACCCAGGCGGCGTCGCCGAGGAACGAGCGGCGCTCGGCTTCGTCGGCTCGCGCGAACTTCAGGGCGATCCCGGTGCTCAGGTCGGCTCTCCACCTGGCGGGCGTACGGTTGCCGGGCCAATGCGACAGGTTCGGTCCCGCGGGCGTCATCCCGTCCACCGACAAGTGTGGTGTGCGACCGCCCTTGGCGCCGGCGAAGTCGAGTCGGAGTGGCGCGGACAGCGAGGCAGACATGGGGCCGGGGCTTGGGTCGTGAAACGTCGCGGCCTAACGACAGTATCAAGCGAGACGGTTGCTGCAGGTGGGTTCGCAAGAGCCCGCGGAACAGCAGCCGGTTCGACACGAGAGAGCGAAGAGTGGCTTCGGCCGCCGGGTTGGCCCGGCGGCCGATTTACTTTGCGAGCCGGAGGCCGGAGGCCGCAGGGCGAGAGGACAGATGCGTGCTTGCAAAGGGCGCCCTCGTGGCTAGCATCTGCGGCCCCTCACGGCGTGGGGGCGTAGCTCAATTGGTTAGAGTACCGGACTGTCGATCCGGTGGTTGCCGGTTCGATCCCGGTCGCCCTCGCCACTCAAGACCCTTCAGGAAGGCCGCAACACGGCAGTCCTGAGGGGTTTTTCGTTGGCGCCGCCCCGTCCGGTCGGGCCGGAGTCCGGTCGGGCGGGTCCGCGGTGGCTGCCGGGCCGGTGGGCGTTGCGGGTCGGTGCGCGCGCCGTTCTCGCGCCGTGTCAGCAAGGCGGGAGCCTCGATGGCTGGACTCTCCCTGCGACCGGATCCCCGACGACGCCCTTCCGCCTTCTTGCCCTGTTGGTCGCCTTGATCGCGACCGTGTCCCGGCCGCTTCGAGCCCAGGCTGCTCGCAGTGAAACGCAGCGGACAAGGACACGCCATCTACGCGACGACCGGCTCCCCCTGCGTGCTCGGCCCGTCCGGCGTACCGTTGGCGAAGGGGATGACCGTGAAGGACTCCCCTGCTGCGCCACCGCCAAGTGGGGACGTGACGAATCTCGACAAGATCGATCCGGTCACGGGCGTCGGGTCGCCGTTCCGGACGCACGGCAGCGTTGACGTGCGCGGTCTCGCGGACGGCCCGAACGCCGGCGAACTGCTGGGGTCGCGAACGGTACGAACAACTTCGATCGCTTCCTCCGCATCGATCTGTCGACCGGCGCCATGGCACCCGTCGGTTCTCGACCGGCGCTCGGGCATCCAGGCGCTGGTCACCCAGGACGCGGACGGGCACGGATGGGACGCCCATGCGGACCGTTGAAGTTCAACCTCGTGACCGGCGCCGCCATCGACTCGTTTCCGACCGTCGGCGCCGGGTACCAACTGCGAGCTCGGCATCGCCACGGACTAGCCGTTGTTCGGTGCCGCCGCGAATTCGGCCGGCATCGTGACCAGCAACCTCGTGCTGCCGAACGTGCCTGGCTTCGAACTCTTCATGCATTTTCCTCGGCCCTCGGCCCGTGACGAGCCAGCCCTGCGTCACGAACGGCATCCACGTCCGCGTCACAACTGAGCGCGATCGCGAACCGCCGTCCGTCACACGCGCTTCTTCTTCTTGCGGCGCTTCTGCGGTTCGGAGACACCACCCTCGGGCGTCGATTCCGGCTGCTTCTGCGTGAGATCCAGCAGCGCGGCTTGGCCGCGCAGCGCGGGTTCGCCGTCGGCCCGGACGATGCGCTCGCTCTGTCCGTTCGCGAGCACCCGCCGCGCCTTCACGTTGTCGTTGAGGGCCATGCCGAGCACCTCGTCGATCACGCGCTTCTTCAGCTCCGGGTCGAGGATCGGGGCGGCGACTTCGACGCGGCGGTCGAGGTTGCGCATCATCCAGTCCGCCGAGCTGAGGTAGACGAGCGGGTTGCCGGCGTTCTCGAAGTAGTAGACGCGGCTGTGCTCGAGGAACCGGTCGACGATCGCGACGACCGAGATGTTGTCGCTCAGACCGGGCACGCCCGGCCGGAGGCAGCAGACACTCCGCACGCACAACTGGATGCGCACACCTGCGCGCGACGCCTCGTAGAGAGCGGCGATGACCTGCGGGTCGGCGAGGTTGTTCAGCTTCGCGCGGATCGCTGCCGGCTTGCCGGCCTTCTTGTTGTCGACTTCGTTGCGGATCAGCTGCAGGACCTTGTCGCGCAGCGTGAACGGCGCGACGAGCAGGTGCTCCATCTGGGGCACGCGCGTGTAGCCGGTGATCATGTTGAACGTCTCGGCGACTTCTTCGCCGATGTCGGCGCGCGCCGTGAGCAGGCCGATGTCCGTGTAGAGGCGCGCGGTGGACGGGTTGTAGTTGCCGGTGCCGAGGTGGCAGTAGCGGCGGATTCCGTCGTCGTCGCGTCGCACCACGAGGGTGCACTTCGCGTGCGTCTTCATGCCGACGATGCCGTAGACGACGTGTACGCCTGCCTGCTCCATACGGCGCGCCCACTGGATGTTGGCTTCTTCGTCGAAGCGCGCCTTCAGCTCCACGATCGCCGTCACTTGCTTGCGCTGCTGTGCTGCTTCGATCAGCGACTCGACCATCGGGTTCTTGGCGCCGGCGCGGTAGATCGTCTGCTTGATCGCGAGCACCTTCGGGTCGCGGGCCGCGAAGCGCACAAAGTCCTCGACGGTCGAGAACGACTCGTAGGGATGGTGGAGCAGGATGTCGCCGTCGCGGAGATCCGTGAAGAGCTCGTCCGCGGACGTCCAGTTCCAGACGCGCCGCGGCGGCGCCGGCGGGTCCTTCAGCTCGGGCTGCTCGACGATCTGGTGCAGCTCCATGATGCGGCCGAGGTTCACCGGGCCGTCGCAGAGATAGACGTCGTCCATCTCGAGGTTGAACGCCTTCAGGAAGCGCTCGATGACATCGGGATGCGCACCGGAGTCGATCTCGATGCGAACGGGTTCGCCGCGGCGACGCTTCACGAGCTCCTTCTCGATCGAGCTCATCAGGTCGGTGCCCTGCACTTCGTCGACATCGAGATTGCTGTCGCGCGTCACGCGGAACGTGCTGACGTGGATGACCTCCAGGCCGGGGAACAGCGCGCGCAGGTTCTCCTGCACGATGTCCGCGGTGAACACGTAAGCGCGTTGCCCCTCGATCTCCGGCAGCCGCAGGATGCGCGGCAGCGATCGTGGTACCTGCACGACGGCCATGCGGTGCGCGCGGCGCGCCTGGCGCGGATCCAGCAGGAGGACCGCGAGATTGAGCGACTTGTTGAGGAGGACCGGGAACGGATGCGCCGGGTCGACCGCGAGTGGTGTGAGGATCGGGTAGATCTCGCGCTGGAAGTACGAGTCGAGCCACCGTTGTTGGGCGACCCCGAGCATCCGGACCTGGCGGAACTCGATGCCGACCTTCGCGAGTTCGGGCACGAGCAGTTCCCGCCACGTGCGGTGCATCGCCGTCGTGAACGCGTGGGCGGTGGAACGAACCCGGTCGAGTTCCTCTTGAGGCTTGATCCCGTCCGGGTTCTCGCCCTGCAGACCTGCGTCGACGAGCTCCATCACGCCGGCCACGCGGATCTCGAAGAACTCGTCGAGGTTCGTGCTCGAGATGGCGAGGAACTTCACTCGTTCGAGGAGGGCATTCGTCGGATCTTCGGCTTCCTCGAGGACGCGCCGGTTGAAGGCGAGCCACGACTGCTCGCGGTTCACGAAGAGTGTCGTTCGGTCGAGCTGCGCGATCGGCGCCGTGATCGGGGCGGCGGGCGTGGGGCCCGTCGGTGTCGCCGGTGCGGCTCCGACCGGCGCCGCCGACGCCGGCGCAGGCGTCGGAGTCGGGACTGGATCGGGTGCCGCGCCGCCACCGGTAGGAGGGGGCGACGCCGGGTCGGGCTGGCGGTGTTGACGGCCGAGGCTTTCGTCGATCATTCGGGCAAGCTCGAGCTTCTGCAGTTCGGTCATTCGGGCCTCGTCTCTATCGGCGCCGATTCGACCGCACCCGCGGTCCGCGAGCCACCGGCGCCGCCCGTCTTCACGGAGTCTTGGTTCCCACCGGTCGGTCGCCCGGTGCGGTCCCAGGCTGGGTCAGCGACGACGCCGTTGCGTCAAGCTGGATGGAAGTCCCTTCCGATCACGGTCTTGGATCGGATCGGCGCCACCACTCGAAGGGGAGTCACACGTGTCGCTGAAGATCGAGGATCTGCTCCGTGGCATGGTCGGGAAGGGAGCTTCCGACCTGCACATCAAGGCCGGCAGCGCGCCGGGTTTTCGCATCGACGGGGAGGTCGTGCCCCAGGACGAGTTCGGCCGCCTGTCGCCGGATCAGACCGCCGACCTCGCGCGGCAGTTGATGGCGCCCGAGCAGTGGGAACGCTTCCAGAAGGAGAAGGACATCGACTTCTCGCACGCGGTGAAGGACCTCGCCCGTTTCCGGGTGAACGCCCTGCACCAGCGGAACGCGACCGGCCTCGTGGTTCGCCAGATCCCCGACGAGATTCCCGACGCGAAGCGCCTTGGTCTGCCGCAGATCTGCCTCGATCTCGCCGCGAAGCCGCGCGGGCTCGTGCTCGTCACCGGTCCGACCGGCTCGGGCAAGTCGACGACGCTCGCGGCGATGATCGACTACATCAACCAGACCGAGCACGGCCACATCCTGACGATGGAGGATCCGCTCGAGTTCATCCACCCGGACAAGCAGTGCTTCGTGACACAACGCCAGATCGGCAGCGACTGCGCGACGTTCCGTGAAGGTCTGCGTCGCGCGCTCCGCCAGGATCCGGACGTGATCCTGATCGGCGAGATGCGCGATCTCGAGACCATCTCGATGGCGATCAGCGCCGCGGAGACCGGTCACCTGGTGTTCGGAACCCTTCACACGACCAGCGCGATCTCGACCGTCGATCGCATCATCGACGTGTTCCCGACCGACGCCCAGCAGCAAGTGCGCGTGCAGCTCGCGGGCACGCTGCAGGGAGTCGTGTCCCAGACGCTCGTCCCGAAGGTCGGCGGCGGCCGCGTCGCGGCGCGCGAGATCCTCGTCGCGACCGACGCCGTGCGCTCGTTGATCCGCGAGGCGAAGGCGGCGCAGATCCTCAACCTGATGCAGACGGGCAAGCAGTACGGGATGACGACGCTCGAGGACGAACTGCTCCGTCTCTACGGGGAGAACACGATTTCCGCCGAGGACGCGGTCACGAAGGCCAATCGCCCCGAGGACGTGCGCCGGCGAATCGCCGACACGCCGGTGAAGGCACAGCCGGGCCTCTCCACCATGGGCATGTCGAGCAAATCGGCCTCGGCGCCCGCCGCGGGTCTCGCCGGTGCCGGCGCGGTCGGCGTCGCCAGGCCCCGTCCGGTGGTCGGGACCCCGGCCCCGGTCGGTGTCCGCCGCTGACTCCACGGGCGGGGGCTCTGCCGCCATGGGATGTTGCCCGGTCCGGGTGCGGCGCTAGGAGCGCCACACCCGGACGGCTTCCCGGTCGTCTCGCCGCTCCGGACGAAGGTAGACTCTTCCGTTCGAGCGAAGTCCCATGATGCGAGCCCTCTTCTCCCTCTGCCTCGTCGCCGCTTCGGCATTCGCGCAGACGACCGCGATGGTGCCTCCCGGTTCTCTCGGCAACGTCAACCTGCCTTGGTCCGCCGGCGTCGGGCGCTACCAACAGTGGTACTCGGCCCCGAGTCTGCAGACGTGGATCCCCGAACCCATGCGACTCACGCGCGTGGAGTTCTTCGCGGGCTCGAGTCTCACCTCGAACGCCACGACCATCACTTGCGAAGTGCTGCTCGGGCACGGGTTCGGGTCGGGCATGACGTCGACGTTCGACAACAACTATGCGACCCCGCCGGTCGTCGTTGCCCCGCTCCAGACGATCAATCTCGCCGCGGGCGCCCAAGGCAGCCCGGTCATCAACATCCCGTTCACCACGCTGTTCACGTGGGATCGTGTGCGGCCGCTGGTGCTCGAGATCCGCGTTCACGGCAATGGGTTCAACAACCAGCCGTTTCTCTACAACTTCGATGGTGTGCTCACGGCGACCGCCGCCACCCAGCGCGTCCACCAGAGCGGCTCCGTCGGCGCGGCGACGGGGCTGTGGCAGCAGGGAGTCGGCCTGAAGACCAAGTTCTACGCGCGCCCCGGCGTGATGCTCGACTTCGGCTCCGCCTGCGTCGGCGGCGGTGGCATCGCGCCGAAGAACCGCACCGTCCAGATCATGGAGCCCGGCATCGCATGGACGCACGAACTGCAGAACGCCGCAGTGCAGCAGTTCGCGATCTGGATCATGGGCACGACGAACACGTCGCCGTTCCCCACCGACGTCTCGGTGTTGCTCGGATACCCGGCGTCGGGATGCATGCTGCGCACCGACCCGGCGTGGCTCGGCGCCTACGTGACGGTCGGTGGCAATCCGGGCACCGGGTTCGCCACCTTCACCTGGCAACTGCCAGCGGTCACCGGCTACATCGGCGTGTCGTTCTTCACGCAGTGGATCGTGTTCGATCCGTTCTCGCCCAACGGGGTGCTGACCACGACGCAGGGGATCCACCACATCTGCGCGCCGGTCGGCGGCTGATCGCGACAGGCGGGCCGACGTAGCAAGGCCGGGCCGGCGAGGCTTGCGGGTCGCGAGCGGCAAGGCCGTGGGGGGCTCCGGGTTCTTTTCCTGTCCGCCCCCTTTCCGGGAAGAAGCCTCTACTACCGGAGTAGTTGATGCCGACTACTCTGGTAGTAGATTGTCCCCATGAAGGGTCCCCGGAATCTCGGCGAGTTGCAGTTGGCGATCTTGCGGTCGCTCTGGCAGGCCGGCGAATCGTCGGTCGCGGAAGTTCATGGCGCGCTGCGCGATCGCCGTCTCGCACTGACGACGATCGCCACGATGCTGCGCAAGATGGAGGACAAGGGCCTCGTCTCGCACCGCGAGAACGGCCGTCAGTTCCTCTACCGCGCGAAGGTCGATCCCGATCTGGTCCAGAAGAACCTGGTGGGCGAGCTGGTCACGCGCCTCTTCGACGGCGACCCGCTCGCCCTCGTCAGTCACCTGCTGCGCGCGGGTGAGATCGAACTGGACGAACTCGACGACCTGCGGCGTCAGGTCGCGGACGCCGAGCGTCGCCAGAAGAAGGAGCAGCCATGAGCACCTCGGCAATGGCCCTGGCTGCCGACTGGGTCTGCACGTTCGCCCTGCATTCGACGTGTGCACTCGCGGCCGCTCTCGCGATCGGCAGTCTGCTCGGAAAGCGCGCCGTCCTTCTGCAGGAGCAGATCGCGCGCTTCGCACTCTGGCTGGCGCTGCCCACGAGCGTGCTGCAGTGCTTCGTGCTCGGCGGAACGTGGGTCGCCGGCCTTGCCGTGCCGATCCCCGCGTCGATGCGCGCTCTCGGCTCGGTCGGACTCGTCGAGAGGGACACGGCGGCGAGTGCTGCTGGTCAGCCGGCGCTGCTCGGCTCCATCGCGGAGACCGATGCTGCGCCGTCGATCTTCGTCGGTGACTGGTGGCCGCCTGCCGTCGTCGGCTCAGCGGTGCTCGCTGCGCTCGTCGGGCTCGCATGGTTCGCCGTCCTGCACCGCCGTCTTCGCGCTGCACTGGCGTCGCGCGTGCCCGAGACCGACGCACGTGTGCTCGCGACGGCTGCTCAGGTCGCTGGTGCTCTCGGCCTGCACCAGTCGCCGCATCTCAGCACTTCGTCCGTGATCGCGACGCCGATCGCGTTCGGCTGGATGCGTCCGGAGATCTGTCTCCCGGAACGCGCCGTCGAACTCTCCGACGAGTCGCTGCGTGCGATGCTCGCGCACGAAGTGGCCCACCTGCGTCGCGGCGACCCGGCGTGGACCTGGGGGCTCGCACTGGTCCAGGCCACGTTTCCGTGGCAGATCCTGACGGTCGCGGTGCGGCGTCGGTGGACGCGCCTCGTCGAACTGCGGTGCGATGCGATCGCCGCCGGTCATTCGAGTCCGACGGCGGTCGCCCGCTGCCTGCTCGATGTCGCGGAGTGGCTGCGACCGGGAAGTCGCGAAGTGGCGTTTGCTCCGGGCATGGCGGCGCGCGCGGCGGCGCTGCGCGAACGGGTCCACTCCGCGTTGCAGGCGGGGCGTTGTGCACCGCCGAGCCGTGCCGTGGCCGCGGCCTGGAGCGCTGCGTCGTTCGTTGCGCTGACCGTCGCCGGCCCCGGCATCGGGACCCACGAGAGAGCCACCCCGGAGTCGCCGTTGTTCGTGTTCCCGGAGGCCGCGGCGCCGGCGCCGTCGGCCCTCACGGCGGCGA
Source organism: Planctomycetota bacterium (assembly GCA_016794565.1). Taxonomy (GTDB): domain Bacteria; phylum Planctomycetota; class UBA1135; order UBA1135; family UBA2386; genus JAEUHQ01. Next base: position 34,521 of record JAEUHQ010000082.1, on the reverse strand, counting down.
TCGCGGCGCTCGACATCGAGCGGTCCATGTTGCGCGACGAGGCTGCGCGCTTGCGGGCGGACCTCGGTGCCCGGGCCGTCGGCGATGTCCGGGAACTCATGGCAGCGCTGGAGCGCCGCCTCGACCACCTCGAACGAACGAGCACGCGCCTGCATGCGCGACTCGCGCGTTCACCATCCGAAGCCCGTTGAATCGAGGAGAAGCAGTGATGAAAGCGATCGTGTCGAAGTTCGTTCCTTTCGTGGGCGCCGTCGCCCTGGCAGCCACGTTGTCGGCCCAGAGCGCGACCATCGTCGGCCCGTCGACCGTGACCACGATCGAGACCGCGCAGGATCCGTCCCCGGCGCCGAAGCCGCCGAGCGCCACGGCGCGACTGAAGAAGGTCATCGAGATCCTTGCGTCGGGCGACCTCACGGAGGAGCAGCGCGCGGACGCCGAAGCGAAGTTGCGCGCGATCGCCGAGCAGCTCGCGCAACAGGAGAGGGCTGGCCAGCGCCCCGGCGTTGTGCGTGGACTCGGCGGCGCTCGTGGCGGTTCGGCGCTTCCGCCGGTCGGGTCGCTCTACAAGGTGCGCGCGGCGGACGAGGCCCGCGAGCAGGGGACTCGGGTGATGACCATGGAGAGCGACGATGCGGGTGGAGTCGCGGTGGTCGAGGTCGCGCCCGCACCTCCGACGCCCATCGCACCGTCTGCGCCGAGGCGGCTCCGGCCGATGATGGGGGCCAAGGCGCCCGCGGCACCGGAATCGCTCGAGGCTCCGATGCCGGCGGAGGCCCCGACGGCGGTGTCGCCGCGGACTCGGGCCTTCGTGGTCGGTCCGGACGCGCGCATGCGCGAACTCGAACTCGCGAAGGCGAAGTTCGATGTCGATCGCGCCAGGCTGGAAGAGGCGCGGGTGGAACTCGAGCGGAAGGCCGTCTCGCTGCGCGAGACCGCGGCGGCCGAACACGTGAACCGCGCGCAGGAAGACGCGCACCGTCGTGCAGTCGAAGGTCGGGCGATCGCCGAACGGCTCATGCACGACGATGGCGAAGCGATCGTGGTCCGCAAGCGTGCCGCGAAGGCGAGTGAGCAGGCCGAGGACGACGACGTCCGCGCCATGATCGACGAGATGCGCGCCGAGATGCGTGAGATCCGCGCGCTCCTCCGCGAGTTGCGCAAGCGCTCCGCGGAGGCGGGTGCGGAGCGCACCGGCTCGGTGGCGCCGGCGGCGCCCGCGGATTCCCTCTCGGCATCCGCGGGTTCGCCGACGCTGAACCACCTGCTCGGCGGCGCACGGTCCACTTCCGCCGCCCGTTGATCGCGCCCTGCCGCTGCCCGGCGATCACTTCGCGGCGACGGCCTCCGCGTCGGTGACGTCGCGACCGAACGGATCGGGTTCGTCGCGGCGCAGGCGCGCGAGCACGACGCGCGCGAACACGTTGTCCGGGTTGCGTGCCACGGCTCGTTCGAGCCACGCGATCGCCTGCTGACGCCGCTTCTGAAGCCAGTTCGCCATCGCCGCCAGGACCGCCGGACGTTCGTCGTCGGGCAGGTGCTCCGCGGCGAACTCGAAGTGCACGAGGGCACCCGCCGGATCGTGGCCGAGCAGCTTCGGGGCCAGCAGCTTGCGCAGTCCGAGTGCGACGCCGAGGCGTGGATCGTCCTTCGCGCGCGCGACAGCCTGCGCCAGTGCTTCTTGGATCCGTTCGTTCCACTGCAGGGCGGTGCCGATGCCGGTGATGCGCTGGCCGAGAAGGCCTGCTTCCACCCGGAAGAGATCGCCGTCGTCGTCGCCGAGCTGCCGCGCCATGGCAACCGCCTCGAGGCCCGAGTCGAGGTCGGCTTGCAGTTCCGGTGGCAGGCGATCGTGCAGCGGCGTGCCGACCACGATGCCGCGCCGGTGCGAACGCATCTGCGCGCGCTCGAGAAGTGCCTCGGCGAGCAGCTGCCACGAACTCGCTTCGTTCGTCGTCCGCGCCCGATCGCGGAGGTCCTGCACGACTTCGTCGAGCGCGGCCACGGTGCACGTGCGGCGCGCGGCACGCAACGTCGCGGCAATCGGGTGCTCTTCCGTGCCGGCGCGGTTCGGCGCGGACGTGCGCGACGCGGCGATGCCGTCTTCGGTGCCCGGCGCCAGCATCGCCCACGCAGTACCCCCGATCGCGACGAGACTGCAGACGATGGCGGCGGGGACGGCGCGGTTCATTCGGGAGGCAGCAGCAGCTCGACGGTGTGAAGGACGGGCCGAGGGTGGCCTATTGCCCGCAGGTGGCTGTCGATCTGCAGCATGCATCCCGGATTGCCGGTCGCGACGACATCCACGCCGGCGTCGCGCAGGCTCTCCGCTTTCCGACGCCCGATCGCGGCGGCGAGTTCGGTCTGGAGCAGGTTGTAGATGCCGGCGGAACCGCAGCAATCCTCGGGCGCCGAGTGCGGAACGAGTTCGAGCCCCGGGACCTGCCCGAGAAGATCCCGCGGCGCCTGCCGGACTCCCTGGCCGTGGCACAGGTGGCACGGGTCGTCGTAGGCCACGCGCACGCTCCGCTGCGCCGGCGTCGCGGACAGACCGACCGCCGCGAGGAACTCGCTCACGTCGCGGCACTTCGCCGCGAACGTCGCTGCGGCATCGGTGCCGACCAGGTGCCCGTACTCGCGCAGGGTGCACCCGCAGCCGGCCGAGTTGACCACCACCACGTCGGCGTCGCCGAACGCGCGCACGTTCGCTTCGGCCAGCGTGCGAGCCGGTTCGGGTTCACCGGCGTGCACGAGCAGCGCGCCGCAGCAGCGTTGCGGGTCGGGCACGACGACGTCGAAGCCGTTCGCCAGCAGGAGGCGCAGCGTCGCGCGATTCACGCGGCCGAACATCTGTTCCATCACACAGCCCGTGAACAACGCCACACGCACGTCGCGGCGCGCGACGCCGGGCGGCGGTCGGTGCAGTCCCGGCGGCAACGGCTCGCGCTCGCGGCGAGGCGGCACCGGCGGCGCCAGTCGTGCGATCGACTTCGGCAGCAGCCAGCGGGCACCGAGCCGTTCGCCGAGCGCCGCGAGCCAGAAGGCGGCGCGCAGCCGGCTTCGATGCGCAACCACGTGCCTGAGAAGGAAGCGCGCGATGCGAGGTGCGGCTCCGCGGTCCCGGGTGGTCCGGCGCAGTTCGGCGCGCGTCGTCTCCAGCAGTTCGCCGTAGCGGACGCCGGACGGACACGCCGTCTCGCACGCGCGGCAGTCGAGGCATCGGTCGAGGAACGGCCGGATCGCGTTCGGATCCTCGACGCGCCCTTCGAACAGGGCCCGCATCAGGTAGACCCGGCCGCGCGGCGAGTCGGCTTCGACGCCGAGCACGCGGTGCGTCGGGCACGCCGGCAGGCACAGTCCGCAGTGCACGCAGTCGAGGGAGCGTGCGAGCGCTGCGGCGGCGGGGTCGCGCGGGTCACACGAGGATGCCATCGGGGTCGAGCGCTCGTTTCAGTTCGGCGGCGATCCGGGACTGACCCGGGTCGATCGGTGTCCCGCGTCGGCGGCGCGCCGGCTCGCCGAGCAGGATGCAGGCTTCGCAGGGCACACGCGGCGCGGCGGCCACGAAGGCGTCGCTCTCCGCCGGCGACGACAGCCCGATCTCGAAGCGGCCGCCGCCGTGGACGAGGAACGGCGCGTCCGGCGGCGCGGCCGCGAGCAGCGCCGGCACCCGGCTCGGCAGCACGATGCCGCCGAGCACTTCGCCGCCGGGCGTCCGCTGCAGGTGTAGATCGACGAACGGAGCGCCTTCGCGAAGATGGTGCGCGCGCATCGTCGCGGCGACGTGGTTCGCGCGCCCCGCGATGCACCCGGCGACGGTGTGGCCTCGCGCGTCGCGGCGCCAATGCAGTGCCGCCGGGGGCACGGCGAGGCCGCGCAGCGCCACGAACAGCGTTCTCGCGCCCGCTTCGTCGAGGGCGTCGTTGCGGAACCATGCCGCCGCGCGCGGCCGGGCCCGCAGTCGCAAGTGAAGCCTCGTCGCCGCGAACAGCGTCCCATGGCTTCCGACCAGCAAGCGATGCACATCGAAGCCGGCGACGCTCTTCACCACGCGCGCTCCGCTCCGGAACCGGGTGCCGTCCGCGAGTACGCCTTCGAGCCCGAGGAGCAGGCTCCTCGGGGACGCACCGCCGAACATGGTGGCGCCGATCGGGTCGCTCGCGAACAGGCCGCCGAGAGTGCCGGCTCCCGCGCACGGCAGCTCGACGCCGCGTGCCGCGAGCTCGTCGTCGAGAGTCGATCGATCGAGTCCTGCGTCGACCGAGCACGTGAAGTCCGCGGCGTCGAGGCGGTCGATCGTCGCGAGGTTGCGCAACTCGATCGCGATGGTGCCTGTTGCGGCCGGCGGCACTCGGTCGGCGCGGCTGCCGTTGCCGCGAAGGCGCACCGGGCCGCTCTTGCTGCGCAGCAGTTCCGCGAGCTCCGCGGCGTTGGCTGGACGAGCGACGCCGTTCATCCGTGTTCCTCGTCGAGCACTCGCGCGACCATCTGCGGCCACTTCGCGACTTCTGCACACGACGAGCGCTGCGGCAGCACCTTGCCCGGATTGCAGAGGTCGCGCGGGTTCCATGCGCGCCGCACGCGGGCCATCACGTCGAGGTCGGCAGGGCCGTACATCATCGCGACGTGCTCGAGTTTCTCGCTGCCGATGCCGTGTTCACCGGTCACGCTCCCGCCGAGATCGACGCACAGCTGCAGGATCTCGCGGCCCGCCGCGATCGTGCGGGCGGTCTGATCCGCGTCGCGACCGTCGAAGCTGATGTTCGGATGCAGGTTGCCGTCGCCGGCGTGGAAGACGTTGGTGAGTACGACGCCGTGCTTCCGGCCGATCGCCGCGATGCGTTCGAGCGCCTCCTCGAGCCGGGTCCGCGGCACGACGCCGTCGAGCACGTAGAGATCGGTGTTCAGTCGGCCCATCGCACCGAAAGCGCCCTTGCGGCCCTTCCAGAGCCTCTTCCGATCCGCCGGGCTCGAAGCCTCTTCACGATGCAGTGCGCCGTGCCGGGCGAACACGGCCATCACCTCCGCCGCCTCTTCCGCGACGACCTCCGTTGGACCGTCGAGTTCGACCAAAAGCACGGCCGCGGCGTCTGCCGGATAGCCAGCGCGGTACACCGAGGCTTCGACGGCGCGGATCGTCGCCTGGTCGAGGATCTCGAGCGCGGCGGGCAGGAGACCCGCGGCGACGACATCGCTCACCGTGCGACACGCGGCGGCCATCGTCGGGAACGACGCGAGCAGCGTGCGCACCGCCTCCTGGTCGCGGCACAGGCGGACCGTGATCTCCGTCGCGATCGCGAACGTTCCTTCGCTGCCGCAGAACAGTCCGGTGAGATCGAGGCCGTGCGGCGCACGAGCCCCGGCCGCATCCCCGAGGCGCGCCAGCGAGCCGTCGGGCAGGACGACCAGAGCGCCGAGGACGTGGTCGACCGTCATGCCGTACTTGAAGCAGTGGGGGCCGCCGCTGTTCTCCGCGAAGTTGCCGCCGATGGTGCACACCGACTGGCTGCTCGGATCGGGCGCGTAGTGGAGTCCGAGGTGATGGACTGCGGCGGTGAGGTCGAGGTTGACGACCCCCGGCTGCACGACTGCGAACAGATCCTCTGTCGAGATCTGCAACACCTTCCGCATGCGGGCGAGATCGACGACCACGGCGTCGGCGTTCGCGGTCGGCCCGCCGGAGAGGCATGTGCCGGCGCCGCGCGGGACGAACGGCACGCTGGCGTCGTGCAGTGCGCGCACGACGGCCTGCACTTCGTCCGTCGATTCCGGCAACACGACGGCGCGGGGACGGCGTCGGTGCACGGTGAACCCGTCACACTCCCATGCCAACAGGGCGTCCGGCGAGTGCAGGACCCGCTCGCGCCCGAGCAGCCGGACCAACGAGCGTTCGAGGGGCCGCATTCGGCGCGCGAGCATAGCCATGCCAGGTGCTCGCTTTCAGTTCGGTTCGCCGGGTAGCCGATTCCGACTCCGATGCCAGCGTTCCAGGTGAAGAAGGTCGTCGCCGTCTGCTTCCTGGAAGCGACGAAGCTGACGCTGGAGCATCTCGCTTCGCACCGTCTCGAGCAGTCGCAGCGCGTCGGCGCGGGCACGTCGGACCTGACGCGGCTCTACGGGGACGCGCGTCGTCTCCGCGACTACCTGCAGCGCTGTGTCAGTGCCTACCAGGAACAGGTCGATCTCGATCTGTCCACCGCGGACCAGGGTCTCCTCGTGGCGTGCTGCCGCCGCAGCATCGAGTGGATCGATCTCCGCCTGAAGGGCGAACAAGTCGTCGCCGCGGACGAGCGGCAGTGGCTGCAGAAGAAGATGCAGGTGCTCGCCGACTGGGCGGTCGAACTCGCGGAGAAGCCGCTCGTCGAACTGCCGTTGCCCCGCATGTCGCCCGTGGTGTCCGAAGCCGCGCGCGGAGTGCTCTCGCGTCTCCAGCACAAGCTGTTCGGCGACGTGAGCCAGCGGCAGAAGATCCGCCCGCCGAGCGCCGGGCTCGCCAGCGCCGGCATCACGCTGCCCGGGCTCGACCCGAACTCCGCTGCGCCGCCGGACGAGACCTACGAGCAGGACCCGGCACCGCTCGCGACGGGCGCCACGTTCGGCATGCCCGGCCCGCAGGCCGGCATCGGCTTCCAGTCGGCAGCGCCAGCAACGGCTGCTCCGCCGCTCGTGTCGTCGCAGCACCTGCGCGATCCGCGACTGCGGTCCCTGGTGTCGCTCGATCTCGGCACGTTCGACCGCGCGGTCGCCGCGAAGGACCACCGGCTCGCCGTGGTCATGCTCGCGTCGCTCCTCGAGTCCGTCGTGCTCGACCACGCTATCGTGCGCCGCGCCGAACTCGCGCTCACGGGCACGCCCGACACGTGGAACGTGCAGGAAGTGCTCACGAAGTGTCTCGGCGATGCCTTCGCGCCGAAGGACGTCTCGCTCGCCTACCACCTGTTCGCGTCGCGCAACCTGTTGCGGCCCGCGGCGCAGATCATGAAGCCACTCGTCGTCACGGCCGCGAGCTTCGAGAAGCTGCAGGACTTCGTGCAGCGAGCCGTCCATCACCTGGGCATGCCGTCGGCACCGCTCGGCGGCCCGAGCCCGGCCGAGGACATCGCCGCCGGTCGCCCCTCGAACGCCTGATCCGACGCGCCGCACCTTCGTGTGCTGCTTGAGCCGTTCTGTTCGGTGAAGTAAGCAGGGGTCTTTCGTTCGCCGTCCGGAGCCATTCTTTGCGCCTGTTTGCGATCAGCGACCTGCATCTGAGCTTCGGAGTCGACAAGCCGATGGACATCTTCGGCCCGCAGTGGGTCGGCCACGCGGCGCGCATGCAGGAAGCGTGGGACGCGATGGTCGGTCCCGACGACTGGATGCTGGTGGGCGGCGACACCTCGTGGGGTCTCGATCTCGCCGAAGCGAAGCCCGACCTCGACTGGCTCGGTGCGCGTCCCGGCCGCAAGGTGCTCATCAAGGGCAACCACTGCACGTGGTGGCAGTCGCGGAGCAAGGTCGAGAAGGTCCTGCATCCGTCGATCCGGCTGCTGCAGAACGACGCCGTCGAGTTGCCGGACGGCACCGTCGTGGTCGGCACACGACTCTGGGATCCGCCCGATGCGCCGTGGGCCGATGCGCAGGCGGCGACGGTGTTCGCTCGCGAACTCGAACGGCTCAAGCTGTCGATCCAGGCCGGTCGCAAGCTCGGCGGATGCGTTCCCGGTGGCAAGCGCACCATCGCGCTCGTGCACTACCCGCCGCGCTACAGCGACGGTCGCGAAACGGGCGCGGTGCCGTTGCTGAAGGATGCGCAGGTGCAGGTCTGCGTGTACGGACACCTGCACGGGAAAGACCACAAGTACGGCTTCCAGGGCACTGCCGACGGCATCCGCTACCACCTCGCGTCGGTCGACGCGATCGACTTCAGGCCGATCCCGATCGAGCTCGCCTGACCGCGTTCGCGGTCACTTCGCCGTGCGGGTCCAGCCCGAGCGGTCGAGGAGGAGGCTGTCGACGGTTCCGTCCACGGCCTCGACGGGGGCGTGTTCGAATCCGGTGCCTTCGCCGTCCCACGCGTCGCCGAACCAGAACGCGTAGGGATCGCCGATCAGGAAGTCGAACGTGAACCCTCCGATCGTCGCGACGGGGATCACCGGCACGACCCAGAGCGCGGCGTTGAACCACGGGCTGTTCACGTAGAGCTGGCGATCCCAGTCGTCGATCGTCCGCCGCAGCTGGTGCGGCCCGGCGGCGCACGAACCGAGTACGGTCGCGGCGAGGAGGAGCGGGGCGAGCAGCGATGCGCGACGTCTTCTGAGCATGGGACTCCCTGGCGTTGCGTGAGGCGCGCGCATCATCGTGTGCGTCGCGTCACAGGTCGAGGTGTGCGTCGATGCGTCGTGTGGTGCGCAAGACCCGGCCGTCGAGGTCGACGTCGACGACGAACGTGCGTCCGATCCGGGTGCGGATCGTGCACGACCAGTACTCCTCGCGCTCGGGCCCCGACACGATGCGCGCTTCGTCGACGTGGGGGCCGGTGCGCAGGGCCGCGCCGAGCACGTTCGGCGGAACCTGGGTCAGCGGTACGGAATGGGCGCGCTCGAGCACGCTGCCGTCCTCGCCGATCAGGACGGAGCGCACATGCTCCTCGCCGTTACCGCGGTAACGCTTCTCGATGCGGAAGCCGCGACCGCGCGGGCCCCATTCGCGGCCCTGGAACAGGAGTTCACCGCCAGGGGCGATGGCGTCGAGCGTGGTGCGCACCTCCGGCGGCATGGCGCCCGGTCCGACCGCGATCGTGGCTGCCGCGATGCGATCGCCGACGAGCCGCAGCCGCGCTGGCGAGTCGACCGGTGATTCCGCAGCGAGGGTCGCGAGGTCCGTGGGCAGGCGCGACGTCGCCCCGCATGCCGCGAGGGCAGACAGGCAGAACAGAGCGTGGCGCGATCGGCGAAACGGCATGGCGGCACTGTCGCGACGCCGGCGCGCGGCGCAAGCACGCAGAACGGCCTTGATCCGGTTCGGCTGCCGCCGAGACTCACCCGCGCATGATCGAACAACCCTTCTCCGCGCTCCTGGACTCCCTGGCGGCCAAGACTGCCACGCCCGGCGGCGGCGCGGCCGCGGCGATGGCCGGCTGCATGGGGACCGCGTTGTTCCTGATGGTCGTGCGCTTCTCACGGGGAAAGAAGGCGAACGTCGATCGCGACGGCGACCTCGAGCGGGTGGAGAACCAGCTCACCGACCACCTGAAGCGCATGAAGCCGATGGCGGAGCGCGACTGCCGTTCGTTCGAGCTCGTGTCGGCTGCCTACGGCATGCCGAAGGACGGCGACGCGCAGAAGGCGCTGCGCGAGAAGGCGATCCAGGAAGCGATGGTCGGTGCGATGGTCGTGCCCGAGGAGACGCTGTGCATGGTGCGCGACGTCTTCGTCGCGATGGAGACGGTCACGGGTTGCATCGGCAAGGCGATCGTCAGCGATCTCGCGTCCGGCGGAGCACTGCTTCTCGCCGCGGCGGAGGGGGCGTTCTTGAACGTGAAGATCAACGCGGCCTTCCTCACGAATCGCGAACTGGCCGACCGCACGAGCGACCGCGCGACCGTCGTGCTGAACGAGATCCGCAAGCACCAGGCAACGATTGCGACGGCCGTCGACAAGATGCTCGCATGAACCCGCGCCGCCCGCCCCTCTGCCTGATCGTGCTGGACGGCTTCGGTGAAGCACCTGCCGGTCCGGCGAACGCGATCTCGCTGGCGGAGCCGCGGTTCTGGTCCGGTCTGCGCGAGCAGTGGCCGACGACGTCGCTGCAGGCGAGCGGCGAGGACGTGGGCCTGCCGTGCGGGCTCATGGGCAACTCCGAGGTCGGCCATCTGAACATCGGCGCCGGCCGCGTCGTCTACCAGGAGATCACGCGCATCGATCGGGAGATCCGCGAAGGGCGCTTCCAGAGGAATCCGGCGATCGTGTCGGCGATCGACCACGCGGTCCGCGGCGGCGGAGCGCTGCACCTGTTCGGTCTCGTCTCGGACGGCGGCGTGCACAGCAGCGACCTCCACCTGAAGACCCTGCTCGAGACGTGCAGGGATCGCGGTCTCACCGGCGAGCGCGTCGTCCTGCACGCGTTCCTCGACGGGCGCGACACGCCGCCGCGCTCCGCCCAGGCCTACGTCGAGAAGGTCGAGCGATGGATGGGCGACCTGCGCACGGGCCGTATCGCGACGGTCGTCGGTCGCTACTACGCGATGGACCGCGACAAGCGCTGGGATCGTGTGCAGAAGGCGTACGACGCGCTGACGATCGGCGCCGGGCACGCCGCCGAGTCCGCCCAGGCGGCGATCGCGGCCGGCTATGCGCGCAACGAATCCGACGAGTTCGTGCTCCCGACGTGCATCGGCTCGCCCGACCGTGGGCGCGTCCGCAGCGACGACGCGGTGCTGTTCTTCAACTTCCGGACGGACCGCGCGCGTCAGCTCACCGAGGCGTTCCTCGTGCGCGACTTCGCCGGGTTCCCGCGCGCCTCGGTGCCAGCGGTCCACTTCGTCACGATGACGCGCTATCGGGACGACTTCGCGTGCCCGGTGGCGTACGCGCCGCAGAACCTCGACGGCATCTTCCCTCAGGTGCTGAGCGAGCGCGGGCTGCAACAGCTGCGCATCGCCGAGACCGAGAAGTACGCGCATGTGACGTTCTTCTTCTCGGGCGGCAACGAGCGCGAGTGCCCCGGTGAGCGCCGCGTGCTGATCCCGAGCCCCAAGGTCGCGACCTACGACCTGCAGCCCGAGATGTCCGCTGTTGCCGTCACCGACGCGCTGCTACGCGAACTCGCTTCGGACCGACGACCCGACGTCACGATCCTCAACTTCGCGAACGCCGACATGGTCGGGCACAGCGGCATCCTGCCCGCCGCGATCGAGGCGGTGCGGACGATCGACCAGTGCCTCGCGCGCATCGTGCCGGCGTTCTCGAACCTCGGCGGCACCGTCGCGATCACGGCAGACCACGGCAACGTGGAGATGATGATCGACCCGGTGACGGGCGAGCCGCACACGGCGCACACGACCAATCCCGTGCCGTTCGTCGTCTGCGGCGAGGCAGCGAAGGGCCGTCGCCTCGCCGCCGGTGGCCGGTTGTGCGACATCGCGACGACGCTGCTGCCGATCCTCGGCCTGCCGCGCGGCGCCGGCATGGACGGCCGCGACCTGTTCGCATGATCTCGCGCGGCGTGCTCGCGATGGTCGTCGGCGCTGCGGCGCTCGCTCAGGAGCCGGCGGCGCGGATCGAGGACCGGGTTCGCGCCGCCCTCGCGACGATCGACCCGGCGCAGATCGAGAAGGACGTGCGCACACTGGTCGGATTCGGCACGCGCCACGTGCTGTCGCGCACCGACAGCGAGACCGAGGGCACGGGCGCCGCGCGCCGCTGGTTGCGCGCTCGGTTCGAGGAGTGCGCTGCCGCCAGCGGGGGGCGCCTGTCGGTCGCGCTGCAGGAGGAGACCGTGCCGTGTGCGCGACCGGGCTTGCCGCGCGAGGTGCCGATCGTGAACGTGATCGCGACGCTGCGAGGCACGAGCGACCCGGATCGCGTCTACGTCGTCGGCGGCCACTACGACTCGCGCAACTCGCGGGGCGAGGACGGCGCCGGGATCGCGCCCGGCGCGGTGGACGACGCATCGGGAACGGCCGTCGCGCTCGCGGCCTGCAGGGCGCTGGTGTCGTCGGCGTTCCCGGCGACCCTCGTTTTCGCGGCCTACGACGGCGAAGAGCAGGGACTGCTCGGTTCGGGCGCGCACGCCAGGGCGCTCGCCGCGGCGAAGGCGGACGTCGACGGCATGCTCGGGTGCGACATCGTCGGCAACACGCTCGGCATGGACGGCCAGCGCCACGATCGCCACGTGCGGTGCTTCAGCTACGCGCCGAGCGGCAACGACGGCAGCGGCCGCAGCCTCGCGCGCGCCGTCGCGTACGCCGCGCGAACGCACGTGCCCGACTTCGCGGTGAAGCTGATTCTTCGGGGCGACCGGTACGGTCGCGGCGGCGACCACCGTTCGTTCTTCGAGCAGGGATTCCCGGCGGTGCGTCTGTCCGAACCGCGCGAGGACTTCTCGCGCCAGCACCAGGACGTCACGGAACGGGACGGCAAGCCGTACGGCGACCTGCCCGAGTTCGCAGACTTCGCGTACACGGCGAAGGTCGCCCGCGTCGTCGTCGCGACGCTCGTCGAGCTGGCGAGTGCGCCGCCACCGCCGCTCGCCGTTTCCGCTTCGCTGTGCCGCGATCGCTACGACACCGAGCTCGAGTACGAGCTGCCGGCTGGCGTCGAACGTTGCGAGTTCACGTGGCGCGAGACCACGGATGCGGACTGGACGCACGTGATCGCGATGGAGGCGGCGACGCCTGCGGGCGCCGGCCGCCGCAAGAAGGCGACACTCGCCGGCGTCTGTCTCGACGATGCGATCGTGGGCGTGCGCAGCGTCGGTGCCGACGGCAGTCGCAGCCGCGTCGCGACGCCGCCGGAGCCGGAACGATTCGATCAGCGGCGTCGCGCCGCGACCGCGGAGAAGGACAAGGGAGGCGGAGGATGATGCGTTCGATGCGCCCCGTGTGGCCGCTCCTGCTGCTGTCGGCGTGCGCCGGCGACGGCAGCGAGGTCGGGCCGGTGTTGCCGAAGTTGCCCGGCGCCAGCTCGAAGGTGGTCGTGCTCGACGACCAGGGGCGCGGCGTCACGGGCGCGCGCGCGACCGTCGGTTCGGCGGTCGCGTTGTCCGGTCCGAACGGGCGCGGCGAACTCTTCGCGAGTCCGCGGGGTCGCGTCCTCGTCGACGTCGACGGCACGAACGGCGCGGCAGTCGTCGGAGACGGACTCGGTCGTGTGCGCTTCGCGACGACGGTCGTCGGGCCGGACCTGCCCTCCGTCGTGTTCCTGCCCGACCTCGGCAGCGCGCCGACGACGCTGAACGTCGGAGTGCAGGGCGCGACGGTGACCGCCACGTCGGCGAACGGAGCGATCCTGCGCGTGCCGGCCGGTGCGAGTGTCGGTGCGCCCGACGCCGCGACGACGGTGGCGCTGCGCGTCGGTGATCTGCAGGCTGCGCACGTTCCGGGCGACCTGCCGCGCCCCGCCGGCGGTGGCGCGTTCCTCACCGGGCGTGTCGTCTGCGTCGACCCGCCCGGTGCGACGTTCGCGCCCGCCGTCGACGTCGACGTTGCGGACGACGTATCGCTCGCCGGGGCGACCGGTGTGCTGCTCCATCTCTCTGCCGACACGGGCGAATGGACCGAGGTCGCCACGGGCCTCTCGGCGTCCGGTGGCCGCGTCGCCGCGAACGGCGCCGTCGCTCGCGGCGGCCTCTACGTGCTCGCGTGCGAAGTGCCGGTGTGTTCGGTGCGCGGGCGTGTTCTCGACGCGGCGACGCCGACGCCCGCACCGGTGCCCGACGCGATGATCCTCGTCGACGGGCGTGTCGGCCGAACCGGGCGCGATGGTGTGTTCCTGGTCGACGGACTGCCCGCGACGACGGGAATCGGCGGCACGCGCAGTGCCGAGATCGAAGTGTTCTCGGGCGGCGACTGGTTGCCGGTGCGCACGACGGCGACGGTGCCGGTGACGGCGAACGCGGAAGCGAACGTCGGCGACCTCGTGCTCGACACCGTGCCCGCAGGCAACGTCCGCGTGCAGCAAATCCGGCGCGGCCGCGGGGAGTCGTTGCGTCCCGTGCGGATCAGCGCGCAGTTCACGGAGAGTGCGTTCGCCACGTTCAGCGACGTCGATGGGCAGGCGACCTTCGAGGACGTGCCGGCGCAGTGGTTCGGCTTCGTCGAGGCTCGCGCGGTCGACGCGCGCGATGTCATCTTCGGTCAGCAGCTGCAGTTCCTCGACAACGGGCGGCGCTGGATCGACACGGCACAGTTCTTCGAGCAGCGTCCCTGGTTCCTCGGCACTCGCCGGGTGCGTGCGATCGTCACGGACTCGGTCGGCGGCGGTCCGATCCGCGGCGCGGGCGTCGTCGGTGGCGTCGTGTCGAACACCGGCTTCGTCGGCCTCACCGATCAGTCCGGCACGTTCTTCGTCGATCGCGACTTCGACGGCCGCGCGACGGCGTCGCTGCGCACTTCGCGCGACGGCGCCACGATCGTCAGTGCCACGACGATCGAACACCCGGACGCCGAACACCTCGAACTGGCGATTCGCCGCCAGCTGCGGCCGACACTCGGCGCGTTCGATCGCCACGGTCTCGTGCAGGGCACGCTGCTCGGCGCCGACGGGAGCCGGCAGCATCGGCTGCGGGCGACGCGCCGCATCGACCTGCAGGAGTGGTGGGACGACGTCGTCGACGGTGTTCCGATCCGGTCCTCGCTGCCGATCGACGTGGACCCGGCGTCCACGCACGGTGCGTTCGTCGCCGGGGTGGACCGCACAGGCGGTCACCTGGCGGCCGCCGAGCTCACGGTCGCGGGCGCCGTGGCGACGCTGCGCAGCATCGGCATCGCGGCGGACGTCGAGCCCGTCGAGGGTGACGTGATCTCGCGCGACATCACGCTCGATCATCCAGCGACGACCGCGTTCATCGTGCCGCAGGGTCTCGCCGGTCTGCAGGCGCCGATCGTCGCCGCGGACCTCAGGTTGTCGCTGGCACTCGAGCAGCCTTCCGGTCGCGCGATCGACGTCGTGCGCGACATCGGCGGCAACCACGCGGCCTCCGGCAGTGATCTCGTGCTCCAGCTCCCCGCGTTGACGGGCCAGCTCGCGGGGCACCGCTGGCGTGTGCTGGTGAGCGGGTCGGGTGCCGCAGCAGGCGGCGGAACGGTGACGCAGCGTTCGCTGTCGTCGCTGCGCGGCGTCGGAACGGAGTCGGCGGCGCCGCTGCTCGTGCCGCCGCAGATCACGGCTCCAGCGGCCGGCGGAACGGTCGCCGCGAACGGCTTCACGGTGCAGTTCTCGCTGCCCGGCGACGTGCTCTACGCGACGCTCGAGCTGCGAAGTGTCGTCGGCACCGAGACCATGCTGTGGCAGGTGCTGCTGCCGCCGGACGTGACGGAGTTCTCGTTCCTGCAGCTGCCTGCGGAGATGGTCACGCCACTCGTCGCCGGCCGCACGTACTCGCTGACCCTGACGGCGTTCCGCGCGAGCACGGGACCGCTGAGCGGCCGGCCGTTCTCGTACCGTGACCTGTCGGCGTTCTACCAATCGATCGGCGCGGTCGAACGTGGCGTCGACTCCGCCTCCAGCCACACGATCACGATCTCGTCGTCGTGAAGCCGTTTGCCGCGATCCTGGTCGCGACGTTCGGTGCGTGTGCGACCCGGCGGTCGGAGCCGCCCGTCGAGATCGTGCTCGAGAACGTCGCGTCGGCGTTGCACGCGGGGCAGCTCGAGCAGGCGATCGACCTCGTCGCGCGCGCACGAGCCCGCTTCCCGGCCCACGCGGACGCTGCGGCGTGGAGTTCCGTGGTCGCCGATCTGCTGTGGCAGGACGGCCGCGCCGTGAACGAACAGATCGCGGCCTTGCGCAACGCGCGCGGCGCGGGCGCCTCGATCGAAGAACTGCAGGGGCCGAGTGGTCGTCTCGGCGACCTCCTGTTCCAGGCTGGGCGGTGGGGCGAGTGCTCGCACCACCTGCTGGTGGGAGCGGTCGGAGCCGACGAATCGCGCCGGCGCGCGTTCGCCACGATCGCGTCGATGCTCGCGTACCTGCGGAAGCCCTCCGGGCCGCTCCTCACCGAACAGCCGCTCCTGCCCGGCGATCAGCCCGAGTTCGTGTGCGGTGCGGGCGACAAGCTGCGGCCGTTCGCGATCGACACGGGCACGTCGATGACGACCGTGTCGCGTTCGTTCGCGCAGGAGCTGGGCGTGCGCAACGAACTGCCGGCCGGCGAAGCGCTCGACGGGACGGGGCAGCCGCTGCCGATCTCGGTCGGCGTGCTCGATGCGTTCTCCGTCGGCGAAGTCGATCTCGGCGCCGTGCCGGTGCTGGTCGTCGCGGACGCGGCGTTGCGGCTGCGTGATCTGTTCGGCGGTCCCGATCGTGTTCCCCACGGTGTGCTCGGCCTCGACATGCTCGCGGCGTTCCGCATGACGCTCGATCCGGAGCGACAGAGCGTGGCACTCGAACTGCCGCGCGGCCTGCCGGAAGGCGAGTCGGTGCAGTGTGTGCGAGCCGACGGACGCTGCCTCGTTCCCGTGCACGTCGAAGGCGTTCGCCTGTGGTTCGTGCTCGACACCGGAGCGAGCCACTCGAGCCTCACCGCGGCCGGCGTCGCGGCGCTGCCCGGCGGAGACGCGCGCACGGCACCGTCGTTCCGTCGTGTTCGCACCGTCGGCGGCGGCCTCGTCGCGGTGCGAGAAGTGCGCGACCTCGTGCTGCGATGTTCGGAGGCGCGCTTCCAGGGCGTCGCCCTGCCGGTCGTTCCTCGTGCGCCCGGCGCCGTCTTCCCCGTTCACGGCGTGCTCGGCGTCGATCTGCTGAGCCGCTGCCGCGTCACCCTCGATCGCGGTCGAGCGCGCATTCTCGGACTGCACTGAATCGCGACGGGCGGGCGGCGCGCGATCCGCGGCCGCTACGGTGTGCGAAGATTCGATTCACGAACCCGACAGCCAACGCGCGTTC
Organism: Planctomycetota bacterium; assembly: GCA_016794565.1. Lineage (GTDB taxonomy): Bacteria > Planctomycetota > UBA1135 > UBA1135 > UBA2386 > JAEUHQ01. The sequence goes on along the minus strand of JAEUHQ010000082.1, from coordinate 17,941 downwards.
GCCGCGGGTGCCTGCCGAATCCGCGGGATGACGGTCAGTCGGTGATCCGAAGCGTCCCCACGCGCACGGCGGTCCCGGGCCGGCCGATCGGGGCGACCGGTTCTGTGCCGGTCCGCACCGTCACCCAGACCGGATGGGTGCCCGGCGTCAGGTCAGAGGGGATCGTCAACCAGGCGGTGTGCGCGAGAAGCTGGCCCGTCGGCCACGAGCGAGGCGGCAGCGTGCCGTGCGCCGGCTCGTCGCTGCGGGTGAGCGAAGGCGCTGCCGGGCGGTCCGGTTCGCCGATCGTGAGGCCGAAGCGCACGTCGTCGCGCATTGCATCGGCTTGCCGGCGCCAGTAGGTCGTGAACGACACCGTCGAGCCGCGTCGGATGCTCTCGGGTGCATCGCAGGCCATCAGGGCCACGAAGCCACCGAACGACGCTCCGATCGCGGGCATGCGGGCCAGGCCCTCCGCGTCGACGGCAACGGCCGCTTCGGCGCGGGTGAGCACGACGTGCTGGACCGCACCCGTCAGTCGGTCCGCCAGCGATGCGACGATCTGGCGATCTGCGGGGATCCCGCCTCGGTCCGCGTGCTCGACGAGCTTCTCCTGCCCCGACAGTGCGCGCCAGAGCGTCGCGGCCAGCGGGTGCGCGGCGATGCGCGGACCCGGTGCATCCGGGAACGCATCGAACACGCACGCCAGGAACCCGGTCGACGAGCGTCGGCAAAGCAGCGGCCGCATGTTCTTCGGGAGACGGCTGCCGACGACTCCCTCGCGGCAGGCGGCCCACAGGTGCACCGGCATGTTGTCGGTGACGTAGCGGATGTTCTCGGCCGCCAGGTACTCGTCGACGGCACCACGCACGAGGTAGCGCCGCAGGAAATCGCCGTCGTTCATCAGGCCGTCGAGATTGACGACCGTGTGCGAGCGCGCTTCGAACGCGACGAAGCCGGAGTTGAATGCGCCGATCCTGCTGCCTGCCGGCAACCACGACTCGATCCAGCGGCCCAGTTCGACGAAGTCCTCGGTGCCCGGGATGCGCCACTGATCCCTCGCCAGATAGACGGAGGGACGCTGCGCCGCCGCGACGACGACGCACAGGCAGAACGGGAGCATCGCCAGGCGCAGCAGCAGCGATCGCGTCTTGCCGAGCAGCAGCCCGACGGCTGCCCACACGGCGAGCACCTCGCCCGTGAACCACCAGTTGCAGTAGTTGCTGAAGGCCGCCAGGAATCGGGCGACGAGCAGCACGTGCACGGGCACGAACAGGAAGAACGCGATGGTGGGCCAGTCGCTCGGCGGTGCACCGCCTGCGCGGATGCGGCGGAACCACACGATGCCGCCGATCGCCGCCGCGACCGCGCCGGCGAGAACGAAGACCTGCGCGATCGTGAAGAAGTCGAGCCACCCGGACGCTGCGCTGGAGCCGAGCAGCACCGGCAGCATCGCGATACGGACGCCGATGAGCGCGTGATGCCAGAACGACTCGAGCAGCGACGTCGACGACAGCAGATGGCTCGTCACGTGCGCCTTCACGGCGCCGCTGACCGGCGTCCAGTCGCCGAAGTAGACACGGCTGAACACCGCCCAGGCCCCGGTCGCGATGGCGACGGGAAGCACGAACGGCGCGATGCCGCGGAGTCGCGGCCGCAACGGCCCCTGGCCCGAACAGAACAGCCACGTCGCCCAGAAGGCCGCGAGCAGGCCGTACTCGACGCGGTTCAGGCACATCGCCGCGCACCACAGTCCGAACACGGTCGTGCGCGCGAGGCGCTCTCTCGCCGCGGGCGGTGTCGAGGCCACGTTCCGCGCGGCCAGGAGTGCCGAGGTGACGAGCAGTCCCTGGAGCCCGTTCTCCATGCCCGTGTGGGCGAGGTGGAACTCGACACCCGCGAGCAGCCAGCCGATCCCGGCGATCGCCGCCGCGAACGGGCTCGTGCCCGCCAGCCACCGGTAGAGCTGACCGGCTGCCGCGATCCAGCAGATGCCGGACAACGCGGCGATCGTGCGGATCAGGATCATGTCGTCGCGCACGACCGACGCGAGCAGCGTGACGAGGATCGCCCACAACGGCTGGACACCGTTCGTGAGATGGAGCCCGTCGAAGGAGTAGCCGCGTCCTTCCACGAAGTTGCGCGCCGGCTTGCAGAAGTAGATCGCGTCGTCGAGCACGAGGTGCTTCACGACGAAGTCGTCCGACTGGGTGACGGAGACGACGACCTGGAGCAGGGACACGACCGCGGCGGCGATCAGGAGCGCCATGCTCGTTCGTCTGGCGAGCATGGCGCCCGGGGTTGCGGCCGGCGAGGACATGGGGGCCGGAGCATGCTGCCGCGACGATCCGGTGCAAGGCCCCTGCCGCGGGGCCGCGTCAGCCTGGGTTCGGTTCCGAGCGCGAAGCGGGCGCGAGCGGCGTCATCGCCGCGGCGGCATCGACCGCGCGGAGCAGTCGGCGTTCGCGCGCATCGTCGAACGGCCGGTCGCCGAAGCGGATCTCCTGGTACGCGATCACGGCGTCCTGCACTTCGGGCAGGAGCCGCTGCTGGCCCGCGAGCGACCGCAGGAAGGACTCGAGCGTTTCGCCGCGTCGCCGACGGTGGCCCACGGTGTCGAGGGCCGCGAGGAGACGGCCCAGCAGGCGCCGCGCGCTGCGGGCCGGTGCGGCCGGTCGCGGCGCCGCGCCGACCCGCTGGTTCTGCCGCGCCGACCACGCTGCGAACGCGAACGCGGCGACGACGGCGAGCACCCATGGCTGCGCGACGAATGCCGCGAGCGCTGCGAAGAACCCGGGGCCGTCGTCCTGCCCGCCGGCCCTGCCGGCGAAACGCGAGGGGTCCTGGCGACTCGGCATGCGGGCGCCGCGTTCCGGCGGCGGTGTCGGGTCGAACACCACGTAGCCGTCGTCGGTGGCGATCTCGACCCAGGCGTGCGCGTGCTGTGACCCGTAGAGGCGTGCGCGGGCGTTCGTTCGGTCGGGGTCTCCGCCGTAGAGGCCCACGCCGATGCGGCACGGGATGCCGCGCATGCGCAGCATCAGTGCGGCCGCCGTCGCGAAGTGCATGCAGTAGCCGCGCCGATCGTGGTCGGCGAACAGGAAGTTCTCGATCGCGTGACCGAACGGGCCCACGGGATCGATGCGGTCGTAGCGACAGCGCGACGCGAGGCCCGCCGCGACCGCCGCCGTCGCCTGGCTGGCCGCGTCGCCCACGTTCCATTGCGCGAGCAGCGTTTCGAAGCGGGGGCGGTCGAGGCCCGCGGGCAGCGACAGCAGGCCGAGGCGTCGTGCGTTCGCGACCGGAGCGGCGTCGTCGCGCAGATCGTGCTGCCGCTGGAACGCGACTTCGTAGAGGTCGAGCGCCGAGCCGTGCGTCTGGCGGATCCACTCCCGCGGCGAATCGATCACGAGGTTGCCGATGCCGCGAACGAAGGACGTGCCCGGAGGGACGAAGACGAAGTTGTTGGCCCCGGAGAAGCGTTCGACCTCGAGCCACGACAGCGGCAGCGCCGGGTCGGCCGGCCGCAGCACGCAGCGTCCCCCGTTCGGTGCCGGCTTTGCGTCGACGGCCCCGAGTTCCCAGCGATCGAGGCCCGGTGACGCGAAGAAGCCGGATCGCAGGTAGAGGTCGGAGGGAACGGCCGCGTCCGTGGTCGCGTGCACTCGGACGAGTTGTTCGCCGGACAGCCCCGACAGGACGCCCCCGCCCGCGCCGAGGATGAACGAGTCGTCGAGTCCGACCGACCGTCGCGCGAGACCGCCGTCCTGCACGCGCGACGATTGCGGGCCCAATCGCGGGGACGGCAGGATCTCGATCGTGCGATCGACCAGGACGGCGGCCGCGGTGCACGGGAGCACCAGCGCGATCGCCGAAAGGGGCAACGCGGTTCGCGACGTGCGTGCAGCCGCCGGGCCGGTGCGGCGGGTCAGCGTCGCGGCGGCGAGGTGTGTGCTGCAGCGGAGCGCGAGGCACGCGGCGGTGCCGTACGCGACCGTCAGCGGCACGTTGACGCCGTCGAGGATCGTGCCGACCAGCAGGACGCAGAAGCCGAGGAACAGGGCCAGCGCCGGGTCCGCGTCGCGCTGCCGGCTCGTCACGAAGGCGAGCGGAGGGAGGATCGTGCACGCGAGCGCCGCGGGCCGGGTGGGGCCGCCGGTCGTCTGCATCGCGAGCAGGCAGGCGGTCGTCTGCAGCGCGATCGCCGTCGCGACGCGGATCCACGTTCGCGAAGTGCGCGGCAAACGACCGAGGATCGCTGCGGGCAGCGAGAACGCGACGACCCACGCGGACGGCAGCTCCGGGGCCGGCAGATTCGCGAGCGCCAGCAGCGTGCAGGCGACCAGTGCGATCGACTCGATGCGGCGCGGCCAGGCGAGCGTTTCGGCGCCGCTCATTCGAAGTCGCCTCCGACGACCGTGACGACGCCGGGCATCGCCGCGACCTCGGGCGACGCCATGTAGGCGCCGGCGGGGATCCAGAAGCAGTGCTCGAGCCGTCGCAGCGCGTCGAACACGTCGGGTCGCAGAGGATGGTGCGCTGCCGGCGTGGCTTCGGACAGGAGCGTCAGCAGATCCGTCTCTTGCGCGGGGCCCTGCACGGTGAACGAGACCGGTTCGGCGTCGATGACGAGCACGATCACGCGCGCGGCGCGGCGGCGCAGTTCGGCGACGAGCGACGCGCACGCGGCGAGGCTCCATTCGAAACGGCGCGCGCCCTGATGCAGCGGGCGGCCGGGTGGGCGGCGCAGATCGAGCACGAGGCCCGCCGTGTGCGGCAGCTGGCCCTGGGTCACCCGGCGGACGAGCGTGCCCAGCGATGCGCTGCGAAGGGCGTGGACGGCGCGCGCGTCCTCTTCGGGCAGGTGTTCGCGCAGCGAATGGAAGTCCGCGCCCGGCAGGGGCGCGCTGCCGACGTGCGCCGCCTGGCGTTCGGCGATGGCGCGCACGACTTCGACGGAGAGGGGGATGCGCGGCGGTTCGGTGACGAGGTCCGCGGCGACGGCGACGATGGCCCGCGCGCGGAACATGCCGAGCGGCCACATCGACATCAGCACGAAGACGCGTTCGACGATGTGGCTTCGCTGGAGGCTGCGCGCGCGGTACGACACGTGGCCGGGCGTGCCGGCACGAAGAGTGGCCAGGAGCGCCGGCGGTTCGGTGCGCATCGTGCGCGGCTCCGCCACGAGGCATTCACGAAGCGGCAGGCGGCCTGCGTGCTCGACGACGAGGCGCTCGGTGAAGGCGGCGCCGGCGACCGTGCGTCGCGGCGCCAGCCGGATGCGGGTTTCGTGGAGGCGCCGCGGCTTCAGGAGGAAGTCGACGAGCAGGGGCGCGACGAGCATCGCGGCGGCGAGTCGCGCGTTCGCGTTGTCGCCGATCCATGCCGCGCCCGTGGCCAGGCCCGCGAGCCACGCGACGACGCGACCGCTGAGCGTGAACTCGATCGATCTGGTCGAGGTCGCCATCGCGTCGCGCTCAGTCGGGAAGGGCGGTCTCGGCGAGGATGCCGTGCAGAACGGTGGTCGGATCGCCGCCCGATCGGCACGTGATGCGGTGGGCCCACGCGGGCACGAGCAGCGCGCGCACGTCGTCGGGGACCACGTAGTCGCGGCCGTGCACGAACGCACGAGCACGGCACGCACGGTGCAGCGCCTGCGCGCCGCGCGTGCTGACGCCGAGCGCGACGTCCGGCATCGAGCGCGTCTGCTGGGCGAGTTCGACGACGAACGCCACCAGTTCGCGGGCGCAGCGCACGTTCTGGACCGCTGCGCGCGCCGCGAGCAGCTGGTCCCTCGTCGCGACCGGGTGCAGTTCGTCCACGAGCCGGTGGCCGTCCTCGCGCGCGACGACCTCGATCTCCTGCTCCGCGTCCAGGTAGCCGAGACGGATGCCGAGCAGGAAGCGGTCGAGCTGGTTTTCGGGCAGCGGATACGTACCCGCGGCGGTGAGCGGGTTCTGCGTCGCGATCACGAAGAACGGATCGGGAAGCGCGTGTGTCTCGCGATCGATCGTCACGCGGCGTTCCGCCATGCACTCGAGCAGCGCCGACTGGGTGCGCGGCGGCGTGCGGTTGAGTTCGTCGGCGAGCAGCACCGAGGTGAAGATCGGCCCGGGCCGGAACGTGAGCTCTCCCGTGCGCGGGTGCCACATCTGCGCGCCCGTGACGTCGCTCGGCAGCAGATCCGCGGTGCACTGCACGCGCTGGAACGGCAGATCGAGCGCCTTGGCGAGGCTCTTCGCGAGCAGCGTCTTGCCGACGCCCGGGTTGTCTTCGATCAGGAGGTGGCCGCCGGCGAGAAGCGCCACGATCGCGAGTTCGATCGCGTCCTCCTTGCCGCGAAGGGTCTGACCGACGGCCGTGAGGAGCGTCTCTGCGAGAGGGGACATCGGGCGGGAGCTCGGAGCGGTGCGCATGCTAGTGCCGCGTGCCGGCGATCGGCAGGGTCGTGCCGTGACGACCCGGTGTGCGCGGTCGAACGTGCCGCAGTGGTCGCCAGTTCACCGCCGCGGGAGCCCGACCGGGCCGCCATTCTCCCTTCCCCGTGTGCCGGCCGCCCGGCTACCTTCGGCCGCGTGGCAAAGTCCAAGAAGCCGATCACCGCGACGTTCCGTGCGAAGGGACACCTCATCGACTCGGGCCTCATGTCCGACGCTCTGGAGGCCGTGCAAGCCGCCGGGGCGACCTATCGCGTCCTGCGGCTCGACATCGGCAAGCACCGCCTCGACGAGAGCGAACTCGAACTCGAGGTCACGGCTCCCGACGGGACGTGCTTCGAGCGTGTTCGCGCGGACCTGATGTCGCTCGGGCTGTCGGAGACCGAGACCCAGGACGCGGTCTTCGCCGCGGTGGAGCAGGACGGGGTGGCCCCGGACGGGTTCTACTCGTCCACCAACCTGTCGACCGAAGTGCGCATCGGCGGGGAATGGGTCCCGGTCGCGAGCCAGCGCATGGACGCCACCTTGGTCCTCGAGGACGGGAACGTGCGCTGTGTGAAGTTGCGCGACCTGAAGAAGGGACAGCGTCTCGTCACCGGCTACGCCGGCATCCGCGTCACGCCGCACACGTCGCGCAAGCTGCAGGAGGGCAAGTTCGGCTTCATGCAGGGCGGCGCCAGTTCGGAGCGTCGCCTCGCCGCCCAGGTCGAGGAAGTCGTGCGCGAGTGGCGCCGTGTGCGGAGCGAGGGCAAGAAGGTCGTGCTCGTCGCGGGACCGGTCGTCGTGCACGTCGGCGCCGCGCCGACGCTCGCCGCGATCCTGCGCGCGGGCCTCGTCGACGGCCTTCTGAGCGGCAACGCGCTGGCGGTGCACGACATCGAGGTCGCGCTCTACGGCACGAGCCTCGGCATCGAACTGGCGAACGGGCGGCCGGCCGTGCACGGGCACATGCACCACATGCGCGCGATCAACACGATCCGGCGCGCCGGCAGCATCCCGAACGCGGTGCAGAAGGGCATCCTGAAGAGCGGCGTCATGCACGCGTGCGTGAAGGCGAAGGTGCCGTTCTCGCTGGCCGGCTCCATCCGCGACGACGGGCCCCTGCCCGACACCGAAATGGACCTCATCAAGGCGCAGGAGAGCTACGCGAAGATCCTCGAGAACGCGGGTCTCGTGATCATCCTGAGCTCGATGCTGCACGGTATCGGCACCGGCAACATGATCGCCGCCGACGTGCTGACGGTGTGCGTCGACATCCATCCGGCCGTGGTCAGCAAGCTCAGCGACCGCGGGTCGGCGCAGAGCCAGGGAATCGTGACCGACGTCGGCGCATTCCTCGCCGTCGTCGCCGAGCAGCTCGGCGTGCCGACGAAGGCAGACTGACCGCCGCAGGTTGGGCCTCAGGCCGGGCCGGCCCCGCGCCGATAGGCCCGGTGCCATGGGACTCCCGGCGATCGTGATCCTGGCGGCGCTGCTCCCGCAGAAGCCGCCGACCGACAAGGCGGCGAATCCGGCGATGCAGCCCGAGGTCGTGCTGGCGGCGTCGGGCGATCCGGTGCCGCTCGCGGAGTTCGGGCTCGGCGACGGGGGCATCGCGGACGAACGCAGCGATCTGCGCTGGTCGGACGACGGCTGCACGACGCCCGGTGGCGTCCGCATCGAGTGTCGCACCGTCGGCGTGAAGCTGACGTTCCCTTCCGGCCGCGAACTGCTCGTCGCGCCCGACGGTCACCTGCACCTGCGTTCGGGTGAGTTCGCCGGGCCGTTCGCTTCGGGGCTGGAACTGCGCCTCGGCGACGGTGCGGTCGTGCGTGTCGCGCTCGCACCCGGCTCGCGCGAACGCCTGCGCGAGGTCACGGTGCTCTCGGGGGAGCGGGCGCTGCAGCCCTGGCGGCGCGGCAAACCGTCGGTCGAAGTCGTCACTCGCGCGGGCTGGGGTGGAGTGCGCCTCTGCTGCTGCGGCGACGGCGGGGACCTGTTCCGCGCCATTGCGCTCGGGCCGCTCGTCGTGCTCGACCGCGTGCTCGTCGCCGGATCGCGCGAGGCGATGGTTCCTTCGCAGCGGCTCGTCGTGCTCACGGCACCGTTGCGTCAGTCACTGTCGACGATGCAGCGGCAGCATCGCGAGGCGGACGCGGACGTGCGGCGTGCGGTCACGGCGATCGCGGCGGTCGCGGATCGCGCCGACGGCATCTTCCCCGCGGGCGCCGGACTGCAGCGGTCCGAAGCAGATCGCTTGCGCTGGCTCCTGCGCGGCGGCTTCGAACTGCAACTCGATCTCGAGGGGCCGGCCGCGCCGCGGCTGGCGTTGTTCGCCGGCAACGCACTGCGGCCGATGGTCGAGTGGACACTGAACGCCGACGCGGCGGCGTTCCTGTCGAATCCCGACCCCGAGGCGCCGGACGCGCGCTGGCACGGCAACGGCACGCGCCTACCCCGCACCGCGGTCGATCTGCAGGCCCGGTCCGAACTCGAGGAGCGGGTCTACGCCCTGCGCATTCTCGGTCGCCTTCGCCGCGCGGGCGACTCGTTGCGTCGTTGATCTGCCCCCGGGAGGCGTGTTGCGCGCGCGCCGGCGCCACGTTGTCGATCCGCCGTAAGTGATCCGGGGTCAATCGCTCGCGCGCCGGCATTCGGTTCTGGTCGTGCGGCGATTCTGCATTGTCGGGCGGAACCCGTCGGCCCGTCGCGCGCGTCGAATCGGCGCGTGCGGTTGCGGCAGGTGCAGTCTCCTCCGGATCTCCCTGCTCCTCTCGTCCCGTGCTCGCTTGCCTGCGGAGCCCACCTCGTCTCGTCTTCGCCGCGACCGCACGCATCCTTGTCGGCGTGACTCTTCGGGAGTGACTCCCGTCGGTGGTCCGCGCGGAAGGCAGTGTTTTCACTTCCGCCGGGCCACCGCCTCTTTCGCCCGCGGCGAACGATGCTCGCGCAGCGCTGCCTCGACCGCGGCATCCTTGCCGCCGCTCGCGGAGTCGATGCGCAGCAACGCTTCGAGGGCCGACGACGTGTTGGTGGCGCCGATCGCCAGGAGCAGCGCGGCGCGGTCCTTCTCCTGGCCCGCGAGCCGCAGACGCTCCTCGAGCTTCGTCGTCGCATCTTCACCGTGCAAAAGAGCGCCGATGCGGCCCACGGTGCGCGCGTACTCGGCATCCTGCACCTGGCCCAGCGACACTGCGAGCGAGTCGAGCAGGCCAGGGAGGCCCTGTTCGGCGCACAGCTCCGCCAGCGCGATCTTGTGCGCCACGTCGTCGATCTCGCCGCTGGTGCGCGTCAGGATGCGGCTCCACTGCAGTTCGGTGATCTTGGCGCGCAGTGTCGGGCGCTCCGCGAGGAACCGCGCTGCTTCGGTGCGCAGCCCAGGCGCGCCGAGAAGCGCGATCGAACACAGGTCCGCGGCGGTCTCGGTCGGCGGGGTGCCCGCTTCGCTGCGGGCGAGCAGGGCGGCGAACTGCACGTTCGGATCGCCTTCGACGTTCTCGCCGACGAGAGGGTTGCTGCCGCTCCAGCCGACCATCTTGAAGTACGGGCCGTCGGCCGCGGGCAGACCGAGCCGCGTCGCCTGCGCGGAGGCGTCCTGAAGGCAGTAGAGGCGCGACTGCCGGATCATCGGTCGCGCGTGCAGCGCGAGGTTCGGCCAGTCGAGCACGGTCACCGTCTGCGCCTCGTCGCCGCGGATCCGGCGGATCACCTGCAGGCGATGGAGCACGAGGTCCGCGTCGTGTTCTTTCTTGCCGATCGCCCGCGCGACGGCGACGAAGTCGGCGTCGACGAGACCGCGACGAAGGTCCTGGGCGGGGAGGAGGCAGGCGAAGAGGAGCGATGTCGCGAGCAGGCGGAGCAGGACCATGTCAGTTTCCGTAGAACACCTGCTCGCGCAGGTAGGCCAGGTTGAGGGTGTTGAACGCGGTCGATGCGTTGATCGCGCTGCTGTACGAGAGGGACGGGCTCATCACGTTCGTGGCGCCGATGGGGAAGAGCGCCGCCGTGCGGATGTGGCCGTCCTGCGAGCCGGGGAAGTTCGTGGCGTCGTTGCCGTAGAGGCCGGTGGGCATCGCGCCGTTGCGCACGAGTCCCATGGAGTGACCGCACTCGTGCGCCGTCACGACCGCGATGAAGCGCCCGAGGTCTTCGAATGCGGCGTCGATCGCGTTGGTGCGCGAGTCCACGAGTGCATGCAGCAGGCGCTGCCCGTCCTGCGCGTCGTTGCCGATCGGCGTGCCGCCGAGCGAAGGCGTGAACGCGGAGAACGTCATCCGGAACGCGCTCGACGCGGGTGGGCCGAGGCCGCTGTTCACGATCGTGTGCAGGAAGACGCCGAGCCGCACGCCGGAGAAGTCGGTCTTGGTGTCGTCGTTCTGCGTGGCGTTCGATGGGTCGAAGATCGCGACGCCGAGCACTCCCGCGGACGACGCCGAGCCGGCGATGCTGATGCGCGAGAACCCGAGCGAAGCGTAGGCCACGCTCGACGAGCCGCCGAACGTTCCCGACGGCTGCGTCAGCGTGAACATGACGTTCGCGCCCGAATAGAGGCTCGCGAGATTGGCGAGGATCTGGTCCTTCACGTTGGCCGCCGCGAGATCGTTGCTGCTCTGGGTGCCGGACACGTTCGCGATGGGCGTCGCGGACAGTAGGCCGAGCACGTGCAGGATGTCCTCGAAGTCGCTGCGAGCGTTCGACGCGTTGACGACGTTCACCGCGACGCCGCCCGCGATCGCGCTGGTCGTGAACGCCTCGATGTCGCGCGTGAAGTCGAGGAACCAGACCTGCTGCGGGTTCGTGTCCGTCTCGAACGGGCGCACGTCGTTCGTGAACGCGCGCACCGTCAGCGGCAGCGACGCGGCCGCGGACGAGAGGCCGCCGAAGTCGACGACCTGGCCCGAGACGGTGACCGGTGCAGCCGGGAAGGTCGTCGTCGCCGGGACGAGGAAGCGTGCGGTCGTCGTGGTGGACGACACGAGCGTGAGGAACGGAGCGAGGTCGGTGCCGGCGGGCTGCACGCCGGCGGACGTCGCGACGTCGACGGTCGCGGTCACCCGCGTGCGCGCGACGTTCACGCCGACGTTGTCGGAGAAGACGAGGTCGAACCACCAGCCGCTCGGCGGCACCTGCAGGAGACCGCCGGCCGGACCCGTGCCGTTCAACTCGCTGTCGATCCCGGACACCGTGACGCGCGTCAGGGTCGGGCTCTGGCCGTCGCTGCGCCCGATCACCACGGCCGCGCCCCCGGTCCCGAGGGCACCCGCCGTGTCGCGCACGGCGTCGTTGGCCGGTGCGAGCGCGACCGACGTCGTGTCGGGGGTCAGGACTACTCCCGCGCCCAACGTCACCGCGATCGCTCGGCTCGTGAGCTGCACCGGCGCCGTCGCCACCGCCCCGAGTGTCGCACTCGCCGACAGCGCGACGTCCAGATCGTCCAGGATCGGGCCCGCGACCTGGACGTCTTCGGAGAAGAACAGCAGCAGCTCTTCGCCGGCCACCGGTGTGCCGGCTCCCACGTAGGCGGCGCTCACGATGGTCGGCGGCACGTTGGCGCCACCGCCGCCGCCGCCGCCGCAGGCAGCCAGCAGGGCGAACAGAAGCGCGATGGGAAAGGGCTCTTGCCGGCGGCGGGTCGTTCCGATCATCGGTTCATGGCGAAGTGGGGTCTGTTCGGCGCACACCGCTACCTGGAGCCCGATGCGGGGCCCGGCCGACTCGTCGGACCCGACGGACGCAATCTCCGTCGTCCATGGCGCGTCGTCAGCGCCGAGGCGAAGGCGACGGCGATGCGCGTGCGTGCGATGCGCCCGCGGCCCCTCTGGCCACGGCTGTTCGGGATCTCGATGATCGCGATCGCCGTGGCAGCGGCGCTGCATCCGTTCGGTTCGGTCCATCCGATAGCACGGCATGTTGGCGGGGTTTCATCGGCACCACCAGCGTCCTGGCCTTTGCCCGCGGGCCCACTTTCTCCCGACGGCTGCATCACCGCCGTTCCCGACCGATTTTCGTGGAGCGCGCCGGCGGATCGCGTGCCGTTCGCCGTGGTCGTCTGCGACGCGTCGTACGCGGAGCTGCTGCGGGTCGATGGCATCGCGGCGGCCGAGTGGCACCCCGACGCGGCGGTCCGCGAGCGCCTCGCGGAGGCGGGGACCTTCCACTGGTTCGTCGAGCAGAGACGCGGCGAGCGGGTCGCGCGGACACCGTTCGCGAGCTGCGAGGTCGCGCTGGTCGCGAACCCCCGTTAGCACCGTCCCGAGGTCGTCGGAGTTTGTCCTAACTCAACTCGCAGAAAGGGGATACCGAAAAGAGTGGCGCGGGGAGGAGACCCTCCTCGCGTGCAACCGGGACAGACAGCGGATGATGAAGCTTGCCGTCGGTGAGGTGGTATCGGGCTACCGGATCACCCGTTTCCTGGGGCGCGGAGGCTTCGCCTCCGTGTTCCTCGCGCAACACGAGGAGTCCGGGAACAAGGTGGCGCTCAAGGTCGGTGCCTCCGCCGGCGGCGGCCGCCAGGTGACGCGCCTCCTCGAGGTCACGTCACGGCGCACGCCGGAGGGCATCAGCCCGGACGAACTGCCGGCGGACGGCGTGTTCTTCGAGCCGCGGGGCGTGCGCATCGACCTGTTCGACGAACAGGAAGTGCACGCCATGCTGCGCGCCGAAGGCGACCTGCTGTCGAACTGCCAGCACGAGAACGTCGTCACGCTGATCGATCGCCTCATGATCGACGGCAACCCGGTGCTCGTGCTCGAGTACGTCCGGGGCAAGACGCTGCGCGAGAAGATCCGCAGCCTCGAAGGCATCCACCTCAACTGGTTCCTCGCGATCGTGCGTGCGCTGATCGCGACGAAGGCCGCCGGCACGATGGAGTACCACGGCGACCTGAAGCCCGAGAACGTCATCGTGAAGCCGAGCGGCAAGGTCGTGCTGCTGGACCCCGCGATGCGTCTGCCAGACGGGCGCATGGGTACCGCGACGCCGCACTACAACCCGCTCCTGCTCACGGACAGCAAGGCGGACGTGATGGCGACCGGCATCATGATCTACGAGATCCTGACGGGCACGCTGCCGTTCGACGAAGTGCCGTGGGAGTTCGCGGGGCAGCAGAAGGGAGGCGAGACGCAGCGACTCTCGCTGAGCTACTTCTTCAGCTACAGCCCGCCGCACGTGCTGAACCCGAAGACGCCGCCCGAACTCGAGCGCATCATCTACCGCTGCATCACGGTGCCGACGTACGGACTCGAGGAGCTGAAGGGCGACCTCGAAGCGTTCATCAGCAAGGCCTGACGCCACGAACGGCGCGGCAGCGCGCTCGCGTTCGTTCCTTCAGGCGGACCCGCCGGCATCCCGCTCGCGGAGAAAGCCGACGAGGCCCGAACCGAGCAGGGTCATCACGAAGCCGACCATGCACGCGAGGATCTCGCGGTTGCCCCACGGCCCCGGCGTCGTCAGGAACGCCAGAAGGTAGACCGCGAGGCCGATCAGGGGCGCGCGGAAGCGGCCCGCGTGGAACTCGTGCCACGCGATGCCCGCCCCGATGCTGGCGACCAGGCCGCGGACCGGCAGGTCGAAGCGTGCGCCGACGAAGACCATCGTCGTCACGGAGATGGGCAGGAACACCGAGAACCCCGACAGCACGGGGCGCACGAGGCCCAGCAGCGGGTGGTCGATCTCGGGCGGCAAGGCCGACGGCCCGTTGCCGGACACGCGATCCTGCAGTTGCGAGAGCACTTCGTTGGGCGTCGGGGGCGGCGGCGTCTGCGTCGCGACGACCGTTTCGCGCCAGTCGAACGCCGGCTCGGGCGACACGGCCCGGGTCGCGGGCGCCGCCTTCGCGAGTGCGGCGCGCTGCAGGTCGCGTCGTCGGCGTTCGGCGTAGTCCAGGCGTTCGGGCTCCGCGAGCTGCTTCCGGATCCCTTCGAGCTTCGGGTCGGTGAACGTGCCCGTCGCCTCGCGCCAGACGCCGGTCTGGTCCGCCTTCGCGATCGAGTCGCGCAAGGAGTCGTCGTCGAAGGCGTCCGTGATATCGCCTTTCTGTTCCATCACGGCCCCCACATCGAACGGCGATGCGTCCCGGGTTGAGGCATTTCGAGCCAGATCGCGGCGGACTGTCGATCGGACCGGCAGCGGGATCCCGGCGCACTTCACCGAAGCTGCCGGACCGACGTCGGCCGGCCCCGACATGCACACGAGGGCCGACGCCACGAACCCGCGAGCCGAAGCTGTGGACATCGTGTTCGGCGGCGGGAAGATGGGCCGCCCAGGTCAGTCTCAGGGCGCCGGGCATTCCGGCGCCCCCCGTTGGCCCGGCCACCGCCGCGATCCCATGACCGACAAGCGCCTCCTGCTGTCCGCACTGCTGTTCCTTTCGGCGTGCGCGAACAACTCCGCGATCGAAGAGAGTCGGACGGCGAGCCGGCTCGGTGACACCGAGCGCGCGTTCCTGGTCCTCGACCGTGCGCGCGAGGAGATGATGGCGGTCGGCGACACTCCGACGGCGGAGTTCGAGCAGGCGTGGACCGCGTCCCGCAAGGCGGCTCTTCTCGGCCGCGCGCGATTGGACATCTTCGAGGAGCGCGAGGAACTCGCCCTGACCGACCTCGCGACGCTGAAGGGCCTCGACCCGGACTACCCGGGCGCCGACGACCTGCGGCATCGCGCGCTGCTGAAGAAGGCCGGTCGTTCGACGCAGGAAGGCGACGAACGGCTGCTGCGCAAGGATCTGCACGGCGCGATGCGCTCCTACCTCGCGGCACTCTCGGTCGTCCCCGAATTCGAGCCGGCGATCGACGGTGCCGAGCGGGTTCGCGAGTCGTTGAAGCAGCTCTCGGATCGGGCGCAGGCGCAGTTCCTCGAGGCCGTGCGCAAGCTGCCCGAGTTCCGCTACGTCGAGGTCCGCTGGCACACCGACCTCGCGGTGACGATGGATCCGGGCCGCGAAGACGCGGAGACCATCGGCAAGAAGGCGCAGCGCGAGATCGCGATGCGCGCGCTCGAGCGCGGGCGAGACTGCCAGTCGCGCGACCAGTTCGGCGCGGCGCTGCTCGAGTTCCGCACCGCGCGCAAGCTCGACCCTTCGCTTCCCGGTGTCGACGACCTGGTCGCGACCGCGGAACGCGAGGTCGAAGCCTCGTCGCTGGCGGAGCGGGCGCAGCGGGCGATGCGGATGGGGCAGTTCGACGTCGCTCGCCATCACCTCGACAAGGCTCTCGCGCTCACGACGATGGCGAAGACGGCCATCACGGAGCTGATCGTGCAGCTGCGCCGCATGGAGGGTGAGTCGCGATACCAGGCCGCCCGTGATCTCGAGGTGCTCGGCAAGAAGGAAGAGGCGCTCGCCGCATTCGAGGAGATCGTGAAGGCGTGGCCCGAGGGGCTCGTCGACGAGAAGGGGCGGGTCGCGGCCCTTCGCATCGACGTCGACAGCGCAGCCGTGGAATGGGAGAAGGCAGAAGCCGCGGAGAAGGCCGACGACCCGGTGTCGGCACTGATGCACTACGAAGCCGCGATGCAGTTCTATCCCGGCTGGAAGGACGGGCCGGATCGGGTGAAGCGCCTGCGCGAGAAGGTCGTCCCGAAGAGCGGAACCGAAGGCAAGGCGCCGTAGCGCGGCGCCGTCGGCGCGCGGTCAACGTTCCGCCGCGAGAGGTAGCATCCGCGCCGTGCGAATGTCCTTGGCGAGCCGGTTCGTGGCCACCCTCGTGGTGTCCGCCGTGCTGCCCCTGCTCGGCTACGGGTGGTTCTCGCTGCGCAGCATGCGCGAGCAGATCGACGAGCAGGTCGTGCGGGTGTTCCTGCCGCAGCTCGCCGCCGATCACGCACAGCAGATCGACGCGCTGCTGCAGCGGACCGATCAGGCCTGCGCGATCGTTCGCGAGATCGCCCGACGCGTGCTCGAGCAGACTCCTGGTTCGCGCGAGTTCGCGGAGGAAGTCGATGCGTTCGGGGAGCAGATCGAGCTCGTGCCGGGACTGCTCGACGACTTCCTCGATCTTCTGCTGCTGGCCGCTCCGGCGGGCGACGTCGTCTACTGGCGCGACGGCCAGCGCCTCGATCCCGGCACGCACGCGCGGCGCGCGGCGTTGATCCCAGCGAATGTCGCGGACACCGAGTGGTTCCAGCGCACACAGTCCGAGCGTGGTGCCCTGTTCCTGCCCTGGGGACGCTCGGGCTACCTGCACCGCGGGCAGGACCACCGCTCGATGGATCCGGCCAGCCATCACCTCGGGCTCGCGCTCGATGTGCCGCGGCGCGACGGCCCGCCCGGTGTCCTGTTCGCGCTGCTCCGATGGACCGGCGTGCAGCGTGTGCTGGACGAAGCACGCGACGTGCTCGCGGCCCGCGCGAACCTCCCGTCGGCCGCCGTTTGTCTCGTCTCGCGTCAGGGTGTCGTGCTCGCGCACACCGATCGGTCGTGGTACGGCCGTGCCCTCGAGCCGCCGGGTCTCGTCGTCGAACTCGAACACGTCATGGCGACCGGGCGCGGCGAGTTCGCGGCGGCGGACGGTTCTCGGTGGCGCGTCGGCTACTCGCCATGTGGAACGCGCGGCAGCCGCGACTTCGTCGTCGGTGTGATGGTCCCCGAGGCCGAACTGTTCGCCGCGAGCGACGCGTTCGAGCGTGTCCTCCTCCTCGCGATCCTGGTGACGCTCGGCGTGCTCGTCTTCTGGTCACTCGCCGCGTCGCGAACGATCGTGTCGCCCGTGCGGGCGCTCGTGGATGCGACGCGCCGGGTCGCGCGCGGAGACCTCTCCGTATCGGTTCCCCCACGCGGCGGCCCCGAGCTCGGCGAACTGGCGGGAGCGTTCAACCAGATGGCGAACGAACTCGCGCTCGGCCGCGAGCGGCTCGTTGCACTGAAGCGGGCGGAAGCGTGGGCCGAGATGGCGCGGCAGGTGGCGCATGAAGTGAAGAACCCGCTGCAGCCGATGCGGCTAGCCGCGCAGATGCTGCAGCGCGCGCGCGCCGACAACGACCCGCGCGCCGAGGCCGTCGCCGATCGACTCGCGCGGACCGTGCTCGAGCAGACCCAGGCGCTCGATCGCATCGCCGGCGACTTCCGTGCGTTCGCCGGTGTCGCCGCCGCTGCGCGCAGCGTCGTCGCGCTCGATCCGTGGCTCGCACAGCTTCGGGAGCAGTGCGTCGGACTCTTCGCCGGCAGGCCGGTGACGATCTCGTTCATCGGTGCCGCGCCCGACGCGCGCGTCGCGATCGACGGCAACGCGATGGCGCGTGTGTTCGTGAACCTCGTGCAGAACGCCGTCGAGGCCGCTCCAGCGGGCGTCGTCGTGGCAATCGAATCCACCATCGCCGGTGACCGCGCCGTCGTCGAGGTCCGCGACGACGGTCCCGGCGTGCCCGACGCCGTTCGAGCCAGACTCTTCGAACCCTACTTCACGACCAAGTCGTCGGGCACGGGCCTCGGCCTCGCGATCTGCCGCCGCCTCGTCGAGGCGCACGGCGGCTCGATCCGACTCGTCGGGTCCGCCGCGGGACGAACGGTGTTCGCGATCGAGCTGCCGACGGTGCGGCCCTGAACGCCGCGA